>JAFLDE010000034.1 GCA_017302655.1 Burkholderiales bacterium
CTGCCCATGGCCGAGGTGCTGCAGCAGTTCGCCTTCGAGCGCCTGCCGGGCTCGCAGGTCTACACGGCGCTGGGCGCGCTCGACACCAAGCTGACCCCGCAGGCCGCCTGGCCCGGCCAAGGCCACGGCCTGCGCCGCTGGCGCAATGGCGCGCTGGAGCCCTTCATCGACCCGGCGGCGGTGAAAGGCAAGGCCCTGCTGATCTTCATCCACGGCACCTTCAGCAACAGCGAGTCCCTGCTCGACCAAGGGCTGATGAAGAAGAAGCCCGGCCAGGACTTCCTGGCCGACGCGCAGCGCAAGTACGACCTGCTGCTGGCCTACGACCACCCGACCCTGTCGGTGAGCCCGATGCTCAACGCCTTCGACCTGGCCGCCTTGCTGCGCGCGGGGCCCAAGAGTGTGGACATCGTTTGCCACAGCCGTGGCGGCCTGGTGGCGCGCTGGTATTGCGAGGCCTTTGCCGATCCGGCCCTGCGTCGCCGTGTGGTCTTCGTGGCATCCCCCTTGGGCGGCACCAGCCTGGCGGCCGCGCCCAGCCTGAAGAACGCGTTGGACCTGCTGACCAATGTGGCCGATGCCTTGCGCATCGGCGGCGACAGCTTCATGGCCAATGCCCTCTTCACGGCGGTGAGCGGATTGCTGCGCGTGCTTTCTTCGGTGACCGGTGCGGTGCTCAGCGGCCCGCTGCTGGATGCCGCGATCGCGCTGGTGCCGGGCCTGGACGCCATGTCCCGCGTGGGCAACAACCCCGAGCTGCTGCGCCTGCAGGCCAAGGCCCAGGGGCAGGACTTCCGCCAGGGCCTGCTGCGCTACGCCGCCATCCGCTCGAACTTCGAGCCCCAGGCCATCGGCTGGAACTTCCTGCGCCTGTTCAGCCAGCCCATGCTGCGCGCCGGCGACTGGGCGGCCGACCTTGTCTTCGACGGCCCGAACGACCTGGTGGTGAACACCGACGCGATGGCGCTCACCGCCGACCGCCAGCCCATCGAGCTGGCGCACGACTTCGGCCGCAGCCGCACCGTGCACCACTGCAACTATTTCGAGCAGCCTCAGACCGTGGAGGCGCTGCGCAGCGTGTTCGAGGTGGGATCACGCGTCTGAAGAGCGCGAAGCGTTGCCAGCCATGCGCCGCAGCAGCATGCGGTGCAGCAACCCCTGGTTGATGAGCAGACCCAGCAGCACGGCGCCCGTGCCCAGCCACTGCAGCGGCGAAGGGTGTTCGCCGAACACCGCGGCCGCTGCCCACAGACCGACCACCGGCACCAGCAGCGACCAGGGCACGATGCGCCCCGGGCTGTGGCGCTGCAGCAGGCGCGTCCACAGGCTGTAGGCCAGCAGGGTGGCCAGCAGCGCGAGGTAGAGCACGGCACCGATGCCAAGCGCGTTCAGTCCGGCCAATTGCTGTTGCAGCGCCGCCGGCCCGTCCTGCCAGGCCGCCAGGGCGAAGAAGGGCACGATGGGCACCAGGCTGCTCCAGACGATGAAACCCAATGGGTCGTAGCCGCCGTGCTGGGCGGCGGCGACGCGACTCACCAGGTTCGACACGGCCCACATGAGCGCCGCGCCCAGAGTCAGCACGAAGCCGACCAGCGTCATCTGCCCCGGCCCTTGGCCATGCGCGCTGGCGATGGCCACCAGCCCGGCCAGCGCCACCGCGAGGCCCAGCCACTGGCGCGGCAGCGTGCGTTCACCCAGCAGCGGTGCAGCGAGCAGCAGGGTGAAGAAGGCCTGCGTCTGCATCACCACCGAGGCCATGCCCGCCGTCATGCCCAGTTGCAGTGCGGTGAAGAGCAGGCCGAACTGCCCCACGCCCTGCGCCAGGCCGTAGCCCAGCAGGAAGCGCATGGGCAGCCGAGGTGGCCGCACGAAGACCAGCAGCGGCAGCGCGGCCACGCTGAAGCGCAGTGCGCCCAGCAGCATGGGCGACAGACCCTGCAGGCCCAGCTTCATGACGACGAAGTTCAGGCCCCAGATGAGCACCACGGCCGCCACGCGGGCGATATCGCCCGCTGACAGCGGCGCTTGCCCGCTCACAGCGGCCGGCCCTGCTGCTGGCGCGCGGCGATGAAGGCCAGCAGAGCCTCGCGGCTGGTCTTGCGCGGCTGGTAGCCCAGCTCTTCCTTCAGCCGCCGGTTGGCGAGCACGGGGCGGTAGCGCAGGAAGTCGAGCTGTTCGGGGCCGTAGCGCGAGACGCCCAGACGCGAGCCCACCCACAGCGCCGCGCGTAAGAGAGCGGGTGGGAACTCGCGCGTGCGCTTGCCCAAGGCGGCGGCGATCTCGTGGATGCTCAGCGCACCGTCGCCCGCCACATTGAAGCAACCTGCCTTGCCTGTCTCGATGGCATGCAGGAAGGCGCCGACCACGTCCTCGTCCCAGATGAAGACGAAGGGGCTGTCGCTGCCTCGGATCGCGATCAGCCGTGGCTTCTCGAACAGCGCGGTGATCTGGTTGTCCACCCGCTCGCCGAGGATGGTGCCGATGCGCAGCACCGTCTGCTGCAGCCGCGGGTGCGTGCGGCGAGTCTCAGCGAGCATCTCTTCGACCAGGCGCTTGTGGTGTGCGTAGGCGAACACCTCGTTGCCGCGCAGCGTGTCTTCCTCGCTGAGCCAGGCCGGGTTGTCCGCGTGGTAGCCGTAGGCCGCACCGCTGGAGCTGACGAGCAGGTGCCGCACGCCGTGGGCGATGCAGGCATCGAGCACATGGCGCGTGCCGCCCACGTCGACGGCGTACTCGAGTGCGCGATTCGAATCGCGCCCTGGCGTGACGATGGACGCCAGGTGCGCCACGGTGTCGAAGCCGTGACGGGCGAAGCTGGCCGACAGAGCGGCGGCTTCGCGAACGTCCTGCTGCTCGTAGATCACGCCTGCGATGCGGCGCGCTTCGGGCACCACGCGCACATCCTGCGCGACGACGACATGGCCTTGGGCGGCGAGCGAGGCCACCAGGCTGCGGCCGAGAAAGCCGTCTCCGCCGGTGACGAGGATGCGCTTGGGCTTCATTGCGGACGCCCCTCGGCCGGCTTGCGCCCCCACCAACTGGCCAGCGCCAGGCCCGCGATGATGTCCCAGAAGCCCCAGACGCCGGCCACCACCGCCATGCCGCCCAGGCCACCGAAGAAGCTGAAGATCAGCACCAGACCGAGGCCGGCGTTGCGGATGCCCACCTCGATGGACACGGCGCGACGTTCGTACTCCTTGAGGCCGGTCAGGCTGGCACAGACATAGCCGATGCCGAAGGCCAGCGTGTCGTGCAGCACCACGGCCAGGATGACCAGGCCCACGTAGTCCAGGAAGTAGCGCCAGTTGCCGGCCACGGCGGCCAGGATGAACAGCACCAGGCAGGCGAAGCTGGCGATGCGCGCAGGCTTCTTGATGCGTTCGGTGAGCGCGGGGAATCGGTTCGCGAAGGCGATGCCCAGCACGAAGGGGAGGCCGATGATGGCGACGATGTGGCCGCCCATCTCCAGCGGGTCCAGCGCGATCGAGCGCAGCAGCGGCGCAGCGGTGGGATGCATGCTGCCCCAGAAGGCGACGTTCAGCGGCATCAGCACGATGGCCAGCGCGTTCGAGATGGCCGTCATCGACACCGACAGCGCCACATTGCCGCCGGCCCGGTGCGTGAGGATGTTGGAGATGTTGCCCGGCGGGCAGCAGGCCACCAGGATCATGCCCAGCGCGATGCTCGGGCCGGGTTGCAGCAGCAGCGTCAGCGCGAAGGTGGCGGCCGGCAGCACGATGAACTGCGCCGCGATGCCGACCGCCATCGCGAAGGGCATGCGCAGCACGCGCTTGAAGTCCTCGGCCTTGGTGTCCAGCGCGATGCCGAACATCAGGAAGGCCAGCACCCCGTTGAGCAGCATCAGCGAGGCAGGGTTGAAGTTGAGGCGGATCTCGTCGACGGGCAGCATCTGGGTCTCGGCGTCCTGGTTCAGCGCAAGGCTTCGCTTGCGGCGCGCACGGCGGCGCGGTAGGTGTCCTTGTGGACGTAATAGGCCATGCGTTCGAGCTTCAGGTACCTGAAGCCGCCGCTGAGGTCAGGCGCCGGGCCGGCCTTGGTGGCGGCAAACCGCCTGCCCTGTTCGGAGCCCTGCGCCTTGAAGGCGCGGGCAATCAGCTCAGCCTGCTCGTAGCGACCCTGCCAGCCGATGCCGCTGGCTTCGATCATGCCCATCACCGCCAGGTTGTCGAATCGCGGCGCAAAGATGTTCAGGTAGAGCTGCGGCGCCTGGCCGTGCCAGTTCAACAGTTCACGGGCGATGAAGGGGTAGTGCAGCTTGTAGCCGGTGGCGGCCAGCACCAGGTCGTAGTCGCCCTGGCTACCGTCCTTGAAGTGCACCGTCTTGCCCTCGAAGCGCGCGATGTCGGCCTTCACTCGGACATCGCCGTGTCCGAGGTGGTAGATGATCAGCGAGTTCACCACCGGGTGCGACTCGTACATCTTGTAATCGGGCTTGGGGAAGCCGAAGCGCACCGGGTCGCCGGTGAACCACTTCAGGATCACGCTGTCGATCTTCTGCTTCAACCAGGGCGGCAGCTTCAGCCCGCCCAGCGTGTCGGCCGGCTTGCCGAACACGTACTTGGGCACGAAGTAGTAGCCACGGCGCACCGAGATGTCCACCTGGGCGGCGCGGTGCACCGCGTCCACCGCGATGTCGCAGCCCGAGTTGCCGGCGCCGACGATGAGCACCCGCTTGCCTTCGAACAGCGCCGCGTCCTTGTAGGCACTGGTGTGCAACAACTCGCCGTCGAAGCGGCCTTCGAACGGCGGCATGTTCGGCTCGGCCAGCGTGCCGTTGGCAATGATCACGCCCTTGAACAAGGCCTCGCGGGTCTCGCTGCCTTCGCCCTCCGTGCCTTCCCGCCAGCGCACGCGCCACAGCGGCGCGCTGCCTTCGCCAGCCGGCTCGACCTGAAGCACGCGGGCGTTGAAGCGGTAGTGCTCGCGCAGGCCGAAGTGATCGGCGAAGGCGCGGAAGTAGGCGCAGAGCTCGCGGTGGCTGGGGTAGTCGGCCACGCGGTCCGCCATCGGGAACTCGGCGAACTCGGTCATGCGCTTGCTGGAGATCAGGTGCGCCGATTCATAGACCGTGCTGCGCGGGTTGGCGATGTTCCACAGCCCGCCGACGTCGGCATAGGCCTCGAAGCCGACGAAGGGCAGGCCCAGCTTCTGCAGGTTGCGTGCGGCGGCGAGGCCGGAGGGGCCAGCGCCGATCACGGCATAGCGGGGCTCGGATGCGGGGGAGCTCATGGACATGGGCAGGCGACTCAGTGCTGACGGTTGTTCTGGCGGGTCGGGGCGTCCAACCCGGGAATGGCGGTGCTGCCGGCTTCGCCGATGCGAGGCTTGCGCGGCTGGTTGAGCAGGATGCGGTCGTGGACGGCTGCGGGCAGCAGGCCCAACGCACGGGCGAGCCAGCCCATGCGTCGCGGCAGCACGATCAGCTCGGCGCCGCGCGCTGCGCGCACCAGCAAGTGGCGCGCTGCTTCATCGGGTTCCATCAGACCCGGCATCCTGAAGCGGTTGCCCGCGGTGAGCGGCGTGCGCAAGTAGCCCGGGCACACGGTGGCCACGCGCAAGCCGCTGCCGCGCAACTCCGCGCGCAGGCTCTGCAGGTAGGCGATCACGCCGGCCTTGCTGGCGCAATAAGCGCCGTTGCCCGGCAGGCCGCGCCAGCCGGCCAGGCTGGCCACGCCCACCAGGCTGCCGCGGCCAGCGCCACGCATGGCAGTGAGATAGGGGTGAAAGGTCGTGGCGACGCCCAAGACATTGATCTCCAGCATGCGACGCATCACGGCCAGGTCGCCACGCTGCTCGGTGTCGAAGCCGCCCGCCACGCCGGCGTTGGCCAGCACCAAATCGGGCACCCCGTGACGGGTCATCCAGTCTTGCGCCGCAGCCTGCATCGCGGGCGCGTCGCTCACATCCAGGGTGTAGAGCTCGCTGCGCTCGGGTGCCAATGCCCGGAGCGCTTCGAGCCTGCCGCGGTCCAGGCCCAGCAAGGCCACCCGGGCGCCCTGCGCCAGCAGCCTGCGGGCCAGCGCCTGGCCCAAGCCGCCGCAGGCGCCGGTGATCACCGCATTGCCATAACCCATCCGCTTGGTCTCCTGCCCGGACCCCTCGTGCCGCCCGATCCCCATCTTGAGGTGGGCGCGGAGCTTAACGAGTCGCGACAATCGTCTTGATTTCAAACGCTGTTTCGTCTCAATATTCGAGATTCATGTCGATCAACGACGCTCCGCCCAGCCTTCGACTGTTTGAACTGTTGGAGCTGCTGGCCCAGCAAGGCCGCCCGCAGAGCTTGGCCGACCTGCTGGCGCTGGGCCGCTGGCCCAAGCCGACGCTGCACCGCATGCTGACGCAGCTGGAGGCGGGCGGCCTGCTGCAGCGCGAGCCCGACGGGCGTCGCTATGCGCTGGCCGCCCGCAGCCTGCGACTGGCCGAGGGCCTGCTGGCCGCCAGCGCGCAGCAGGGCGTGCGCCGTGCGGTGCTCAGGGCCCTGGTGGCCGACATCGGCGAGAGCTGCAACCTCACCGCGCTGTCGGGAGCCGAGGTCGTCTACCTGGACCGTGTGGAGACGGCGTTCCCGCTGCGCCTGGAGCTCAGGCCCGGCACGCGCGTGCCGCTGCATTGCTCGGCCAGCGGCAAGCTGTTCCTGGCCTTTGCGCCGGCGCGGCAGCGCAAGACCTTGCTCGACGGCCTGGCGCTGACCCGCCATACCGCCACCACCCTGGCCGAACGCCGAGCGCTGGACGCCGAACTGGAGCGCATCCGCCGCGACGGTCATGCGGTGGATGACCAGGAGTTCGTGGAAGGGCTGAACTGCGTGGCGGTGCCGGTGCGGGAGGCAGGGGCTGGCGAAGACGCGCCGGTGCGCTGCGCCGTGGCGCTGCAGGCGCCGGCGGCGCGGCTGCCTTTGGCGCAGGCGCTAAACCTGCTGCCGCGCCTGCGCGAAGCGGCGGCCACGCTGGGCCGAAGCCTCTAGGCCGCCTGGCTGGGCATCTGGCCTAGTACTGGCCGTTGCTGTCCTTGCGTGCCGTGGATTGGCGCAGCATGAGGCGAGGGCTGAGGCGCTCTTCGCTGGCGTCCAGGCTGCCGTCGATCAACTCGACCAAGCGCGACAGCGCCAACTCACCCATGGCCTCGCTTTGCATGTCCACCGTGGTCAAGGTCGGACTGCTGAAGCGTGCAAAGGGAATGTCGTCGAAACCCGCCACCGAGACCTGTTCGGGGATGCGGATGCCGGCCGCCTGCGCTTGTTTCATGAATCCCAAAGCGAGCATGTCGTTGAAGCAGACCACGGCATCCGGTCGGGCCTCGCCCATCAGCACCTCGCCCACTGCCTTCTCGCCAGCTTCCAAGGTGGGCGACTCGGCGTTGAAGAGCAGTGCCTCGCAGCCGGCCTTCTTGACCGTCTCCACAAGGCCGGCACGCCGCTCGCCGTCCCAGCGCGCGCCGGGATAGCCCAGGTACGCGATGCGGCGGTGGCCGAGGTCGAGCAGGTGGCGCGCCAGCATGATCGCGGCGGCACGCCCATCGGCGCTCACGCTGTGCACGCCGTGCTGGCTCGCGCGGCCGAAGAAGACCACTGGCTTGTCCAGGTCGCGCAGCGTGCTCAGCGCGGCGTCGGGCATGCGCGAGCTGACGATCAGCCCGTCGACCCGGCGGCTGAGGTCCCGCAGCATGTCGCCCTCGGCACTCAAGCGTTCGCCGGTATCGACGAAGAGCAGGTTGTAGCCGAGTTGTTGAGCCTTGCGGTTGGCGCCCTTCACGATGCCAGTGAAGTGCGGATTGCGGATATCCAGGATTACCACCGCAATGGTGTTGGTGCGGCCGGTGATCATGCTCCGCGCCAAGGGGTCGACGCTGAAGCCCAGGGTGTCGATGGCATCGCGCAAGCGCTGCTCGGTGCTCTCGGTGAAGCGCTGCACACCGTTGACGAAGCGGGAGACGGTGGCGATGGAGACGCCCGCCGTGCGGGCGACGTCCCGCATCGTTGGGGGGCGTGGGGTACTGGTTGCCATTGCCGGAATCTTCGTCGATCAGCCGTGGGAGATCAGGCGCTCGCCTTGGGCATCGAACAAATGAAGGCGGTCGGTGCTGGCGTGCAGGCGAGCACAGTCACCGCGTCTCCAGGGCGACCGGTCGTCCGCCAGGGCGCTCAGCCGGCCAAGCGGCGTATCCAGCAGCACCAAGGTGTCGGCGCCACTGAACTCGGTATCGACCACCTCGCCCTGGATCACCAAGCCATCGCTGGGCGTCTCGCCCTCGGCGGGCAGCAGTTGCAGATGCTCCGGCCGCAAGCCCAGCGTGGCTTTCCCCTGACCGTCTGCGCGCAAGGGCAGGCTCACCGGTCCTTGGCCTGCGGCAACGAAGTTCACGCGATCGCTTTCGTGCAGCAAGTCTCCTTCGATCAGGTTCATCGCTGGGGATCCGATGAAGCCCGCCACGAAGCGATTGGCCGGTTGCTGATACAGCTCTTGCGGCGTACCGGTCTGTTCGACGCGACCTGCTCGAAGCACCACGATGCGGTCGCCCATCGACATCGCTTCGACCTGGTCGTGGGTCACGTAAACCGCGGTGCTGCGTAGCCGGCGATGCAACTCGACGATCTCGCGGCGCACTTGCGCTCGCAGCGCAGCATCGAGGTTGGAGAGTGGTTCGTCGAAGAGGAACACCGCAGGCTCACGGACGATGGCGCGTCCCATGGCCACGCGCTGGCGCTGCCCACCGCTGAGCTCCCGGGGGTAGCGATCTAGCAGCGCAGTGAGGCCCAGCATCTGCGCAGCGGTGTCGACCTTCGCGCGAGCGGCTTTGCGCTCCATGCCGGCCAGATGCAGGCTGAAGCCCATGTTGTCTCGCACCGTCATCTGCGGGTAGAGCGCGTAGCTCTGGAACACCATGGCGATGTCACGCCGCTTCGGGGGCTCTTCGGTGACGTCGCGCTCGCCGATGTGAATGCTGCCTTCATTGGGCGCCTCCAGGCCGGCGATCAGGCGCAGCAGCGTGGACTTGCCGGACCCACTGGGACCGACGAGCACACAGAACTCGCCATCGGCGATGTCCACGGACACGTCACGAATGATCTCGGTGTCGTTGAAGCTCTTGCTGATGTGGCGGAGTTGGATGGCAGACATGGCGAAAGGGATGTTGCGTGGAGCGCGGTCTGAAGCGGACCGCAGAGCCCCGATTCGTCGGGTGTTCAGCCTTTGACGGCACCCATCAGCAGGCCGCGGTTGAAGGCTTTCTGCATCGCAAGGTAGATGAGGATGGACGGCGCCATGGCGATCAAAGTGATGGCGACGAACACGGCAGGGGGCATGGTTTCGTCGGCGCGCACCGTGGCCAGCGCCACCGGCAGGGTGTAGAGCGAATCTTGGTTGGCGACGATCAAGGGCAGCAGGTACTGATCCCAGATCATGATGAATCCGAACACTGCCACGGTGCCCAGCGCTGGCCTCACCAGCGGCAGGATGACCACCCAAAAGATCTGCCACTCGTTCGCACCATCAACGCGCGCGGCCTCTTCCAATTCGGCCGGTACGCGCCGCATGAACTCGGTGAGCATGAAGATCGAGAACGCCCAGCCGACCACCGGAAGGATCATGCCGGCGTGGCTGTTGAGCAGGCTGATGCCGAGCAGCGGCAGGTCACCCAGCACGATGTAGAGCGGAATGGCGATGACTTCTTCCGGCAGCATCATGGTGCTGAGCATGAGCAGGGACACCAAGGCCGCGCCACGAAATTTCTTGCGAGCCAGGGCATAGGCGGCCAGTGCACTGACTGTCACCTGCAGCACGGTGCCGATGGTGACCACGATGACCGAGTTGAGCAGGTAGCGCCAGACGCCACTTTGCACCCAGGCGTAGTGAAAGTTGTCGAAGGTGGGCTGCTTGGGCCAGAGCAGCAGTTGACCTGGCTGAAGGCTGCTGCCGCTGAACGCCGTCACGGCAAAGCCCCAGAAGGGCCCGACAAAAACCAGCAGCAGAGCGGCCAGAAAAATTCCGCGTCCTGCTTGTTGCCACAGCTTGAAGTTCATCGCTCGCTCCGGCGGCGCCATTGCAGGTAGATCACGGTGCAGGTGGCCGTGAACGCAAACAGCAGCACCGAGGCCGCCGACGCATAGCCGTAGTCGAACTGCACGAAACCCTGCTTGTAGATGTGGGTCATGACCACCTCGGTCGCTCCCGCCGGACCGCCACCGGTGGTGGCATGCACCTCTGCAAACACGCGGAAGCCGCGGATGAGACCGAGCGTCATCACGATGGTGATGGCGGGGGAAAGTCCCGGCAGAGTGACAAAGCGCAGCCGATGCCACGCGTTGGCTCCATCGACATCTGCCGCTTCGTACAGCTCGCGGTTGATCGTGGCCAAGCCTGCCACGAAGATCACCGTGTCATAGGGGACATGCTTCCAAACGGCCATCGACATCAGCCAGTAGAGGGCAGTCTCGGGGTCGTTGAGGAATTGCTGCAACCCAAAGCCCAGGGCGCCAATCACCACGTTGGCGACCCCGTCGGGCGTTGGGGCGTAGAGGATTCGCCAGACCTCGGCGAGCACGGCGGCGCTGGTCACGGCGGGCAGGAAGATGGCCGTGCGCACGATGCGCAAGCTGCGCGTGCTTCCCTCCAGGGCAATGGCCAGCAGGAGGCCGAGCACTGCCGAAAGTCCGACGGTGCCGACAACATAGACCAGGGTGTTGAGGGCGGCCTCTCCCAGCAGCGGGTCGGTGAACACCCGGCGGAAGTTGTCCAGTCCGACGAAGCGGCTCTCCTCCCCGAAGCGAACCTCGTACAGACTCATCTGCAGGCCGCGAGCCATAGGGATGAACTTGAACCAGGTGAACACGAGCAGCGCTGGCGCAAGGAACAGTGCCGGCATGAGCGCTGCCCGCCAACGACCGGCCTTCCGTGCAGGGGTCTTGCCGCTCATGGAGCCTTCACCTTTTGCGCGCTGAGCTCGGCGTCAATGCGCCCGTTGAGCTGGCGCAGGGCCGTACCGAGGTCGCCATCGCAGCGCGCCAGCGCAGCGTTCAAGCCGTCGGCGATCAGCTGTTGCATGCGCGTCCAGTTGGGAATCCTCGGTTGCATGCGGCCGTTTTGGGCGTATTGCTGCGCCACCACGTCCCAGCGCGGGTCTTGGTGGACGGCGCCGACGCTCACGGACTTGTGGACCGGCAGGCGCACCACGGACAGGCCGCCTGGCGGTGGCTTCATGCCCAACGCTTGACCCTCAGGCGAAATCAAAAAGGCGATGAATTTCATCGCCCCCGCCTTGTTCTTTGCGGCCTTGGGCAGGTAAGCCAGTTCGCCGCCGGCCAGCACCGCCGCACCCCCCGGGCCGGAGGGAGCCGGCAGCACTTCGATGCGGTCACGGCCCGGTTCGCGATCGAAGAGTTGGATGTGGTACGGACCGGAGAAATAGATGCCGGCCTGTCCCGACAGGAACGCCTTGTTGGCATCCTGCGTGGTGGCCGTCATGGCGCCCGGCTGCGTCACTTTCAGCTCGCAGTGCAACTTGCGAAGGAAACCCACTCCCTGTGCCACTTGGGGGCTGTCGGCGCTGGCCTTGAAGCGGCCGTTGCCGGCGTCGCGAACGAATTCACCGCCGGCTTGCCAGACGTAGGAGCTGGCGAACCAGGCCGTGTAGCCACGCTGAGACGAAGCCGGCAGCGCAAAGCCATGCGTGTCGGCCTTGCCATTGCCGTCTGGGTCCCGTCGGCTGAATGCGATGGCCAGCGCTTCCAATTCCGCCCAGTTGCGAGGCGCCGGTAGACCCAGCTTCTCGCGCCAGTCCTTGCGCACAAACAGCACATTGGCCTGTGCCGAAACAGGCACGCCGTAGTAGCGACCGTCGACACCGCGCGCCATGTCCCACGCGCGCTCATGCAAATCTCCGCCGCCTGGCACCGCAGCTGGGTCAACCACATCCAGCAGCCCCATCATCTGAAACTGGCCGGTCGAGCCACTGTCATTGATGATCAGGTCAGGCAGTCCACCCCCAGCAGCGGCACGCGAAACGCGTTGCTCGAAGTCGGTGGTGGCGTTGAAGTACTCGACGCGGATGCCGGTCTTTGCCGTGAACGCCGTGGCAATGCGGTCGTAGGTCCGACGACCGTCCGCCCAAGAGCGCGTCCACACCTGGATGCTGTCCTGGGCGTGTGCAATCTGGGGTGCCACTGCAGCCGTGGCCAGCACCAAGCTGGCCAGCGGGCGCAATCGCGGAAGGCAGTGAAGCAGTCGGTTCATGAGGGCGCTCTGGACGGATTTGTTGCGCGATTTGAGTTAAACGTTTGCGTCGATTCTTCCACCAATGGCGTGGCTTGTGCTCCGGTGCAACCCTAGTCTTGGCGAAGCATTCATGACTTTCCCTAGGTTTTGCTTGCGGTCATTTGCGCAAAAGAAGTTAAACGTTTACCGTCTGTGTGTCGCCGGGGACCGGGGGCGCCGCCGGGGGGGCGGTGCGGTTCTTGGCGACGTTTCCACCAACATCGTTCATGAATCAGCATTCCTTTTCCTTGCAAGGTCGCCGCGCTCTCGTCACCGGGTGCAACACGGGCCTGGGGCAAGCGATGGCCGTGGCTCTGGCGCAGGCTGGCGCCGACATCGTGGGCCTGAATCGCAGTGCCCCAGAGGCCACGCAGGCTGAAGTCGAGCGTTGTGGTCGCCAGTTTCTCGATTTGCGCCACGACCTCGTAACCGGCGGCGATTTGGAGCCCATCTTCGAACAGGCGGGGCGTGTGGACATCCTCGTCAACAACGCGGGCCTGATTCGCCGGGCAGATGCGATCAGCTACAGCGAGTCTGATTGGGATGCGGTGATCGACGTCAACCTGAAGGCGAGCTTTCGCCTCGCTCAAGGTGTGGCGCGCCGCTGTATGGATCAGGGGCGCCCCGGCAAGATCATCAACATTGCCTCCATGCTGTCCCTCCAGGGCGGCGTTCGAGTGGTCGCTTACACCGCCAGCAAAAGCGCAGTGATGGGCTTGACTCGCGCCTTGGCCAACGAGTGGGCGCCGCACGGCATCCAGGTCAACGCGATTGCGCCCGGCTACATGGTGAGCAACAACACGGCGGCGCTGCGCGCCGATGCCCAACGCAACCAGGCCATCCTGGCGCGCATTCCCGCTGGTCGCTGGGGACAGCCGGACGACTTGGCTGGGCCCGTGGTGTTCCTGGCCTCTTCGGCCTCCGACTACGTGAACGGCGCCACCCTGGCGGTGGATGGCGGCTGGTTGGCGCGCTGAGGTTGAAGATGCAGACGCTGCCGCTGTCCCACCTGTCGATGGATGAGTTGGTGCAAACCAAGCTCTACCCGCAGCTGGACTATTTCTTCGACAAGCTCAGCCAGGAGATGGACGGGCTGCGCATCGACGGCGTCGAAGCGCTGCACAGCAAGGACAAGTTCTTGCCCGGAAAGGTGGCGCTCGGCCTGGGGCATGTGCTGCTCAACACCCCGGCCGACGATCCTCGACTGGACGCCTACCTCGCGCGCTACCGCGACGTGGCGGAGCTCACAGCGCCGCTGGAGAACCAGAGCTGGGGCATTTACTACTACTTGCTGATGCTGGTGCGATTGCAGCAGGCCGGGTTGCTGGAGCGGGCGATCCGTCCCGAGACCTTGGACCTGCTGCGTGAGCGGCTTGACTGGCGCAGCTTCGTGGACTTCGCCGACCTGCGCCTGATCAACCTGCCGACCAATTACTACGGTGTGGCGTTCAGCGTGGCCCGGCTGCGCGACATGCTGGGCTGGGAGCACGAAGACTTCGCCTCTCGGTTGCTCGACAAGATGCTCGAGCACTACGAGCGCTATTCCGGAGAGTTTGGCTTTTCCGACGAGACGGAGGGCGAAGGGCGCTTTGACCGCTACAGCGTGCTGCTGATCGCCGAGGTTTGCCAGCGCTACGTGCAGACCGGCATGACGGTCCCCGAGCGTTTGCACGCGTTGCTGCGCCGTTCGGTGGATCTCGTGCTGGGCATGGCGAACGCCGACGGTCATGGATTCGGGTTCGGTCGCTCGATTGGCCCTTATGGCGACTCGGCCGTGGTGGAGATCCTGTCGGTCGCGGCGTATCTGAAAGTCCTGAACGAGACCGAGCAAGTTCAAGCCTACGCGTACTCGGTCTGCTGCCTGGCCAAGTACTTGAGCTTTTGGTTCAACCCCGCCATCCAATCGGTCGACATGTGGGGCGGTGGCCGGCGTACCGATGGCTACCGGGCCAAGCATCGAATCCTGGGTGAGAACTTCTCGCTGATCCACCAGTACATCAGCAGCAGTGCGTTGTGGAATGCCTGTGGTTTTCAGGGTCGCACACCCCAGCTCGGTCTGCAGCAGTGGTTGCATGAAACACGACCCGCATTCGCTTTGACTTGGTTCTCGCGCGGTCGCTATGACCGCGCGTTGGCCGTACGACGCGATGCCGACCTGGTGATCTGTTTGCCCCTGATCGATGGGGGCATTGATCAACACGACAACAGCCCGTATTACCCCATCCCCTTTGCCGAAGGCGTGGTGGCCGGCATCGCCGACAGTGGTCCGGCCCATCCACAGCTGCTGCCACGTTTCGAACTGGAAGACGGCAGTGTGCTGCTCCCGACTTCGTTCATCCGAGGGGTCCAACACGAAACCCACGAGGACCGAGCCGCACTGAGCTATCGCTTGGATGAGCTCAATCGTGTGGGGAAGCGCAAGCCCGAACCGGACGACAGGATTCAGGTTCACACCCGCTACGAGTTTGAAGCGGGGCGCATCACGCGCATCGACACCATCCGCTCGACCGAACCGCTTCGACTGCGCGAACTGAGCCTGGAGTTCTTGAGTTTCTCCAGTGATGTCCGTCTCAGCGACAACGCCGTCGAATTTGGCGAGGGCCGCGTGACCCGATTCGAGGTGGAGGGACTGGGCTTGCAGCACGCCCTACCGACGACGCCTGACGACGACTTCAAGTCGCCATCCGGTCCCATGCGCAGTTGGCTGCGCTACCGGTTGGTCGACCACTTCCTCGATGCCCCTCTGACCCTGCGCTGGACCCTGCACTACCGCTGAACCCGGAGGACCGGCTTGACCGGCCCCATCTTTCCCGACTGGAGACACCCGATGACCCGTGAATCGCGCCGACCGCTTTCCCAAGTCAACCCACTGGCCCTGGCCGTGACCCTGCTGGCCTCCGGTGTGCACGCGCAGTCTGCGCAGCCCGCCACCAGCAAGCCCGAGGCCTTAGAAACCGTCATCGTCACTGGCATTCGCGGTGCGCTGCAACTGGCCAATGATGTCAAGCGCAACGCGCCGCAGGTGATGGACGCGATCAGCGCCGAAGACGTCGGCAAGCTGCCCGATGCCAACGTCGCCGAGGCCTTGCAGCGCGTCACCGGCGTGCAGGTCACGCGGGTTTTCGGCGAGGGCCAGTCGGTGTCCGTACGCGGCCTGCCGCTGGTGCGCGTGGAGGTCGATGGCCGTACGCTGCTTGGTTATTCCGCTCGCCTGTCGCCGCCGGAGAACGAGCAGCTCGGTCGTAACTCCGGTCTGGACACCGTGCCCTCGGGGCTCTTCGGCCGCCTGGAGGTCCGCAAGTCGCCCACTGCGGCGCAGGTCGAAGGTGGCTTGAGCGGCTCGGTGAACCTGGTCACGCCTGACCCCCTGGACTTCCGCGGCAACACCCTGGCGGTGCGTGCTGCGGCCGAGTATTCCAAGCGCGTCAACAAGGTGCAGCCGGTGGCTTCGGCCCTGATTGCGCAGCAGTTCATGGATCGCCAGTTCGGCGTGTTGCTCGCCGTTGACCACACCGAGCGCGTGACGTCGACGCAGGCCTTCGAGCGCAACAACTTCTTCAATCGCACCGGCGCGACCAGCGATCTCAACGGCGACGGCGTGGCCGACATCAGCGGCGACCGCATGCAGTACGAGGAATTCACCACCGACCGATCGCGCACCGGCGTCACCGCCGAAGCGCAGTGGCGGCCGAGCAAAGCGCTGGAGTTCAAGGCGGAGGCCATCTGGTCCCAGCTCAAGACCGAGCGCGAGCAGGATTTCCTGATGTGGCGCTACGCCGGTAAGGCGATCACCAACCCGGTGTTCGACGGCAATTTCATCGTCGCCGGCGATTCGCTGGGCACGATGCAGCAGGCTGGCCTTTACCGTGCCGAACCGACCGAGAGCCGCCTGCTCGCCCTGAGCGCCAAGTGGAAGCCCTACGACGCACTGACCATCAAGCCCGAACTGAGCATCAGCCGCGGCACCCTGGAGCAGACGATTCGTCAGATCACCATCGACTCGGTCAATGCCAATGTGCCCGGTCGCTTCGATTACCGTGCCGGCGAAGTGCCGAGCCTGAGTCTGGGCAACTTCGATGTCACCAACATCGCCAATTACAAGCCGGCCACCAACGGCGTGCGCGCCAACCTGCTGGTGGCCAACATGGAGGAGAAGGTCGGCAAGCTCGACCTGCAGCACGCGCTGCAGGCCGGGCCCTTGACCGGGGTGTCGGCGGGCTTGCGTTGGCGCAATCTGGAGGCGCGCTCCAACGCCTACCGCAGCCAGATCACGCCGACGCTTGCGGAGATCCAGCCTTACCTGCGCGTGCGGCCGGGCGACTTCCTGCCGGATGTCGGCGTGAGTTTCCCCCGCCCCTTCCTGACCACCGTCGCGGCGCGTGACTACATCCTGGAGCGCGCCTCGGGGGGCAAGCCGCTGCTGCCCAACGCCTCGCGGGACTACGACCTGGAGGAACGCGCCTTGGCCGCCTATGTGATGGCCGACTTCGACGGTGAGCTCTTCGGAATGGAGGTCTCGGCCAACGCCGGCCTGCGTGCCGTGCGCACTGACTTCGGCGTCAATACCCTGCTCAACGGCGTGACTCCGGTGCGCGATGAAAACCGCTACACCAACACGCTGCCCAGCGGCAACCTGGTGCTGCATGTGAACTCCGATTTCCTGGTGCGGCTGTCCGGGTCGCGCACTCTGCAGCAGGCCGGCATTGCCGAGCTGGCGCCGTCGATCTTCGTCAACATCACCAACCGCACGGCCACCGGCGGCAACGCCAGCCTACGCCCGACCTTGTCGGACAACCTGGACCTGAGCTTCGAGCTCTACGGAAAGGGAAGCTCGTTGATCTCAGGGGCGGTGTTCAGCAAGCGCGTCAGCGATGTACAAGCCAACAGCACCGAGCTGCGCACCTTTGGCGGCTTCGAGCAACTGGGCGCGATTCCCTACACACGCCCAGATAACGTCGGTTCGGCGCGGGTCAAAGGTCTGGAACTGGGCGTACAGCGCTTCTTTGACTTTCTGCCCGCGCCCTTCAATGGCTTCGGGGTGATTGCCAACTACACCTTATCGGACGGCGAGGGCGACGGTGGCCTGCCCCTGGTCGGCGTCTCCAAGCACAGCTACAACCTGATCGCGTTGTATGAGCGTGGCGCCTTCAGCGCCAGACTGGCTTACAACGCCCGCGACAAGGCGGCCTTCGAGTTCACTCAAGGTCGGCCCAGCTACATCGACAAGCGCTCGCAACTGGACCTGCAGTTCGGCTACGAGTTCGCCAAGGGCATGTCTTTGCAGATCCAGGCGCAAAACCTTAACCCGAAGCAGTCTGCCACGGTGGAGTTCAGCCAGATCGGCGCGGTGGCCCTCAACAGCTACGCGCTGGCCGAGACGCGCTACTCCGTCGGGCTGCGCGCCAAGTTCTGATGCGACGCTGGCTTGCCCTGGCGTTGGCCGGCCTGCTGCTGAGGCCGGTGGCGGCTGAGCCCTGGCTGCGCCCCGCCGACCTCCCTTGGGCTCCGCCGGCGCTGGCTGCCGAGGCGCGCGCTGTGCTGCTGGCGCAAGCCGATGTGGCGCTTCAACTTGTGCCGCCTACGGTGCTTGACAAAACCCTGCTGCCGGCTAGCGGCGATCGTCGGGACTACCTGAGCTTTGGTCCCTACTGGTGGCCGGACCCGACCAAGCCCGACGGTTTGCCCTATGTGCGCCGGGACGGCCAGCGCAACCCGGCGTCCGCCAACGGGAGCGATGCGGCCGCACTGGCGCGAATAGGTCGTGCTGTTGAAGTGCTCGGTCTGGCTTACGAAGCGACCGGCGACGAACGCTACGCGAGCAAGGCTGCGCAACTCGCCAGGGTCTGGTTCCTTGACGATCAAAGAGGCATGAGGCCCAACTTCCTGCATGCGCAGGCCATCCCAGGTGTCACGTCGGGGCGCGGCATCGGCATCATCGAAGCGCGCTGGCTGATCGCCATCAACGAAGGCCTGGCTCGGCTGGCGGGATCGATCGCCTGGGGCGAGGCCGAGCAGGCAGCGCTGCGCGAATGGATGGCAGTTTTCTACGGCTGGTTGCGCAGCCATCCCAATGGCTTGGACGAGGAGGCCGAGCACAACAACCACGGCAGTTGGTACGACGCGCTGGTGGTCCACCTGGCCCTGGTGCTGGGGGAGCAGGGTCAGGCGCGGGAGCGACTGCGAGTGGGCCTGCAGCGCCGGCTGGAGGCGCACGTCGATCCGGACGGCAGCCAGCCGCATGAACTGGCTCGCACGCTTTCGCTGGACTACTCCCTGTTCAACCTGGAGGCCTTGGCCATTTGCGCCGAACTGGGCGAGCGCGTCGGCGTCGACTGGTGGGGCCATGTCAGCAGCGACGGCCGCAGTCTGGCCAAGGCGCTTCGCTACCTCCTGCCTTACTTGCTGGATCCGAACAAGCCCTGGCCCCATGCGCAGCTCAAGCCTGCCGATCGCCGCCGTCTCATTCCAATGATTGCGGTTGCGGCCCGGGGGCGAGCCGATGCCGAGTTGACGGCCGCCCTGCGCGCGGCCTTACCCACGGCCGAGGCGGGCAAGCTCGGGCGCATCCTTTCAGGGTGGTGACCGTCAACCAAACAACCCCGTGAAGCGGCCCTCGGCATCGCCGGCGAACAGCTGGGCCGCCCAGTCGGCCTCGCGTTGTGCGATCAGTTCGAGAAAGGTCTGCGCACCTCCCATGGCCTTGAAGGTGTCGAAGCCGCACTCCAGGAAGGCCTGAAGCTCCCCTAGGCCGGCCATCTGCGCGGGCCTGCGCATCATGTGCAGCATGCCGCGCAGGAGGGGCTTGCGGGTGTAGATGTCGAGCGCTCGGCCCACGGCCAGCACCAGTTCTACCTGCTGTGCTCGTGCCGCGGGTTCCCCCACGCGGCACCAAGCCTGTACGTAGTCGGCTGGCGAAAACCTGGCAGGCACTTGTTCGGCCATGCGCGTGTCCAGGCGCTCGGACAGCGCATGCAGCGCGCCCAGGTGCGCCACGGTCTGCACCACCTCGGCAGGAAACAGGCGCACCAGCGGCCGGACGATGCGCTGGAACTGCGCGTCGCGGCGCGTGAAGTCGCGCGGCCCGTAGAGCTCTTCAAGGAAGAAGCGCGCGGCGCCGCCGAAGCGCGGATGCGCCAGCAGGTCGTGATACCCGCGCCGGAAGCGATCCTGCTGAAAGGTCTTGAGCGCCAGCACGCGCTCGGCCAAGCCTGGCGTCCCGGCGCGGTGCGCGCGCTCTCGCGCCACTGCGTCCAGGTCGTCGTGAATGGCTTGGCCGATGGAAGCTTGCGGGTCCTGCATGACCCGCCATTCTTAGGCCGGCGTCTTCTCATCCTTTAGAACGCCGCGTCGAATCTGGTCGAGCTCGATGCTCTCGAACAGGGCCTGGAAGTTGCCCTCGCCGAAGCCCTCGTTGCCCTTGCGCTGGATGACCTCGAAGAAGATCGGCCCGATCACTTCCTTGGTGAAGATCTGCAGCAGCAGCTCCTTCTCGGCGCCCAGATGCGCGGCGCCGTCGATGAGGATTCGCAGGCGGCGCAGTTCGTCGAGCTGCTCGCCGTGGCCGGGCAGGCGCTTGTCGATGAGGTCGAAGTAGGTCTCGATGGTGTCCTGGAACTGCACGCCGGCGGTCTTCATGCCATCGACCGTGCGGTAAATGTCCGGGGTGGACAGCGCGATGTGCTGGATGCCTTCGCCGTTGTAAAGATGCAGGTACTCGGCGATCTGGCTCTTGTCGTCGCTGCTCTCGTTGATCGGGATGCGGATCTTGCCGCAGGGGCTGGTCATGGCCTTGCTCTTCAGGCCGGTGAGCTTGCCCTCGATGTCGAAGTAGCGCACCTCGCGGAAATTGAACAGGCGCTCGTAGAAGTCCGCCCACTCCTTCATGCGCCCGCGGTAGACGTTGTGCGTGAGGTGGTCGATCTCGAGCAGGCGGTGGCCGGGCACTTCGCTGGGCACTGCGTGGCCCTCGGCATCCAGCAGGGGCACGAAGTCGACGTCGTAGATGCTGATGTTGCCGATCTGACCGGGTTGGCCGCCGTCCTTGCCATGCCAGCGGTCGACGAAGTAGATGAGCGAGTCGCCGATGCCCTTGATGGCCGGGATGTTCAGCTCCATCGGGCCGGTCTTGTTGTCGAAGCCCCAGGCTCCCAGTTCCAGCGCGCGCTGGTAGGCAAACGCGGCGTCCTTCACACGGAAGGCAATGGCGCACACGCAAGGCCCATGCAGACGCGCGAAGCGCTGTGCGAAGGATTGCTCTTCGGCGTTGACGATGAAGTTGATCCCGCCTTGGCGATAGAGCAGCACGTTTTTGTGCCGGTGCCGGGCCACCGCGCGGAAGCCCATGGTTTCAAACAGCTTGCCCAACGCCACCGGATCGGGGGCGGCGAACTCGACGAACTCGAAGCCGTCGGTCTGCATTGGGTTGTCCCAGGGGGTGAAAGCGGCCACGGCGGTCTCCTCGCAGATGAAGCGCGAGACTGTAGGCCGATGGCCGGGAAAGATGTGTGCATCCTCGGCTTGCAGGCGACCGCTGCGGCGCAAGAACCGTGCGGCCTGGGCTCAGTAAGTCGTGTTCACCGGCGGCAGCGGTTCGCCGAGGATGTCGTGCAACAAGCGCAGCGTGGGTTCATGACCGAGGTTGAGCAACGCGCCCACGTCGCGCACGTCATCCGGCAGAGCGGCGTTGTCCCAGCCCTCCGCGGTGTGTCTGGCCAACCGGGTGGCGTAGAGCACGCAAAGCTCGGAGGCATCGGGGGTTCGCGTCTTGTCGTTGCTGAAGTGGGCCAGGGTTTGAGGCAGGTGCCAGGCCTTCATCAAGGCTTGCTGCAGGTCGGCCAACTCGACGCCCAGCACTTCCTTCTGCACGCGGCTTGAGCGCAGGCTCGCGTCCATCCGCTGGCGCAGGCGAATCTGCAACATCAGTGACGGCGCCTCACACCACATCAGCAACTCGGCAAAGTCGTGCAGCAGCGCAGCGCCATGGATGAGTTGGGCGTCCGGGTCCATCCGGTGCGCGGCAAACCCCAGCGCAAAGCGTGCGGCACGTTCGCTGCGGCTGAACACGGCATCGGCACCATCGAGCGCGTCCGGTCCGCCGGCCAGCACGGTTTCGATGGAGGTCTGCGGGCCAAAGGCGGCAAAGAAGGGGGTGATGCCCATCAGCACCACCGCGGTGGTGGTGGTCTCGATTTCACCGCTGCGGCGCTCACGGCCCAGACTGGCCGCATGGCGCAGCACCTTCAGCGTCATCAAGGGGTCATTGGCGAAGGTCTCCCCAATCAGGTGCGCGTCCACGTCGTCTTCATTGGCGCGCAGCAACTCCAGTTGTTCCGCACTGTGCGCGAGCACCGGGAAGTCGTAGTCGCGGAAATGCTGAACCCAGGCCTCCAGGCTGTGCAGCGGACGGAGCAGGGGCATAGGCGGCGACGTGAAAAAGGGCGACGCCTGATGTTAGGCGCCGCCCCTCGGAAAGGAATCAGGAATTACAGGCGGTCGAGGCCGCGAACAAAGGTGAACTGACGCTCCCCGTTCATGTAGACCACGGCGAAGCCGGTGTGCGGATCGCGCACGACTTCGATCTGGCTGGGACCCACGGGCACGCTGATGCGTTCTTCGGGGTACTCCAGCGCGTAGGCGCGCTGATCCAGCCAGCGACTGGCGGTCTGCAGACCGCGCGCGAGCGCGCGGCGCAAAGGGGAGATGCGGATGGAAGCCTGGGTCGGCGTGGCCAGTCCGAAGGGGGCAGCGTGAGCGTTCATGGTCTTCTCTCTGGCGACCTCGGTCGCGATTCAGTCGGTCGTGGGCGGGTGCGTGAGCTGGCGGATCTCGCCGCGCAGCGCCTGTTGGGCGGCTTGCCGGGCATGCGGAGGCTGGTGCTTGCCCGCCTGTCGCCGCTGGCCGTGGGCCGCAAAGGGGTTTCGCGGTTTGCAGACCGGCACGAAGAGGGCCGGGCGCGGTGAAGTGAACTGGGGCATGGGCATCTCCTGTTGACCAAGCTAGATAAACGAGGCGCGGATGATAAATAAACGTTGCGCAAGAAAGCAAGGCCCGCCAAGGGCCTCAAACAGGGGGTGCGGCGCGGCCGCCACAAGGTGCGCTTCCGGTGCGGTTTCGGAGGGGCCTCGGGATGCGCCCTGCCTCGGCCAAGCCGCCATGGCGGGCCGCCTCTGCCTCAGGAGCGGGGCGGTGTGGGCTCCGTTGGGTCGAACAGCCCGCGCTACTTCTTGCGCGGCTTCAGCGGCGCCACGCCCGCAGCCAACTGCTGCCAGGCGTCGGGAGCCGGGGCTCGCACACTGGCGGTGGCAGGGCCGGCCGGCGCAGGCTTGGCAGGCGCAGCCAGAGGGCTGGCGGCGGGCGACGGCGCGGGCGCCAGCACCTCGCCGAGCAAGTCCAGCAGGCGCGTGCGCGCGCGCTGAGGGTGGCGGCGGTAGTAGGTGAGCACCAGACCGACGATGAAGCGTTCGTCGTCGTCCTGGGGCGCGCTGAACGAGGCTTCCGCCGGCACCGGTGTTGGCTGGGTGCCCGTCGCCATGGCGAAGGGGCTGCGGGTCACCGGCCCGGGGGCGCTCGGCGCATGCGCGCCATGCTCCTGGTCCATCCAGAAGGCCGGCTTGTGGCAGCACTGCTCGAACTGGCGTGCCAGGCGCTCCCCAATCTGCCTTGAGCGACTCTTGATCTGGCTCCAATAGCTGGGCTGGATCTGCAGGCGCTCCGCAAAGCGGCGCTCCAGTCCGCGCAGCACGGCGGCATCGGGGTGTCTGACGGTGGCGTGCACGAATTCGTCGAACAGGCGCAAGGCGTTGTCCAGGCGAATCCGCGCCACGTCGCGGGGCGCGGTCGGCATGGGCGGCAATGATAAATGGCACTTGCCTGGGACTAGCCCCAGAATGCCGGCCTCCCACCCTAACGGAGCCTGCGATGCGTCAAGTTCTCCTTCTCTTGCTCGGTTTGTGCCTGCAGGGCGCTCAGGCCGCCGAGCGGGCCATTGATAAAGAAGTCGTCATCCAGGCGACGCTGGAGCAGGCCTGGGCCAGCTGGACCACCCGCGAGGGCATCCGCAGCTTCTTCGCGCCCGACGCGGTGGTCGAAGCCCGTCCAGGGGGCGCCTTCCACATCCACATCGATCCCGGTGCGGCGCCAGGCATGAAAGGTGCCGACGACATGCGCTACCTGGCGCTGCAGCCCATGAAGATGCTGAGCTTCGACTGGAACGCACCGCCCTCGCTGCCCGAAGCGCGGGCGCAGCGCACGGTGGTCATCCTGCGCTTCACGGCAGTGGATGCGCAGAACACGCGCATCACCCTGCACCACGTGGGTTGGGGCGAGGGCGGCCAATGGGACCAAGCCCACGCCTACTTCGATCGCGCCTGGGGGAACGTGCTGGGCAACCTGAAGAAGCGCTGGGACACCGGCCAGGCGCAGGACTGGACGGCCTGGCTGGCCCAGTTGGAAGCGATGCGGCAGAGGAAGTAGCCGTCACAATGCGCGCCGCAAATTTGGCTGCGCCGCATGAACACTACCGAGCTGTATCTGGTCGCGATGGCGATCGTTTTCACCGTGCCCTACCTGATCTGGCGGCTCGGTCGAACGGACTATTGGGCGCCGCTGGTGGTGGTGCAGATCGTCACCGGTGTGCTGCTCGGGCCGGGCGCCCTGGGCAAGGCGTTCCCGGAGTACTACCAAAGCATCTTCACTCCAGCGGTCATCGGTGCCTTGAATGGCGTGGCTTGGTGGGCGGTATCGCTCTTCGTGTTCATCGCGGGCCTGGAACTGGATCTCAAGAAGGCCATCCGCTACCGCGGCGAGAGCGCCGTCACCGCCGGCTTGGCGCTGTGCACGCCGCTGCTGTTCGGCTGCGCGGCCGCGCTGGTGCTGGTCGCCGTTGGGCCCGGCTGGGAGGGGGCGAAGGCCCAGCACTGGCAGTTCGTGCTGGGCGTGGGCATGGCCTGCGCGGTCACGGCGCTGCCCATCCTGATCCTGCTGATGGAGAAGATGGGCATCCTGCGCTCGGCCCTGGGCCAACGCATCCTGCGCTACGCCAGCCTGGACGACATCGCCATCTGGGGCGTGCTCGCGCTCATCCTGCTGGACTGGCAGCGCGTGGGCAAGCAGGCCATCTTCTTGCTCATGTTTGCGGCCGCCACCTGGGGCATCCGGTGGTTGATGCGCAAGCTGCCGGAACGCGACCGCTGGTACGTCGCCCTGATCTGGCTCATCGTCGTCGCTCTGGGGGCCGATTGGTGCGGGCTGCACTACATGGTCGGAGCCTTCCTGGCCGGCGCGGTGTTGGATGCGGATTGGTTCGACCAGACGCAGATGGATCAGTTGCGCCACCACGTGCTGCTCGTGCTCATGCCGGTCTTCTTCCTGAGCACCGGGCTGCGCACCAACTGGGAACTGGGCGGCGTGGCGGTGTTCGGTGTGGCGGCGCTGCTGCTGCTGGCCTCGGTGTCGGGCAAGCTCATCGGCGTGCACCTGGCCGGGCGCGTGCTGAACTGGGCGCCGGGCGAGGCTTTCATCGTCGGCTGGCTGCTGCAGACCAAGGCCCTGATCGAAATCATCTTCGCCAACATCCTGCTGGACAAAGGCGTGATCAGCAGCGGCACCTTCACCGCCCTGCTGCTCATGGCGGTGGCGAGCACCATGCTCACGACCCCCGTGGTCAGCCCCAAACTGGCCAAGCAGCGCGAGCTGCTGGCCAAGTCAGGTTGAGGGCGGTCTGACGTCGGTCTGACGCGACTTCAGTCGGCGAGCTGAAGCACCAGCTTGCCGAAGTTCTCGCCGTTGAAGAGCTTGAGCAGCGTGGCCGGGAAGTCGTCCACGCTGCCGCGCACCACGTCTTCCTTGCTCTTCATGCGGCCCTCGCGCAGGTAGCCGGCCATCTCGGCAATGGCCTCACCGTAGCGCGGCGCGTAGTCGAAGACCACGATGCCTTCCATGCGTGCTCGGTTCACCAGCAGGCTCAGGTAGTTCTTCGGGCCTTGCACCGCCGTCGTGTTGTTGTACTGGCTGATGGCCCCGCAGATGACGATGCGTGCCTTGCGCTTGATGCGGGTGAGCACGGTGTCGAGGATCTCGCCGCCGACGTTGTCGAAGTAGATGTCGATGCCGTCGGGGCAATGCTGCTTCAGGCCGTCGCGCACCGAGCCGGTCTTGTAGTCGATGCAGGCGTCGAAGCCCAGCTCCTTGACCACCCATTCGCACTTGGCCGCACCGCCGGCAATGCCGACCACGCGGCAGCCCTTGATCTTGGCCAATTGCCCCACGGTCTGGCCGACGGCGCCAGCCGCGCCACTCACCACCAGGGTTTCGCCGGCTTGGGGTTGGCCGACGTCCATCAGGCCGAAATAGCCCGTCATGCCCGGCATGCCCAGCACGTTCAGCCATTGGCTCACCGAGCCGAGCCGCGGGTCGATGCGGGCCAGGCCCGAGCGCTTGATCTGGTCGGCCGGCACCAGGCAATAGTCCTGCACGCCGGGGCCGCCGGTCACCAGGCAGCCTTCGGGGAAGGCCGGGTTCTTCGAGGCGATGACGCGCCCGATGCCGCCGGCGCGCATCACCGCGCCGATCTCCACCGGCGGGATGTAGCTCTTGCCCTCGTTCATCCAGCCGCGCATGGCGGGGTCGAGGCTGATGGCCAGGGTCTGCATCAGCACGCCGCCCTCGTCGGGCTGGACGACGGGCTCTTCGGTGAGCTGCCAGCATTCGGGGCCGGGCAGGCCGACAGGGCGTTGGGCAAGGCGGATTTGGCGGTTCACGGTCATCGCGGGCTCCAGGGACAAGGGCGCGATGTTAGGGAAGCGCTGATCAAGTCTCTGCGGGCGCGCCGCGACTTTTCGGGATGAGGGGCCAAGGCGCGGGCCGCGGCCCTGGCTGGAGCCAGGGCAAGGATCGCAACGCCGGCCATCGCCAGAAAGGTCGATGGCCCCGACCCTGGAGAGTTCTGGTTTGCGAGCTAACCGGCCTGCTCGGTCGTTGGCGCTGCTGCAGCTTCGGACAGCGAGTCCGACCAGCGCGCCGCCTACGAGCCGGCCGGTTCTCTCGCAAACGCGCTCCGCAGAGACTTGATCAGCGCTTCCCTAGTGTGCTGTCCCGCAAATAGCTGGCATATGGATTCGATCAGATGGCGATGATCGCGCGCTCGCGGATCCGGGCCCATACCGAGTGGTATGCGCCCGGGTCCGCGAGCGTGCGAGGGTGGCATCTGGTCGAACCCCTGTGGGGCGGGCCGAAACGGGGCGATCCGGTCGCTGCCTGGCTATGGAGATACCACTGGGTATCTCCATAGCCAAGCGCCTACGGCTCATCCCCGTTGCGGCCCGTCCATATGCCAGTTATTTGCGGGACAGCACACTAGGTGTCCGACCACATCCGCAGCAGGTGGTGGTACGTGCCCATCAGGGCGACGGCCTCGGCGCTTTCTCCATCGCGGCTTCGCAGGGCGGTCAGTGCCTGATCCATGTTGAACAGCAGCTCTCGCTGGCCCGGGTCGCGCACCAAGCTTTCGATCCAGAAGAAGCTGGCCAGGCGCTCGCCACGCGTCACCGGCTCCACGCGGTGCACGGTGTGGCCGAGGTAGAGCACGGCGTCGCCGGCGCGGCCTTTCACGCGGTGCTCCACCTGACCGATGCGCGTCACCAGTTCGCCGCCTTCGTACTCGTCGGGCTGGCTCAGGAAGAGGGTGCAGGAAAGATCGGAGCGCAGGCGCATCTGCGCTTGGGTTCGGATCGCCTGGTCGACATGGTCGCCGTAGGTCTGGCCGCCGGCGTAGCGGTTGAAGGCCGGCGGCCAGATCTTCTTGGGCAGGGCGGCGCTAAAAAACAACAGGTGGCGCTCCATGGCCTGGAGCACCAGCTGCTGCAGCTTGATCGTGCCGGCATCCATCGGGTCCAGCTGTTCGTTGTCCTTCACCTGCGCACTCTGGCGGCCGGCGGTGTGGCGGCCGCCGGTCCAGCGGCCGGCGGCCAGCAGCTTGCGCGCCTCGTAGAGGGCTTGCTCGTCGAGCACACGGGGCAGGGTGAGCAACATGATGTTCCTTAGAAGACGTAAGAGCCGGTCAGCTGGAACAGGCGGCCGGCACCCGGGACGTAATGGCCCGGGTACAACGCATCCGCGTACAGCTTGTTGGTGACGTTGCTCAGGTTGGCCTTGAATTTCAACGCGTGGCTGTGCCGGTACTCGGCCATCAGCTCGCCGGTCACCCAGCCCTTGGCGTAATAGCCGGGGTTGCGGATGGGCTGCATGCCGCTGCGCGCGTTCAAACCACCGCCCACGCGCACGTCGGGTGTGAGCTGGTAGGTCGTCCAGATGCTGCCGCTGTGCTCGGGGGTCAGCGAGGGACGCTGGCCCTGCAGCTCACCGCCGGTGGCGCTGCTTACGTCAATCTTGGCCACCGGCAACCAGCTGTAGGAGCCGAACACCTCCCACTGCGGAGTGAGCCGCCCGGCCAGCTCCAGTTCGAAGCCCGCCACATGGCGCTTGCCCGACAGCGTGACGATGCTCAGCAGCGGATCGGTGTTGCGCTCGTGCAGTTTGGTGGAGCGGAACACCGCCGTGCGCACGCTGAAGCGACCGTCTTCGGAGTCCCATTTCGCACCGGCTTCGACGTTGATGGCCTTCTCCGGCGGGATGTCCACGTTGGCAGCGGAGAGCGAGTAGGCGTCGCCCGAGGTGTTGAAGGAGGTGGCGCTGCCGAGGTGGAAGCTCCACTGCGCCGAGGGCTGGAAAAGCAGGCCGGCGCGGTAGCTCCAGTCGCCGATCTCCATGCGGTAGGCGGTGGTGGTGACGGGGCCGGCCGCGTTGTTCGGGATGGCGTAGGTTTCGTAGTCGCCCTGGAGCGAGTCGTAACGCGCGCCGACCAGCAACTTGAGCGCCGGTGCGACCTGGATCAGGTCTTGCGCGTAGGCGCCCCAACCCTTGGAGACATAGGCGTTGGCCAGGCGCAGCACGCGAACCGATTCGTCGACGCTCGCCCCGTCGTCGGGCGTGCCGAAGCGAGTCTGCAGCTTGGTGGGCACCACGCCGCCTTGCGCGACGTTGCGTGCGCCGTAGACCCACTTCTTCTCCCGGGCCATGTCCACGCCCGCCTGCACGCTGTGCTTGAGGCCGGCCAGTTGGAAGCTGCCGCTGTAGTCGCTCTGCGCCAGGACGTTGTCCATGTCCTGCATCTTCAGCTGGGTGCCGCGGTTGATCAGGCTGTTCGGCGTCAAGGTCGCCAGGGTCACGGTCTGGCGGTCGGGCTGCGACGCCGCCGCGGCAAAGCGCACGGTGCCGGCGCGCTGGTCGCGTTCGTATTCGCCCTTGCGCACCTTGGTCACCAGCTCACTGTTCGGGCCCAGGCGCCAGGTGTGCTGCAGGTTCAGGGTGCTGGCGCTGCCGTGGTTGCGGTCACTGGCCAGGCCGTAGTAGGCGGTGGGGTCGGCGGGCAGCAGGGTGGTGTCGCTCACCGGCGAGCTGGCGCTGGGGCGGATGAAGGGCATGCCGTAGTTCATGCCGTTGTGGTTGTCCAGGTGGTAGAGGCTGACCTGGAATTCGTGCCGCTCGCCGATGCCGGTGCGCCAACTGGCCGCAATGCCGGCCTTGCTGATGGAGCTGCCGGCGCCGTTGTTGTCGGCTTCGGTGGCCATGGTGCCGATGCGCACCGCGCTGTTCTCGTCCAAGCGAACGTTGAAGTCGCCGATGGCGCGCACATGGCCGTGGCTGCCCACGGTCACGTCGATGGCGTGCCGGTCGATCAGGCGCGGTTGCTTGTTGACCTGGTTCACCGCGCCGCCGGTGGAGCCGCGGCCGAAAAGCATCGAGGCCGAGCCGCGCAGCACTTCCAGGCGCTCGTAGTTGAACGAGTCGCGCTCGTAGAAGGCCGGGTCGCGCATGCCGTCCACGAACACGTCGCCTGTGGCCTGCAGCGGGAAGCCGCGCAGGCGGATGTCCTCCTCGCCACCCTCGGCGGCCAGGAAGCTGATGCCGGCGGTTTGCTTCAGCGCTTCCTTCAGCGTGTCGAGGTTGCGGTCGTCAATGAGCTTCTCGGTAACGACCGAGATCGACTGCGGGATGTCGCGCAGGTCCTGCTTGCCCTTGCCGATCCGGGTTTCGGTGGCTTGGACGCCGTCCTTGCCCTCTTCCTCCTTGGTGGCCTTGGCCTTGACGGTGGGCAGCGCCCGGTCCGCGCTGGGTGTGGGCGCGGGAGCTTGGGCGAAGGCGGAGAGCGACAGGCCGAAACCTGCCGCCAGGGCCCCGAGGGGCAGCAGCGTGTGCTTCATGACGTTTCAGTGGGTTGGGATTCAGTCCAGCTCGTAGGCGAGCGTGGCTAGGGCGACCACTTCGATCGCCTGGCCGTCTTCGGTGTAGGGGTGAATGCGCGCCTGGCGCATCGCTTCCAGCGCTTGCGCGTCCAGGCGGGCAAAGCCTGAGCCACGCACCAGGTCGATCTGGCGGGGTTGGCCGCTGCGGTCGAACAGCACGCGCAGCTGCACCTGGCCGGACTCGCCGGCGCGGCGCGACAGGCGCGGCACTTCCACCGGGGGTTCCACGCGGTAGCGCAGGCTGCCGCTGCTCACCACCTTGGGCTGCGGCGGCGCCAGTGACACGACGCGCGGCGGCGGTTCCACCACCAGCGGCTGAGGGCTGGCCGGGGGCGGCTGAACCGGGATTTCGCGAACCACCTGGGCGCTGACGAACTCCGGAACCGGCACTGGCGCGACCGTGGGTAGGGGCAGGGCCACGCGCACCGTGTGCGCCGGGGGCTGAACAGGAGCGGGCGGGGGCGGTTTGTGCGCCTCGACCACGCGCACCTCCACCGGCGCAGGCGCAGCGGCTTTGAGCAGGTGGCGGCCCGCCTGCGCCAGGGCCAGCAGCGCCAGGGCGTGCAGGACCAGCACGGCCATCAGCGACCAGGCGCGTGACGGCGTGGCCAGCGTGGGTGGAGGGAGGGGGATGGCCGCTTGCATGATGGATCAGAAATGTACCAGCGAATACGAACGATTCGCATTTGAGATGAATCAAAGCACACGCATCTGGCGCCTACGCACCACCGCTTCGTCACAATCCGCGCCCTGATTTCAAGGCCCGGACGGGCATGCGGCGCATGGCAAAACTCTTCTGGCGCTATGGCGCCATGGCGGCTGGCAAGACCTTGGCGCTGCTGGGCGTGGCCCATAACTACGAGCGCCTGGGTCGCTCGGTGCTCATCTACACCGCGCGCATCGACGACCGCTATGGCGAAGGCGTCGTCGGCACGCGGCTGGGCATCCAGCGTCCGGCGCGCACCTTTGGGCCGGACACCCGATTCAGCCCGCAGGACGTGCCCCCTGGCACCGCTTGCATCCTGTTCGACGAGGCGCAGTTCCTCACCTGTGAGCAGGTGACGGAACTGCACCGCCTGGCGGTGCTGCACGGCTTTCCGGTCATCTGCTACGGCCTGCGCAGCGACTTCCAGGGCAAGGCCTTCGAAGGCGCAGCAGCCTTGTCCACGCTGGCCGATCAGATCGAGGAACTGAAGACCGTCTGCGCCTGCGGGCGCAAGGCCAGCTTCAACATCCGCGTGGATGCTCAAGGCAAGCGCCTTTGGGAGGGCGAGCAAGTCAGCATCGGTGGCGACGCGCAGTACATCGCCGCCTGCCCGCATCAGTTCTACACCGGGCACTGCAAGCCTTGATGGTTCCGGCGCTGTCCGCCGACACCGGCATTGCCATCGTCTTCGCGGTGGTCTACGCCGGCATGTTCCTCGGAGGGCTGCCCAAGCTACGCCTGGACCGCAGCGGGGTTGCCCTGCTCGGCGCCATCGCCGTCATTCCCATGCTCGGCGAGTCGGTGCCCGACATTGCCCGCCAGGCCATCGACCTGCCGACCCTGGTGCTGCTCTTTGCCTTCATGGTGCTGTCGGCGCAAATGCAGCTCGGAGGCTTCTACGGCGCGGTGCTGTGGCGCGTGTCAGCATGGCCCTTGTCGCCGCGCGCGCTGCTGGCCGCGCTCATCGCCGTGGCGGCGCTGCTGGCGGCGGTGTTTTCCAACGACGTCGTCTGCCTGGCACTGACGCCCCTGGTGCTGCGCCTGGCCCGGGTGCGGGGCTTGCCACCCTTGCCCATGCTGGTGGCCTTGGCCTGTGCGGCCAACATCGGTTCGGCCGCCACGCTCATCGGCAACCCGCAGAACATGCTCATCGGCGCCACCCTGCGACTGGACTTCGCCGCCTATCTGCGCGACGCGCTGCCGGCCGTGGGCGCCAGCCTGCTATTGCTGTGGGCCTGGCTGGCGCGTGGGCTGCCGGCGCAAGCGCAGAAGGCTTCGGTGCCCGTCGACGTCGAATCCCCGCCGGTGGATCGCTGGCAATGCGCGAAGGGCCTGATCGTGGCGCTGGCGCTGATGGCAGTTTTTCTCTTCACCCGCTGGCCGCACGAGGTGGCCGCGCTGGTGGGCGCCGGCGTACTGCTGCTCAGCCGCCGCCTGCACTCGCGCGAGGTGATGGGCTATGTGGACTGGCCGCTGCTGTTGCTCTTCATCGGCCTCTTCGTCGTGAACCATGCCTTCCAACAGACCGGTCTGCCCGCGCAGGCGGTGGCCTGGTTGCAAGGCCAGGGCTGGGCGCTGACGGACCTGGAGGTGCTGGCGCCGCTCACCGTGGGCCTTTCCAACCTGGTGAGCAACGTGCCGGCGGTGATGCTGCTGCTGCCGCACCTGGATGCCGCGCAGGGCACGCTGCTGGCGCTCCTGAGCACCCTGGCGGGCAACCTGCTTCTGGTCGGCTCGATCGCCAACCTCATCGTGGCCGACCTGGCTGCCAAGCAGGGCGTATCCATGGGTTGGCGCGACCACCTGCGCCTGGCGGCGCCGGTGGCTGTGGGCTCGGTGGTTTTCGCGCTCCTGCTCAGGCCGTGAGCAGGTCGGCGTCTCACTCCGCGTCGTCGTCCTTCAGCTTGTAGCCGGCCGCCAGCTGCGCCTGCTGGTTTGGCGGCACCGGGTCGTAGTGGCTGAAGGCCAGCGTGTAGTTGGCCTGCCCGCTGGTCATGGCATTGAGCCGGGTCTGGAAGGCAGCCAGTTCGGCCAGCGGCGCCAGGCCCTGCACCACCAGTTGCCCTGGCATGGAGGCGCGGGTGCCGGTGACTTGGCCTCGGTGGCTGCTGAGGTCGCCGCTGACGTCGCCCACATGGCTCTCGGGCGTCAACACCTCGACGCTGACGATGGGCTCCAGCACCACCGGGCGGGCGTTCTTCACGGCTTCCTGCACCGCCTTCTTGGCGGCGGTGACGAAGGCGATCTCCTTGCTGTCCACGCTGTGGTGCTTGCCGTCGTACACGGTGACCTTGACGTCCACCAGCGGATAGCCGGCCACCACGCCCAGACTGCAGGCCTCGCGCACGCCCTTCTCGACGGCCGGCATGAACTGCCCTGGAATGACGCCGCCCTTCACGGCATCCACGAAATGGATGCCCTCGCCGCGCGCCAGTGGTTCGATGCGCAGGTAGACCTCGCCGAACTGCCCCGCGCCACCGGTCTGCTTCTTGTGGCGGTGATGGCCTTCGGCGCTGGCCGCAATCGTCTCGCGGTAGGCGATGCGGGGGGGTTGCGTCTTCACCTCGAACTTGAAGGTCTCCTTCAAGCGCTCCAAAAGCACGCGCAGGTGCAGCTCGCCCAGGCCATAAACCAAGGTCTCGTGGGTCTGCGCGCTCTGCTCCAACTTCAGGCAGGGGTCTTCCTCCACCAGGCGGTGCATCACGTCCCACAGGCGTTGCTCGTCGCCATGGCGCACGGGTTGCAGGGCCAGGCCGTGCACGGGGGTGGGCACCTTGAGCGGCGCGAGGTGCAGGTGCTCGTCCTCGGCGGCGTCGTGCAGCACGGCGTCGGGGTGCAGCTCGTCCAGCTTGGCCACGGCGCAGAGGTCACCGGGCACGGCCTTGTCGATGGGCACCTGGGTCTTGCCCTGCAGCGCAAACAGGTGCCCCACGCGCACCGGCTTGCGGCCGTGGCCGACGTAGAGCTGCATGTTCTTCGTGAGCGTGCCCTGGTGAACGCGCAGCAAGCCCATCTTGCCCAGAAAAGGATCGGCACGCACTTGGAACACATGGGCCAGCACATGTTCGGTGGGGTCGATCTTCACGCGCACCAGCTCGGTGGCCTCGCCCTCGCTGCGCTCGAAGGCCGGCGGATTGGCTTCCAGCGGATTGGGCAGCAGCTTGTCGATGACGGTCAGCAGCTCCTTCACCCCCACGCTGCTCTTGGCTGCCATGAAGAGCACCGGCACCAAGTGGCCCTCGCGCAGCGCCTGTTCCAGCGGCTCGTGCAATTCGGTGGCGGGCACGTCGCCGTCATTCAGATAGCGGTCGACGAAGGCGGCATCCACCTCCACCACCTGCTCCACCAGCGCGCGGTGCGCGGCCTCGACGCTGCCGAAGTCGCTGCTGCCCTGGCTCGCGAAGAAGCAGTCCTGCACGCCGCCTTGGTTCGGCAGGTTCAGCGGCAGGCACTCGCGGCCGAAGGTCTGCTGGATCTGCGCGAGCAGGCCCGGCAAGTCGATGCCGGGCGCGTCGATCTTGTTGATGACGATGACGCGGTCGCGGCCGCGTTCCTTGGCGGCGTCCATCATGCGCTGCGCCATCAGCTCAATGCCCCGCTGCCCGTCGATCACCACCACCGCCGTTTCCACGGCCTCCAGCGAGGGCAGGGCCTGGCCGGTGAAGTCGGGGCTGCCGGGGGTGTCGATCACATGCACCCGCAGGCCGTCCTGGGTCTCGAAGTGCAAGAGGCTCGACTGCAGCGAGTGCAGCATGCGCCGCTCCAGGGGCTCGTGGTCGCTGACCGTGTTGCCCTTTTCCACGCTGCCCATCTGCGCGATGGCGCCGGCTGCGTGCAACAGGCTTTCGGCAAGTGTGGTCTTGCCACTGCCGGTGGGGCCCACCAGGGCCAGGGTGCGGATTCGAGTCAGGTCGGCCATTCGGCGATCTCCCGGGAGCTGCGATGCACTGCGGCGCAGGGTAGCCCCGCCAACAGCCCGCTTCGCCTAGGGGGAAACCAGTCCCTTCAGCGTGCGCCGGGAAGCCATCGCACCGTGGGGTCGGCAAGGTTGGAGTCCGGCGCCAGCTGCGCTACCGTGAAGCACCTTTACGCCCAGGAGACCCGCATGCAGCTCGGTGCCTTTTCCCTCAGCCTGGCGGTGAAGGACATCGCCGCCAGCCGCGCCTTCTACGAAAAACTCGGCTTCGCGGTCATAGCCGGCGACCAAGCGCAAAACTGGCTCATCCTGCGCAACGCCGACAAGGTCACGCTGGGCCTCTTCCAAGGCATGTTCGAGCGCAACAGCCTGACCTTCAACCCGGGCTGGGACGCCGAGTGCGCCGAAATCAACCCGTTCACCGATGTGCGCCAGCTCCAGGCCCAGGCCGAGGCCGCCGGCCTGCAGCCCGAGGCGCGGGCTGAAGGAGAGAGTGGCCCGGCCTTCTTCACCCTCACCGACCCCGACGGCAATCCCATCCTGATCGATCAGCACAGGTGATTTCCTAGAATGCCGGCCATGTCGAAGGCTCAGATGGATCTCACCAACCAGTTCCTCATCGCCATGCCCGGCATGCTGGACGACACCTTCGCCGGCTCGGTGATCTATCTGTGCGAACACAACGAGCGCGGGGCGCTCGGCCTGGTCATCAACAAGCCGATCGAACTCGACCTCAACGGCCTGTTCGAAAAGGTCGACCTGACCCTCAACCGCGACGACCTGCAGCACGCGCCGGTGTTCTTTGGCGGGCCGGTGCAGACCGAGCGCGGTTTCGTGCTCCACGAGAAGCTGGACGACGAAGGTGGTCACTACAACGCCACGCTGCAGATTCCCGGCGGTCTGGAGATGACGACCAGCCGCGACGTGCTCGAAGCGCTCAGCCACGGTGCCGGGCCGCGCAAGCTGCTCGTTACCCTGGGCTACAGCGGCTGGGGGGCCGGTCAGCTGGAAGAGGAGATCGGCCGCAACGGCTGGCTGAACGTCGATGCCGACCCGGGCCTGATCTTCGACACGCCCGTCGACCAACGCTACGACAAGGCGCTGGCGCTGCTCGGCATCGATCCGCGCATGCTCAGCCAGGAAGCGGGGCACGCTTGATCGGCGCGGCGCAAGTCGCGGTCGCGCTGGGATTCGATTACGGCTTGCGGCGCGTGGGGGTGGCCAGCGGCAACCGGCTCATCGGCAAGGCGGAACCACTCACCACCCTGCAGGCGCAAGGGCGCTTGGTGTACCCGCTCATCGAGGCCCTTCTGAACGAATGGGAGCCGCAGGCCCTGGTGGTCGGCGTGCCACGCCACCCCGACGGCGCCCCGCACGCCATGACCGCCGCGGCGCAAAAGTTCGCCGCCAGCCTGCGCGGCCGTTTTCACAAGCCTGTGTTCGAGGTGGACGAGCGCTACACCAGCGTCGAGGCGATGGCGCAGGGTGCGCAGGACGTCGATGCCGCCGCGGCAGCCCTCATCCTCGAACAATTCTTCCGGGAGAACCCCCCATGAGCGCCCTGGCCTTGGACGCCGAACACCTCTACGCGGAGCTGCTCGCTCAGGTCCGCGCCTTTCTGGCGCAGCCGGCCTGGGTGGGCGCGCAGCTGGTCGGCATCTGGAGCGGCGGCGCCTGGCTGGCCGAACGCCTGCATCGCGACCTCGGCCGCGAGGGCTTGCATGGCGTCATCAGCAGCCGTCTGCATCGCGACGACTTCGGTTCGCGCGGCTTGGCCGCCACCGCCGACGCCACGCAGCTCAAGCAGTCGATCGACGGCGCTCCGGTGCTGCTGGTGGACGACGTGCTGTGGACCGGGCGCACCACGCGCGCGGTGATCAACGAACTGTTCGACTACGGCCGCCCGGCCCGCGTGGCCCTGGCCGTGCTGGTGGACCGAGGCGGGCGGGAGCTGCCCATCGAGGCGCAGCTGGCGGCCGCGCGCATCAGCCTGCCGCGCGAGCAACAACTGCACCTGCGCCGCAGCGGCGACGGGTTCGAACTGGAGGTGCAGGCATGCTGAGCCGCCGCCATCCGCAACTGAACAAGAACGGCGAGCTGATCCATCTGCTCTCCATCGAGGGTCTGCCCAAGAGCGTGCTGACCCACATCCTCGACACCGCCAGCACCTTCGTCTCGGTGAGCGACCGCGACGTGAAGAAGGTGCCCCTCCTGCGCGGCAAGTCGGTGTTCAACCTGTTCTTCGAGAACAGCACACGCACGCGCACCACCTTCGAGATCGCCGCGAAGCGCCTCTCAGCCGACGTGCTGAACCTGGACATCGCGCGCAGCTCCACGGCCAAGGGCGAGACCCTGCTCGACACGGTGGCCAACCTCTCCGCCATGCACGCCGACATGTTCGTCGTGCGTCACTCGGAGAGCGGCGCGCCCTACCTGATTGCCCAGCACTGCGCGCCGCATGTGCACGTGGTGAACGCGGGCGACGGGCGGCATTCGCACCCGACCCAGGGCCTCTTGGACATGTACACCATCCGCCACTACAAGCGCGACTTCACGCAGCTGTCGGTGGCCATCGTGGGCGACATCGTGCACAGCCGCGTGGCGCGCTCGGACATCCACGCGCTCGCCACCCTGGGCGTGCCCGACATCCGCGCCGTCGGCCCCAAGACCCTGGTGCCGGGCGACCTGCGCGAGATGGGCTGCCGTGTCGTGCACGACATGGACGAAGGCATCGCCGGCGCCGACGTGGTCATCATGCTGCGCCTGCAGAACGAGCGCATGGCCGGCGCGCTTCTGCCCTCCAGCGGCGAGTACTTCCAGCACTACGGCCTCACCGAAGAGCGCCTGGCCAAGGCCAAGGCCGATTGCATCGTCATGCACCCCGGCCCCATCAACCGCGGTGTCGAGATCGACAGCCGCGTCGCCGACGGCCCGCATTCGGTGATCCTGCCGCAGGTCAGCTTCGGCATCGCCGTGCGCATGGCCGTGATGGCGATCCTGGCCGGCAATGAGGCTTGAGATGAAGCTGCTGATCGACAACGCCCAACTCCTGGATCCCTCCACCGGCCTGGACGCGCCCGGCGCGCTGGCGCTGGCTGAAGGGCGCATCGTGCCGCTTGACGGCTTCACCCCGGACCACACCCTGGACGCACAGGGCGCCGTGCTCGCGCCGGGCCTGGTGGACCTGCATGCCCGCCTGCGCGCGCCGGGTGCTTCGCTGGAGGGCAGCATCGAGAGCGAGCTTCGCGCCGCGGTGGCCGGCGGCGTCACCACCCTGGTCTGCCCGCCCGACACCGACCCCGTGCTCGACGAGCCCGGCCTGGTGGACATGCTGTGCTCGCGCTGCGAGCGCGCCGGCTTGGCGCGCGTGGCGCCGCTCGGTGCGCTGACGCGCGGTAGATATTCGATTATTTTTAAATCATTATTTTTTATTAATCAGGCAGCTCTTCGCAATGGTAATTCATGCCTTCAAGCACTTTTACTATCTGTCCGGGTAATATTCCTGCTGCTTCTACTCTTAAAA
>JAFLDE010000035.1 GCA_017302655.1 Burkholderiales bacterium
AGCCCGGCAGCGCGGCGCCGCAGACCGAGCGCTTCTAGGCCTCAGGGCAAGCCAATCGCGGATGGTTCTGGGCGGCCGGTGAGCAAGTTTGTTCGCTGGATCCCTTCGGTTTCGAACGGCTTTTCGCACCTGCTGTGTGCCGCCATTAAGCCGACAATGTGCAGCGCGTGATCACCTGCTTTTTGCTGGTTTTCGTCCGCCTGGCTTCGACTTAGGCCGCTTGCGCCAGCGATCAAAACGGCCGCCGTGAAAGCCCCGAGTAGGGCACCGATTGCAGCCACGCCGCGCCGGAATGGGTTCTTTCGTCGCGCGTGCTCGAGCTCCTGCAGCTCCCATAGCTCGCCGGCGTCTGCCTCTATGAGCTCGGCTAGTTTTTCGAGCTTTGTTGGCGGCATCTTCATCGCACCGCTCTTCACGTTGGCCAAGTGAGTGGCCTGCATGTCGAGGCGTGCGGCAAGTGCGCGCCAAGTGGCTGGATCGCATCGTTGCCTGCCAGCTTCGAGCGCGTCGGTCAAGGTGCCTAGAGCTGTTGTGGTCATTACGTGGATGTGCGTAACGTGCCGCCCTCATGCAGGCGCGCATCGACTCCCCTCTCGCCCATTCTGGCCCCGGACTGGCCCAAGAACTCAGCGGGGAAGCTCCCTTCTCGCATCGGGCCTGGCTTCACTGCGTCACGGCCTTTCGTCGGCTTCATCGCCCAGGCGGTCGCGGCTTCCATCCCGTCGCCGGCCCGACGATCCGCGTTCAGGTGCGCGTCCGTGGTTGCACCCTCTGCGGCGTCGTCATCGAGCCGACGAACCTCCCTGATGGTCGCGAGCTCTTCCGCGTTGACCTGGCCGACCTCGGCCGCTCGACCGTCCAGGCTCGCAACTGCCGCGCCTGCTCGCCTGCTTCCTGCTGGTGCCGCCAGCCCTCGAAGTCATGAGCCGGCGCCTGTCGGCAGTCCTGGCGCACGCCGAGCGTCAGCGAGGCGGGGGGCAGGACTGCCTTCCAACTGACGCAGGGTTTACCCCCGGAGGGGGGCGGGACGGGCTAGTGACACGTCCCGTTTGTGCCATTGGTGGCACTCCTGGCACCGATTCGCCCCATCCCGTTTGTCTCACTGGTGAGACTTTCGACGACTCCGCGCCCTTCTTCGTTGACTGGCTCACGGTCAGCCAGGAGCACACCCAAGGCGGGCTGCCCGTGGTCGATGCCGGCGCGGTTTGGTGCGTCGATGAGGATGGCGAAGTCGAGTGGAAAACCACCAAAGCCGTGAAGCATGAGGGAAGCTGGGAGACCTCGCTTGCCATCAAGTGCGACGGCTTCCGCGTCTCTCTCGCCGGCAACGTTGGCCGCTTCGGTCGGCGTGACAACGTGTTTGGCTTCGGCCTGGTCGAGTGCCTACGTCGCGCCAATGAAGTGCTTGCCTTCTACGGTCTGCCACCGTTCACCGCTGGTCAACAGTGGCACCGGATCACGAAGGGCAGGGTGGTCAGCTCTTGGACCGGCGCCCGCATCAGTCGCATCGACCTTACGGCCAATTACGAGGCCGGCAGTCATGACAACGCCCTAGCTGTGCTCGGGTATCTGGCCACCCAGCACAAGGGCAAGCAGCGCGGCCGGACTGTCCCGCAGGGCACCACGGTCGATTGGGGCCGTGGCAGTCGGCGCCAGTACTGGAAAGCCTACGTGAAGGCCACCGAGTTACTGCACCACACGCCGGATCGTGTGGAGCTCATCGATCACTGCCAGGCGGTCGGCCTGGTTCGATTTGAAGGCACGGTCAGGAGTAACGCCCTATCTGACCTCGGTGCCGCATACCTGGGCGACTATCAAAGGGGGTGGGCGATGGCTCAACTCATCCGGCTTTTTAACGAGTCCAGCGAGATCCTCACGCGTGCTGAGCGCGCCACGGATGACCTCGATGCATTGCCCCGGCCGCTGCGCGCGACTGCCCGCGATTACCTCGCCGGCATGGACGTTCGGCACGTCCTGAGCCGGCGCACGTTCTATCGCCATCGCAAAGAGCTTCTTCCCTTCGGCATCGACTTGGCAGTCGCCAACGTGATGCCGTTCAAACCCCGCGTGCAGGTGGTCGAGCTGCGCCCCGCACAACAGCCGGATTGGTATCAGCTCGCAGCCTAGAAAGGGCATTCCCATGCGTTCAGTTCTCCGCGTCGAAGTGGTTGGCTTCAAGCGTTTCAAAGGCACCGTCGATGGCAAAAACATCGACTCCGGCAAGCTCTTTTGCCTGACCAATCTCAACGGCACGCGCAACAGCGCCGATAGCTGGGCCGAAGGTACGTGCACCGAAGAGATCAGCCTGCCTGATGGTCAGTTCTGCAAGGTGCTGGAAGTCGACGGCCGCATCGCTCGTGGTGAGCGTGTCCAGGTCGAGCTCGACATGGAGCGCGTGAGCAACGGCAAGGCCGTCCGCGAGGTGGTGCAGGAAGCCCGCATCGTCAAGCCTGCCCCGGCAGTCAAAGCAGCGTGACCGAGCGGCAGACCTTCTGCCTCGATGGCCGCTTGGCCGGCGCCCAGCTGCAGCTAGTCGGCACGCCTCTCGGCGATCGGATCGTCCTGAAGTCGCACGACGGCAAAGAGCTCGAAATGCCCCTATTCGTGCTCGCTTGGGCGGCTGTGTCCTGCTGGTCGAGTCGCGAGGCGCTGCTCGCTGCTGCTCGTATTCATTCGGTTAACGGCAAGCCCGTCCAGGCCATGAATTGAGACCCGGCGCGCTCGGCCTGGTGCACCGGGCGTGCCTCTTTCAACCCGCACCGCAGGAGTTCTGTCATGAACAAGCGTTTCCGCTATTCCCTGGCCACCGTGGCCACCCTTGGCGCTGGCTCAGCGATGGCTGCCGTCCCGGCCGATGTGACCACCGCTCTGGCCGACATGAAGGCGGATGGTTTGACGGTCGCCGTGGCCGTGCTGGTGGCGGTCATCGCGATCGCGGCCATCAAGTTCATCCGCAAGGGCCTGTAAGCCCTCCTTCCCCGTCCGGCCTAGCGGCCGGGCGGGTTCTTCGTCTCTCGTTGGGGGTGTCCCATGGTGCCTATTCCGCATCGCCCGCTGACCCGCTACCACGGCGGCAAGTGGAAGCTCGCCCCATGGATCCTGCGCCATCTTCCGCCGCACCGCGTGTACGTGGAAGCGTTCGGCGGTGGTGGCAGCGTGCTCATTCGCAAGCCGCGCGCCTATGCCGAGATCTACAACGACCTCGACGGCGAGATCGTCAACCTGTTCCGCGTTGCGCGTGACCAGGGCGAAGCACTGGCGCAGGCTTGCGAGCTGACCCCGTTCGCACGCGCCGAGTTCGAGATGGCCTACACGCCCGGCAGCGACCCCATCGAGCAAGCCCGCCGAACCCTAGTGCGTGCGTTTATGGGCTTCGGCAGCGCCGCGGCCAGCGGCCAATCCACCGGCTTTCGCGCCAACAGCAACCGCAGCGGCACCACTCCGGCACGCGACTGGATGAACTACCCCGACAACCTGCGCGCGGTAGTGCAGCGCTTGCGGGGCGTTGTCATCGAGAACCGCGACGCCTTGGAAGTCATGCGCGCTCATGACGCCGACGAAGCCCTGCACTACGTGGACCCGCCCTATGTCCACAGTACGCGCCAGCTAAGCACCCGCGCACCGGCTTACCGGCACGAGATGAGCGATGAGCAGCACGAAGCGCTGGCCAGCGCCTTGGCCAAGCTGCGAGGCATGGTGGTTTTGAGCGGCTACCGCTGCGAGCTGTACGACCGGCTGTTTGCTGGCTGGCAGCGCATCGATCAAGCCGCGCATGCAGACGGCGCACGCTACCGCGTGGAGTCGCTTTGGCTGTCTCCAAATTGCCCTGCGCAGGGTCTTTTCGACTCGGGGGCGTGAGTCCATGTCCGTTTACCAAGTCGGCTCCGCCTGCTACTCGACCGCCAAAGCTGCCGCCTCGGCCTGGGCCAGCTCTGCCAATTTCACCCCGATCAGCATCGGTACCAACTGCAACGCAGTCATGCGGTATGAGGTCACCGGCACTGATGCTGCGCCGGTCGTCAGTACCCAGTGGACCCGCGTTGCCGGCACCTGTTCTGTGCCCGCCAGCGTCAACATCACGGCGTCCTGGCAGCCTTGCAATCTCTGGTCCGTGCAGGATGGTTTTCAAGCCGCTTGGATCGTCGCAGGCGCCTGGATCGTGGCGAAGGCGGTGGTCTACCTGCGGAGGGCCTTCAAGTGACGTTCTCTGCTGGTGGCCGCTGCTTTGACACGGCGAACCAAGCTTCTTCGCATTTCGTGGCGCAGCTGGAGCACGGCGAGCTCGCCAACCTTGGCCCGTGCATCGTGCGCCCCATGCCTCGTGCCAATGCCGACGGCTCCAACACCTGGGCAGCCTTCTCTGTCGGTGGTCCCCACGGCCCCACCTGTGGCGTCGTCTTGAATCGGTCCCTAGTGCTGAACGAAGGCGGCACCGTTGCGGAACCCTGCGGCGATCAGATCGGCGCGCAGCTGGGCCTCGAGCTCGCCTGGCTTATTGGCCTGTCGTTCCTGGCCATGCTCTGCCTGGTCGCTCTCAAGGATGCCCTGAAATGACCCCGGAAGCGGTTCTCGCTCTCGTTGCCGTTCTCGGCATGGTTTGGATCATCTTGGACGATCTATGAGCCCATCGCGCGTTGTTCTTTTGTGTCTCGCGTTCGTTTGCTTTCGGGCTCACGGCCAGGCTAACCCCGTTCTGAGCTATCCAGCGCCTCAGACGGCTCGTTTTGTCTCTCCTGGCATTACTCCGGTCTCTGATGGCTCTCAGACCATAACGCGCGGCACCGGGCCTGCTGCCAATGATGCCAGGGTGACAAATAACCTGAAGGCGGCCATTTCCGGCAAGGAATTTCCCGTTACCGCCACTCGTGTCGCTACCGCAGCGTCTATTGCACGCGCGATGGCCGGCATTCTTAAGGGCGTGACTCTTGTCGGCGCGGTCGCTCTTGCAGCGGAAAATGCCCGGTGTCATTTCGGGTCCGATGGCTGGTCCTGTGATTGGGGCCAGCCGCAAGAGCCTTTGCCTTCGTGGTGCGATGCGTCGAACCGGTGTTACGAGACGGCCATAGCGGGGTTCTCTGCCCAATGGTCGGAATTTAAATTGAACATCGGGGATCATCTCGTTCGGAGCGGTCCATTGTGTGAGCCGGCCGATTATGGGCGGCAGAATTGCGTGCTGGTTTTTAGTTATTTGAATCCCAACGGCACGCCGCAGCCGCAGCAGCAGGTTTTCGCGCAGCAGTTCAGGCCCGAAGTCACGACTCGATGCCCTGACGGTACTGAGCGTTTGCGGGGTGGCGAGTCTTGCACCACTCCGCAGGAAGAATGGGCGCCCGGATCGCAGGAAGCCGTGCGCGAGGCGCTTGTCCCGGAAGTACAAAAAGCCCCGGATTCGGTGCTCCGCGATGTTTTGCCTCACTTGGCGCCTGGTACTGCGGTTAAGACCGATCCGGCCACACTCACCGGTCCTGCTACTGTCACGCAGCCGGCGCAGACCACCACCACAACCGCGCCTAACGGGCAGCCGCAGACGACAACCACGCAAGTAACAAACAATATTACCTACATGGGTGATTCTTTCTCCTGGTCGAATACTACCGTGACCAATTATCCAGATGGCGGAACCGAGGTTAAGAACGACCCGCCACCTAAGGATGAACGTAGCGAGTGCGAAAAGAATCCTGAGTCGATGAACTGCCAGGCCCGCGACGTTCCCGACGGCCCCCCCGTTCAGGACAAGCAAATACCTATCTCCTTTTCTCCTGATGTTGGCTGGGGCGGTGAGGGTCAATGCCCGGCCCCGCAAACCGTGTCCGTTCTCGGCCAGGCGGTCACCATCGATAACACGGTGGTCTGCACGTTCCTCTCAGGCATCCGGCCTGTTGTCGTGGCCATGTTCGGCCTGGCCGGTGCCCTGATCTTCATCGGAGGGCTCAAGCCATGACTGGTGGGCTCGGTACGTGGCTGGTTGCTCTTGCCAGCCCAATTGCGCGCCAGGTGCTCTTGGCGCTTGGTATCGGTGTGGTGAGCTTCGCCGGCATCGATGCTGTCGTCGGCCAGCTGCTCGGCGCAGCTAAAACCGCGTGGTCGGGGCTGCCTGGCGCAGTCGCGGCCTATGTGGCGGTCAGTGGCGTCAATACCGGCCTGGCTCTCGTCGGCGGCGCGATCACTGCGCGCCTGGCGCTCATTCCGCTTAAGTCGCTGAGGCTCCTTTGATTACGCTCATCACTGGCGCACCTGGTGCAGGTAAGACAGCGGCCCTCGTTGATCTGCTTCAGACCGAGTGCGAAAGGCGCGCCCTGTATGTCGACGGCATCCCGGAGCTCAAGATTGCTCACGTGCCCTTGGAGTCCGCCAAGCGCTGGCCCGAACTGGTTGAGGATGGCGCCGCTGTCGTGATTGACGAAGTGCAGCGCGTTTGGCGTCCTCGTGGTGGCGCAGCTGCTGTGCCTCCTGAGGTCGCGGCCTTGGAGACCCACCGCCATCGTGGCCTGGATTTCTACCTGGTCACGCAACACCCGAACCTGCTCGATGCGAACGTGCGCCGCTTGGTCGGCCGGCACGTCCATTTGCGTGATGTGGGCATGCTCGGCCGCTGGTGGTACGAATGGCCAGAAGCCGCGAACCCTGAGACTTTCAAGAGCGCGCCCATCAAAAAGCGCTACACGCTCCCGCGCAAGGCGTTTGGCCTCTACCGGTCGGCCTCCCTGCACATCAAGCCCATTCGCTCGGTCCCTCGTGCCTTGATCGTGCTCGGTCTGGCGCTTGCTGCGCTCGCCGGTCTGTCGTATCGCGCCGTGGCGAGCATTTCTGAGCGTGTGAGCCCCTCACCCCCTGCCGCAGCCTCTGCGGCCTCTGCGCCGCTGCCTGCGGCTTCTCAGCCGGTGGCCGAAGCCTCCGGCCCTGAGCTCCCCGCCCAGGTCGTCCAGTCGGAGCCCGTTCGCGTCGTCGGCTGTGCAGCAACGCCGAAGCGCTGCATTTGCTACGACTCCAACGGCCGGGCGATGTCCGGCATGGATTGGCAGTTGTGCCAGGACAGCGCGGCTGGATTTGGTGGCGTCGTCCAGGTCCACATGAGCCAGGCCCCGGTCGCATCCCCGCAGCCCCTCGCATCGGCTCCAGCCGCTGCTTTGCAGCCCTATGCAATCTCGCTGGGCGGCGATGCCCGCTCGCACCTTCGCTAGGGCGGTAGCATGAGCCCATGGGCCTGTGGGATCGCCATCACATGCATGAGCGCTGGAAAGAGCGGCTTATCGCTGAGCACAAGCGCAAAGTCTCGCGCGCCATGGGGTGGCCTTCTCCGCGCGGCTCCGGTCCGGCCCTCGCTCCGATCCTCTGGAACATCGCCCTCTGGGTCGTCATCTTGCTGGTTATCGCCGCGACTCTGCGCCAGGTCGCTCCGCAGTACTTCAAGCGCCCAAGCGGGGGCTGGGGTGGAACCCCAGGGAGCGCGGCGCAGCCGGCGGAACCCGCAGCCTCAGCGATGCCGCAGCCTAAGCCGCGGCGGCAGGTCGAGGTCTAGCTGGATCGGTGCCGCGTCCTGCTGAGCCAGCACGGCCGCGCGTAGTTCTCCGATTTCCCGCCAAAGGGCTTCATTCGTTTGAATGGCTAGGCGCGTGCGGTTGGCCATCTCGGCATCCCACTCCGACTGGCCCCAGCGGCTGAGCCACCAAAGCGCGAGCAGGGCTGTTTTAGGCGCTCGCCTGGTTCGTTTCCAGCGTCTCACCGTCGTGATGGACACATCCAGCGCCTTTGCGACGCTTGCGGGGGCCGGGCTCCCTAGGTCTGCCAGGAGCTCGGGGAGCTCCGGCAGCCAAACCGGCAGTCTGTTCAGCATGCCCAGCTTGTCGGCTGCTTCTGGCGACTCATGAGGCGCGCGATCGCCTGAAAAGCCCCTATGACGCACTCGGCTATTTGTTGGAGAACGCCGACAATGTGCATTATGTGACTACGGCATGCGGGCCACTTCGGTGGCCTGCCCAACTTGAGACGCCGGTGCCATTGGGCCCGTTCACGCTGCCTGCCTCAGGCGCACCCCGCGGATGGCGCCGCTGCATCAAGTCGATACCGACGATGAATGCGTGGTCAACAAAACTTGCAGCGCCGCCTCGTCCAGCACCGGGACGCCCAACTCGCGGGCCTTGTCGAGTTTGCTGCCCGCCGACTCACCGGCCACTACATAGTGAGTCTTCTTGGAGACCGAACCGCTGACTTTTCCGCCAGCGGCCTCAATCAGGGCTTGCGCCTCGTCTCGGCTGAGCGTGGGCAAGGTGCCGGTGAGCACCACGGTCTTGCCGCTGAGCGGCCCTTCGCCGGTGGATGCGCCCTCAGACTCGTCCCAGCGAATGCCGCAGGCGCGCAGTTGTTCGACCGCCTCGAGGTTCATCGGGTTGGCAAAGAAACTGCGCACGCTGTGCGCCACCACGGGGCCGACATCTTTCACCTGAAGCAAGGCCGCTTCGTCGGCTTGCAGCAGCGCATCCAGCTTGCCGAAGTGCCGCGCCAGGTCCTTGGCCGTGGTCTCGCCCACATGGCGGATGCCGAGGCTGAATAGAAAGCGGCCCAGCGTCGTTTGCTTGCTCGCTTCCAGGCGTTCCAGCAGCTTGCTGGCGCTTCTCTCGCCCATGCGTTCCAGTTCGGCCAGGTGCACGAAGCCGAGCCGGTACAAGTCGGGCAGCGTGCGCACCAGCTCAGCGTCGACCAGTTGATCGACCAGCTTGTCGCCCAAGCCCTCCACGTCCATGGCGCGGCGGCCGGCGAAGTGCAACAGCGCCTGCTTGCGCTGCGCCGCGCAGACCAGGCCGCCGGTGCAGCGATGCTCGACCGAGCCCCGATCGCGCTCCACCGCGCTGCCGCAGACCGGGCATTGGCTCGGCATGCGGAAGTTGGGCACGTAGGCTGCACGCCTTCCGGGCATTCGCCCGACGACCTCCGGGATGACGTCGCCTGCGCGGCGAACGATCACCTGATCGCCAATGCGCACGCCCTTGCGCCGCAGCTCGAAGAGGTTGTGCAGCGTGGCATTGCTGACCGTGGTGCCGCCCACGAACACCGGCTCCAGCTTGGCCACGGGTGTGAGCTTGCCGGTGCGGCCGACCTGGATGTCGATGCCATTCAGCCGCGTCGCCTGTTCCTGCGCGGGGTATTTGTGCGCAACGGCCCAGCGCGGCTCTCGGGTCTTGAAGCCCAGTTGTTGCTGCAGGGCCAATGAATTGACCTTGTAGACCACGCCGTCGATGTCGAAGGGAAGCGCATCCCGCTCGTCCGCCACCAGCTGGTGGAAAGCCACCAGGGCAGAGGCCCCCTGCCCGCTTGTGCGCCGGGCGCAGACCGGCAAGCCGAACGCGGCCAGTGCGTCCAGCACGCCCGCATGCGTGGGCGGCAGGTTCCAACCCTGCACTTCCCCCAGCCCGTAGGCAAAGAAGCTCAAGGGACGCTGGCGCACCAAGGCCGGGTCGAGCTGACGAATGGCGCCTGCCGCCGTGTTGCGGGGGTTCACGAAGGTCTTCTCGCCGGCCACTCGCTGGCGCTCGTTCAGGGCTTCGAAGTCATCGCGCCGCATGTAGATCTCGCCCCGCACTTCCAGCACGGCCGGCGCCAAGCCGCGCAGGCGCAGGGGAATCTGGCCGATGGTGCGCACGTTCTGCGTCACGTCCTCGCCGGTTTCGCCGTCGCCGCGCGTCGCAGCCTGCACCAGCACGCCGGCCTCATACCGCAGGTTGATGGCCAGGCCGTCGAACTTCAGCTCGGCCGCGTACTCGACTTCCGGATCGGCAAGGTCCAGGCCCAGCTCTCGCCGCACGCGGGCATCGAATTGCTCGGCGCCGACCGCGGTGGTGTCGGTCTCCGTCTGGATGGACAGCATGGGCACCGCATGGCGCACCGGCTGCAACTCGGGCAAGGCTTGACCCCCGACGCGCTGCGTGGGGCTGTCGGCACTCACAAGCTCCGGATACGCGGCCTCCAGGGCTTGCAACTCGGCAAACAGCCGGTCGTACTCGGCGTCGGGAATCTCCGGCGCGTCGAGCACGTAATAGGCATGGGCGTGATGGTTCAGGGCATCGCGCAACCAGCGAACGCGCTGCAAGGTCTCAATGGGTTCGACCACGGCCGTACTCGCGAGCCCCTCGCCACCCAAGGGCTTGATCCTTCACCGTTGCACCGCTCACGAGAACAAGCGCCGGGCGGCGGTTGAGCCGGCTGCGAGGTCCCGCGAAGCCAGAGCCTTGTAGAGCGTGCCCAGTTGCTCGTGGATGGCCAGGAAGGCGTGCGGGCCAAGCGGCCGGCCGGTGTCGTCCACCAGTTCGGCTTCGAGCTCCCGGCACAGGCGCCGTGCCAGGTCCTGCAGGGTGCCGAAGGGCTCCAGGCTCTCGCTGGTCTGCGCCACGTCGAACATCAGCGTCACTTCGCGCAGGCTCACGCCCTGCCCTTCTTCGGCCATGGCCAATTGGTGATCGATCTGCAGCCAAAGCAGCGGTGGCTCGTTCTCGCCGGCGCCGGGCAGCACCAGGCGACCCGGCAGGCCACCGCTTTGCATGCCCTGGCGCGCCGCCACCTGCTGCACAAAGCCCAGCGTCCAGGCGGCCCCCTTGGCGCGCAGCTGGAAGCTCATCTGCGCGTCATGCTGGCTGGCGAACTGGTCGAGTTCACGGCCCTGAGCCACGGCTTCCAGCATGTCGGGGAACTCGGCCATGGCCTGGATGCCATCGGCAAAGGTTTGCACCTTCTGCACCCACTCGCTGTACTCGATCTCCGTGAGCGCACCGCTGCGATTGGCCATCTGCAGACCGGCCTGGAACTCGCCGTAGCTTTCGCCGGCCATCGGCGGCTCCCACTCACCGGAGTTGGTGTTGAGGCCCTCGATGGCAAAGGGCTTACTGCCGGCGCGCCGCGTGGTGGGCAGGTGCGCCAGCGCGACCTCGCCCCGCACCGGGCTCTCCAGGTGCAGGGTCGCCAGCACGTCGATCAAGCCATCCAGGCGCAACGAAGACTTGCGCGCGGCGCTGCCCGAGCGCACCACCATGGGCAAGGTGTCGGCATGCGCCCCCAGGGTGCTGGCGGCCGCGTCGCCCTCGTGCAGCACGTCCAGGACCGATTCCAGCGCCTCGCTGGAATTGGGCGCGGTGGCGCCCAGACCCGGCTCGGCGCGCACCGCTTCGTTGCCCGGGTGGACATCGCGCGGCTGTGCCCGGCGCGCCAGCCACCAGCCGTGGATGAGCAGGGCCAACATCACGGCGGCACCGGCCAGCATCAATGCCTCGGTGAGCGTGAAGCTCAGTGCATCGGTCGAACTCACGCGGCCTCCGCCATGCCCAGCGCGGCCTCCATGTCCACCGCCACGACCCGCGAAACCCCCTGCTCCTGCATCGTCACTCCCACCAGCTGTTCGGCCATTTCCATTGCGATCTTGTTGTGGCTGATGAACAGGAACTGCGTGGCCCGGCTCATCTCCGTCACCAGTTTCGCGTACCGCTCGGTGTTGGCGTCGTCCAGCGGCGCATCCACTTCGTCCAGCAGGCAGAACGGTGCCGGGTTGAGCTGAAAGATGGCGAACACCAGCGCGATGGCGGTGAGCGCTTTCTCGCCACCCGACAGCAGGTGGATGGTGCTGTTCTTCTTGCCCGGCGGCTGCGCCATGACCTGCACGCCGGCGTCGAGGATTTCATCGCCGGTCATGACCAGCTTGGCCTGCCCGCCGCCGAAGAGCTGCGGGAACATGCGTCCGAACTCGCTGTTCACGCGCTCGAAGGTGGAACCCAGCAGGTCGCGGGTTTCCAGGTCGATGCGGCGGATGGCGTCTTCCAGCGTCTTGATGGCCGTGTTCAGGTCGGCCAGCTGTGCGTCCAGGAAGCCCTTGCGCTCGCGTGCGCTACCCAGCTCCTCCAGTGCCGCCAGGTTGACCGCGCCCAGGGCCTCGACCTCGCGGCCGATGCGGTCGATCTCGCCCTGCAAGCCGGTGAGGCGCACGCCTTCCTGTTCGATGCCTTGCGAGAGCTGCTCCAGGTCCACGCCGGCAGCCTCCAGCTGTTCGCGGTACTGGGCACCACCGAGCTGCGCGGCCTGTTCTTCTAGCTGCAGCGCGGTGATGCGCGCGCGCAGCGGCTCGAGTTGGCGCTCATGCGTCAGGCGCTGTTCGTCAAGTTGACGCAGTTGCTGGCTCAGCGCCTCATAGTCCTGACGCACCGCGTGAAGCTGGTCTTCCGCCACTTGGCGCGCGGCCAAGGCATCTTGCAAGCCGGCCTGGGCGGCGCTGTCGTCGAGCGCCTGCAACTCTGCGGCCAGACGGGCCAATGCCTCGGTGCCCCCTTCGGCCTCTTGCGCCGCCGTGGCCAGCGCGCGCTGCAGTTCGGCCTGACGGGCCAGCAGGCTGCGCGCGGCGAACTGCCCTTCCTGCGCGCGCCGTTCGGCCTGGCGCTGGCTTTCACGCGCCTCGGACAGTCGGCGTTCGGCGGCCATCACTGCTTCTTCCAGGTCGGCGTGAGCTTGCTGGGTATCTGCCAACTGCACATCCAACTCTTCGAAGCGAGCTTCACCGAAGGCTCGCCGCTCCAGCAGCGATTCCTCCAGCGCGTCCAGCTCGGCCAACTCCTCGCGCAGGCGCGTAGCCTGGGCATGGGCGGCGTCGAAGAGCTGCGCGGCGCGGGTGAGTTCCACCTGCAAGGCATGGGCCTTCGCGCGATGGCCCTCGGCGTCGCGTCGTGCCTCGGCCAGTTGTGCGGCGGCCCGTGCGTGCTCCTGCTCGGCGCGGCCTGCAGCGGCCTTGGCGTCGTCGGCCAGCAGCTCCTGGGCGCGCCGTTCGCGCTCCAGGTTCTCGATTTCCTGCGCGCGGGCCAGCAGGCCGGCCTGCTCGCTGTCGGCGGCGTAGAAGCTCACCGCATGGCGGCTGACGGCGTGGCCGGCGCGCGTGACGATGAGCTCGCCATGCTGCAACTGGCTGCGCTGCGCCAGGGCTTGCTCCAGATCGGGCGCGGTGTAGACGCCATCCAACCAGTCGACCAGCAGGGCCTTGAGCCCAACGGAGTCGACACGCAACAGGCTGGTGAGCTCGGGCAGGCTGTGGTGCGTGGGCTTGGCCGGCAGGCCGTCGGCCAGGGTGTAGAAGGCCATGCGGGTGGGCGGTGCATTGCGCTCGAAGGCGCGCACCAGATCCAGACGCGAGACCTCGATGGCGCTCATGCGCTCGCGCAGGCTGGCCTCCAAGGCCGTTTCCCAGCCGGGTTCCACATGCAGGCGCTTCCAAAGGCCCTGCAAGTGCTCCAGGCCTTGCTCGGCCAACCAGGGGCCGAGCTTGCCCTCGGTCTGCACCTTTTCTTGCAGGGTGCGCAGGGCTTCCAGGCGGGCGCTGAGTTGGGCCAGTCGCGTCGTTTCGCGCTGGGCTCCGTCCTGGGTGTCGCGGCGCGCGGCCTCCAGCTGCGGGGCGCGCTCTTCCAGGTCGAGCAGCCGGCCCTGGGCTTCTTCGAGCAGCGCGTCGGCTTCCTGGCTGTTTTCGCGGAGCGCGTCCAACGCCGAGGCGTCGGGCAGGTTCAGCGTGGCCTTCTGCTGGTCGAGGCGCTCCCGGCGCTGGCGCAGCTGGCGCGACTGCTCGTCCAGCGCACGACTTTCAGCGGCCAGCACCTGGATCTGCTGCTGCACCTGGTTGACCTGCAGGCGCTGCTCGTTGGCCTTGGCCTGCGCGGCACGAAGCTGATCCTCGAGCTCGGGCAGACGCTCGGCTTCCTCTTCGGCCTGTGCGGCGAGCAGCTCGCATTCTTCGTCGGCGCGTGCCATCTGTTCGGCCAGTTGCTCGATCTCGGCTTGCGCCTGGCCGCCGCGATCGCGCCACAGCGCCTGCTGGGCCAGCAACTCGTCGCGCCGCTGCTGCGCGCGGTCGCGGCTTTCCACCACGTAGCGAATGCGCTCTTCCAGCCGGCTCACCCCCAGCTGCGCCTCGGCAAAACGTCCTTGCTCGGCATGCAGCGCGTCACCGGCTTCGTAGTGGCGGACACGCACCGCCTCCAGCTCGGCCTCGGTGGCGCGCAGCTGCGCGGTGGCGGCTTCCAGGGTGTTCAGCGCCTCCCGGCCGGCGGCTTGCACGCGCTCGGTTTCCTTGGCCGCGTCGCGGCTCTTCAGGAACCAGAGCTGGTGCAGCCGACGCTCGCCGAGCTGCTGAAGCTCGCGGTAACGCACCGCCACCTCGGCCTGACGCTCCAGCTTGTCGAGGTTGGCGTCGAGCTCGCGCAGGATGTCTTCCACGCGGGTCAGGTTCTCGCGGGTGTCCTTGAGCCGATTTTCGGTCTCGCGGCGGCGCTCCTTGTACTTGCTGACCCCGGCCGCTTCTTCCAGAAACAGGCGCAGTTCCTCGGGCTTGCTCTCGATGATGCGGCTGATGGTGCCCTGGCCAATGATGGCGTAGGCCCTTGGCCCCAGCCCGGTCCCCAGGAAGACGTCGTGCACGTCCTTGCGGCGCACCGGCTGGTTGTTGATGAAGTAGCTGGAGCCGCCCTCACGGGTGAGCACACGCTTCACCGCGATCTCGCTGAACTGGTTCCAGGCCCCGCCGGCCCGGGCGAGGGTGTTGTCGAACACCAGCTCCACGCTGGCCCGGCTGGCCGCCTTGCGCGTGTTGCTGCCGTTGAAGATGACGTCCAGCATGGACTCACCGCGCAGCTCGCTGGCCTTGCTCTCGCCCAGCACCCAGCGCACCGCATCCATGATGTTGGACTTGCCGCATCCATTCGGCCCGACCACACCCACGCGCTGCCCAGGCAGTTGGAAGGTGGTGGCGTCGGCGAAGGATTTGAAGCCCGAGAGCTTGATCGAATTCAGGCGCATGCGAGCCGGGCTTGAGTACCGAGAGCGGAGCCCGTTTTCATAGGGAAAACCGGGTCCAAAAAGGGCGCGGATGATAGCATCGCGACCCCTCGGAAAAACCCTCAGCCGCCATGGCCTCGACGAAGAAGAAGACCCCCCCTGCCCCCGAGCGTGCGGCACCCCCGAACCCGCCCAGCCGGCCGAGCAAAGAGCTCAACGTCTTCGCCAACCCCCATCCGAAGCGCGACTACCTGCTGCAGTTCCAGGTGCCCGAGTTCACCTGCCACTGCCCGCTCACCGGCCAGCCGGACTTCGCCCACTTCGTCATCGAAATGGTGCCCGACCAGTGGTGCGTGGAGCTCAAGAGCCTGAAGATGTACATGTGGAGCTTCCGCGATGAGGGTGCCTTCCACGAGGCGGTGACGAACCAGATCCTCGACGACATCGTCAAGGTCACCCAGCCGCGCTTCGCGCGCATCAAGGCGCGCTGGTACGTGCGCGGCGGCATCTACACCAACGTCGTGGTGGAACACCGCAAGAAGGGCTGGAAGCCGCTGCCGCCGGTGGAGTTCGGCGCCAGCTTCCCGCAGGAGACCGGGCTGCTGGGTTCCTGATGAACCCGCGCCTGCACCTGCTCCAGCCCTACCCCTTCGAGCGCCTGCGCCAGCTGCAGGCCGACGTGGTGCCCAACCCGCTGCTCGCGCCCATCAGCTTGGGCCTGGGAGAGCCACGCCATCCCGCGCCGGAGGTCGTCAAGGCGGCACTGTGCGAGAACCTGGCCGGCCTGTCGAACTACCCAGCCACCAGCGGTGCGCCGGCGTTGAGGGAAGCCATCGCCGCATGGCTGCTGCGACGCTATGGACTCTCCGTGGATGCGGCGCGGCAGCTCATCCCCTGCAACGGCTCGCGCGAGGCACTGTTTGCCATCGCCCAGACAGTGGTTGATGCCACGAAGCCCGGCGCCACCGTGGTGGTGCCCAATCCCTTCTACCAAATCTATGAAGGCGCGGCGCTGCTGGCAGGTGCACAGCTGGCCTTCGCCAACAGCGACCCGGCGCGCAACTTCGGGGTGGATTGGCCGGCGATTCCTGAGGAAACCTGGGCACGCACGCAGCTTGTATACGTCTGCACACCGGGCAACCCCAGCGGCGCGGTCATGCCGCTTGCGGAGTGGGAGCGCTTGTTCGCCCTGTCCGACGCGCACGGATTCGTGATCGCAGCGGACGAGTGCTACTCGGAGATCTACCTGGGCGAGCACGCGCCGCTCGGCGGCCTGGAGGCTGCGGCGAAGCTGGGGCGCAGCGACTTCCGCCGCCTCATCAGCTTCACCAGCCTGTCCAAGCGCAGCAGCGTACCGGGACTGCGCTCGGGCTTTGTGGCTGGCGACGCGGCGCTCATCCAGGCCTTCACGCTTTACCGCACCTACCACGGCAGCGCCATGAGCCCGGTCGTGCAGGCGGCCTCCATCGCCGCCTGGAATGATGAGGTGCATGTGCGCGAGAACCGCGCCGCCTACCGGGCCAAGTTCGACGCCGTGCTGCCGCTGCTCGCCGATGTGCTGGACGTGGCCGCGCCCGATGCCGGCTTCTACCTCTGGGCCGGCGTACCCGCCGCCTGGCGAGGCGACGATGTCGCCTTCACGAAGGCGCTGCTCGCACAATGCCATGTGCAGGTGCTGCCCGGCAGCTTGCTGGCCCGCGAAAGCGGCGGGCTGAACCCCGGCGCGGGGCGCATCCGCATGGCCCTGGTGGCCGAGGTAGGCGCCTGCCTCGAAGCCGCCCAACGCATCCGCTCCATTTGTCTGAACCCATGAGCCTTCAACAAGTCATTGAAACCGCGTGGGATGCCCGCGCCGAGTACAGCCCTGCCAACGCGCCGGCCGAGGTGCGGGACGCCGTCAACCATGTGCTGACCGAGCTTGACGCCGGGCGCCTGCGCGTGGCTTCGCGCGAAGCGGTGGGCCAGTGGACGGTCCATCAATGGATCAAGAAGGCCGTGCTGCTGTCCTTCCGCTTGAATGACAACGTGCCGGTGGGGAGTGGCCCGCTGTCCTTCTTCGACAAGGTGCCCACCAAGTTCGACGGCTGGAGCGCCGAGCAGTTCCGCGCCAGCGGCGTGCGCGTGGTGCCGCCGGCGGTGGCGCGGCGCGGCAGCTTCATCGGCAAGAACGTGGTGCTGATGCCGTCCTACGTGAACATCGGTGCCTATGTGGACGAAGCTGCGATGGTGGACACCTGGGCCACCGTCGGCTCCTGCGCACAAATCGGCAAGAACGTGCATCTGAGCGGCGGCGTGGGCATCGGCGGTGTGCTGGAGCCGCTGCAGGCCAACCCGACCATCATCGAGGACCACTGCTTCATCGGGGCTCGCTCCGAAGTCGTGGAGGGGGTGATCGTCGAAGAGCACTCGGTGATCAGCATGGGCGTCTACATCGGCCAGAGCACCCCCATCTACGACCGCGAGACCGGTGAGATCAGCTACGGCCGCGTGCCCGCGGGCAGCGTGGTCATCTCCGGCAGCCTGCCGCGCGAGAACGGCCGCTACAACCTGTACGCTGCCATCATCGTGAAGAGAGTCGACGCGCAAACCCGTGCCAAGACCTCCATCAACGAGTTGCTGCGACCGTAAACGGGGGAGACCGGCATGTCGGGAAACATGGAGCGCATCCTGCGCCTGATGGCCGAGAAGGGCGCGTCGGACTGTTATCTGTCGGCGCATATGCCCGTGCTCATCAAGCTCAACGGGCAGGTGGTTCAGTTGTCCGACCAAAGCCTGACGCCGCAGCAGCCGCGCCAGCTGATTGCGGAGTTGCTGCAGCCCAAGGACCTCGACGTGCTGGAGGAGACCGGCGAGCTCAACATGGCGGTGAGCATTCCGCGCGTGGGCAGCTTCCGGCTGTCGGGCTTCCGGCAGCGCGGCTCCATCGCGGCGGTGTTCCGGCACATCAGCCACACCATCCCGGCCATGGAGTCCCTGAACCTGCCCCCGGTGCTGGCAGATCTGGTGATGGAGAAGCGCGGCCTGGTGCTGATGGTGGGCGCCACCGGCACGGGCAAGAGCACCACGCTGGCGTCGATGCTGGAAAAGCGCAACCAGTCGATGGCGGGTCACATCCTCACCATCGAGGATCCGATCGAGTACCTGTTCCAGAACAAGCGCTCGGTGGTCAATCAGCGCGAGGTGGGGCGTGATACCGAAAGCCTGCAGATCGCCCTGAAGAACGCGCTGCGTCAAGCGCCGGACTGCATCCTGATCGGCGAGATCCGCGACCGCGACACCATGACGGCGGCCATCAGCTACGCGCTCTCCGGGCATCTGGTGCTGGCCACCTTGCATGGCAACAACAGCTACCACGCGCTGAACCGCGTGCTGTCCTTCTATCCGCCCGAAAGCCGCCCTGCCCTGCTGGGCGACATGGCAGCGGGCTTGAAGGCCATCATCAGCCAGCGCCTGGTGCGCGCCCAATCCGGCGGCCGCATTCCGGTGGTCGAGATCCTGATGAACACCAAGCTCGTTTCCGAAATGATCGAGGCGGGCGATTTCAACGGCGTGAAGGAGGCGATGGAGAAATCCATGGCCGAGGGCTCGCAGACCTACGAAGAGCACTTTGCCCAGTTGATCGAGAACGGCACCATCACGCGCGAAGAAGGCCTGGCCTTCGCCGACTCGCCCACCAACCTGCTCTGGCGCCTGCAGAACACGCAGGAGCCCACCTCGCGACAGCAGCCCCGGCAGGAAGACCCCACGCCCGAGCAGGCGACGTTCACGGAAATCCAGTTGGACATCCACGATGACTGATCTCCTGGCGCTGGTTCGCCAGGGGGCGGAGCGCTTGGAGGGGGCCGGCGTCGCATTCGGCCAGGGCACGCTCAACGCCTTCGACGAAGCTGCCTGGCTGACGCTTTGGCGCCTGGGTTTGCCGCTGGATGCGCTGGATGAACAGGGCGAACGGGCTGTCAGCGAGACCGAAGTGCAAGCGGTTCAGGGGCTGATCGCGCAGCGCATCGCCACGCGCCAGCCCGCCGCCTACCTGACTGGCGAAGCTTGGCTGCAGGGCGTGCCCTTCCACATCGACCGACGCTCCATCGTGCCGCGCAGCTTCATCGCCGAGTTGATCGCCGATGCCAGCATCGACCCCTGGCTGCACGCTGACACCCAGCAGGTGTTGGACTTGTGCACCGGCAATGGTTCGCTGGCCGTGTTGGCCGCCATGGCATGGCCAGACGTGGTTGTGACCGGCGCCGACGTGAGTATGGATGCCCTGGAGGTGGCGCGGCGCAATGTGCAGCGGCATGGTCTGGAGGCTCGCATCCGGTTGGCACAAGGTGATGGCCTGGCGGCTGTGGCCGGCCAGCGTTTCGACCTCATCCTCTGCAACCCGCCCTACGTGAACGCGGCTTCAATGGCCGCGCTGCCGCCCGAGTTCAGAGCCGAGCCCGTGTTGGCGCTGGCCGGTGGAAACGACGGCATGGATTTCATCCGTGCACTGCTGCAACGTGCACCGCAGGCCATGAATGAATGCGGCGTGCTCGTGCTGGAGATCGGCCACGAGCGCGTGCACTTCGAGGCTGCGTTCCCGCAATTGCAGCCCATCTGGCTGAGCACCAGTGCTGGCGACGACATGGTGCTGCTGCTCAGCCGCGAGCAACTGCTTTGATCACGCTGAAGTCTGTCACCCTGCTGCGCGGGGCCAAGCGGGTGCTGGACGGCGCTTCGGCCGTGCTGCAGCCTGGCGAACGCATCGGGCTCATCGGTGCCAATGGGGCCGGCAAATCCAGCCTGTTCGCGCTGCTGGCCGGGCGTCTGCAACTTGATGCCGGTGACTTTTTCGTGCCACCGCAGTGGCGCATGTCCGAGGTCGCACAGCAGTTGCCCGAAACCGAGCAGGCAGCCACGGATTTCGTCCTCGACGGCGACCAGACCCTGCTCAAGGCCAAGTCTGCGCTGGCTTTGGCCGAGGCGGCTATGGACGGTCTGCGCATCGCCGAGGCCCACGCGGCGCTGCAGGACGCCGGTGCATTTGACGCGCGCTCACGAGCGCAGGCCCTGCTGCTGGGCTTGGGCTTCCAACTCGAGCAGCTCGATGCACCGGTGAACACCTTCTCGGGCGGCTGGCGCATGCGCTTGCAGCTCGCTCGCACGCTGATCAACCCGTCCGAGCTGATGCTGCTGGACGAGCCCACCAACCACCTCGACCTCGACGCCCTGGTCTGGCTGGAGGGCTGGCTGTCGCGCTACGAAGGCTTGCTCCTCATCATCAGTCACGACCGCGAGTTCCTGGATGCCACCACTCGCGTCACCCTGCATCTGGAGAACGGACAGCTGACGCGCTACGGCGGCAGCTACTCCAGCTTCGAGTTGCAGCGTGCGGAACGCCTGGCGCAGCAGCAGCAGGCTTTCGACAAGCAGCAGGAGCGCATCGCGCATCTGCAGCGTTTCATCGACCGCTTCAAGGCCAAGGCCACCAAGGCGCGCCAGGCGCAGAGCCGTGTCAAGCAGCTCGAACGCATGGAACGCATCGGGCCGGTGCTCTCAAGCGCCGATTTCGCTTTCGAGTTCCGCGAGCCCGAGAGCCTGCCCAACCCCATGCTCAGCCTGCAGGGCCTGGACTGCGGCTATGCGCCCGGATCGCCCATCGTGCGTGGCGTCGAGCGCAGCGTCATGGCCGGCCAGCGCATCGGCATCCTGGGCGCCAACGGTCAAGGCAAGTCCACGCTGGTGAAGACCGTTGCCGGGCTGCTTCCGCCCCTGGGCGGTGAGATGGTGGCGGGCAAAGGCTTGACCATCGGCTATTTCGCTCAACAGGAAATGGACTTGCTGCGCGCTGACGAACATGCGCTGGCCCACATGACACGGCTGGCGCGTGAGGTGTCGCCGCAGAGCCGCGAGCAGGAATTGCGCGATTTCCTGGGTCAGTTCAACTTCGGCGGTGATCTGGCGCTGCAAGCGGTTGGGAGCTTAAGCGGCGGCGAACGCGCGCGCCTGGTGCTGGCGCTCATCGCCTGGCAGCGCCCAAACCTGCTGCTGCTGGACGAACCGACCAACCACCTCGACCTCATGACGCGCGAGGCGCTCTCCATGGCGCTGGGCGGCTTTGACGGCACGGTGCTGCTGGTGAGTCACGATCGCGCCCTGCTCCGCGATGTCTGCGACCGCTTCTGGCTGGTGGCCGACGGTGGCTTGCGTGAGTTTGACGGCGACCTTGACGACTACCAGCGCTGGCTGAACGATCGCGAGCGCGAAAGGGCGCGTCCTGCACAGGTCAAGGACGCACCAGTTGCCCCCGCCGCGCGACAGCAGGATCGCCGTGCGGCTGCAGCCCTGCGCCAGCAGGCGGCGCCCTTGAAGAAGGAGATGGACGCCATCGACCGACAGCTCGGTGCTTGGGGGGCCGAGCGTGCGGCGCTGGAGGCTGAGTTGAGCGCAGGTGGAGCGGGAGGCGAGCGCATCGCCCAGGTTGGGCGCCGGCTCAAGGAACTGGCCGATTCCGTAGAGGAAGCCGAACTGCGCTGGTTGGAGCTCGGCGAGCAGGTAGAGGGCATCCTGCAGTCATGATCAGCAGGCCCGCCCACGATGTGCGCCCATGCGAAGCGTGGGGCGCAAGGATCGTGCGGGTGGGATTGGGCTTGCTGCTGCTGCCCCTGATCGCCTGTGCGCCGCCACCCGCCGCCTTCGCGCCGCCGGAGGCCGACAGTGCCCTACAGCGCAAGGCCCAGAGCCGATTCACCCAGGAGGCCGTGGTGGCGGCACATCCCTTGGCCGCGAAGGCGGGTGCCGCCATGCTGGCCGCGGGCGGCTCCGCCGTCGACGCTGCGGTGGCAGCCCAACTCGTGCTGGGGTTGGTGGAGCCACAGTCCAGCGGCATCGGCGGGGGAGGCTTTTTGGTGTACTGGGATGGCCAGCGGGTTCGCGCCTATGACGGACGCGAAACCGCGCCGGCTTTGGCTGACGAGAACCTGTTCCTCACTGCCGAAGGGCGCCCCTGGCCTTTCTCGCAGGCTGTCGCCAGTGGCGCATCGGTGGGAGTGCCAGGGTTGCTCAGCCTGCTGGAAACCGCGCATCGTGCACATGGCCGCCTGCCTTGGGCGCAGCTGACCGAACCGGCACGCCAGTTGGCCGAGGCCGGTGTGCCCATCGGGCCAAGGCTGCACAGGTTGCTGCAAGTGGATTCCATGTTGCGAAGCGACCCTGCAGCCGCCGCGCACTTTTATGACGAACAGGGCAAGCCACTGTCGCTGGGCACGCGTTTGCGCAATCCCGCCTACGCAGCGCTGATGCAACGGGTGGCTGAGTTGGGTGCTAAGGCGCTGCAAGACGGACCAGCGGGCCTACAGTTGGTCGAACGCGTGCAGCAGCACAAGCGACCGGGCCGACTGTCGCTCCAGGATCTGCAGGGCTATCGGGTGCTTGAGCGTGAGCCGACCTGCTGGGTCTGGCAACGCTGGCGCGTATGCGGCCCGCCAGTCCCTGCCAGCGGAGCGCTGTTTGTCGGGCAGGTTCTGGCCCTGTCCGGGCCGGCCGATCTGCGTACCGCGAGTGGACAGCATCGCTTCTTGGAAGCCAGTCGACTGGCCGGCGCGGATCGCGATCAGCACGTCGGCGATCCGGCTTTCGTCGTGCCCCCTGCTGGGCGTTGGGGGTCTTTGCTGGATGCCGACTACTTGGCGGAGCGGAGCACCCTGATCGGAGAACGGGCCGCTGCACGCGTTCAAGCCGGGCAACCTCGTGGCAGCCAAAGATCTTGGGCTCCCCAGCCGATCGTGGTCGAGGCGGGCACGACGCATCTGAGCGTTGTCGATCGGGAGGGGCGAGCGGTGTCGCTTACGAGCAGCATCGAATCCGCCTTCGGCAATCGCATGCTGCTGGATGGGGGCACCGGGCTCCCCGGAGGCTACTTCGCCAACAACCAGCTTACCGACTTCTCCTTCCAACCGCGGCAAGGAGGGCGACTGGTTGCCAATCGTGTCGAAGGCGGCAAGCGCCCACGTTCGAGCATGGCTCCCTTGCTCGTTTTTGATCGCGCGGACGGACAATTGCTGGGCGTCCTGGGCTCGCCTGGCGGACTGGCCATCCCGTTTTTCCTGAGCAAGACCTTGTTGAACCTGCAACGAGGCGACTCACTTCAGGCGGCGATCGATGCGCCCAATCTGGGGCACTTCCTGGGACAGGCCGTGCTTGAGGTGGGCAGTGGTGAGTCGCTGATGGCCCTTGGGCATCGAACCTCGGTTGCGCCGATGACCAGCGGCACCCACGCCATTTGGCGACGTCCCGAGGGCGGCTGGTGGGCCGCATCCGACCCTCGGCGCGAAGGGGATGCAGCCGGGCGCTAGAGTCGCCAATCCCTCACCTGAAAGGAACACCCATGGCTCTCGACAAAGTGCTCTATACCGCGTACGGCAAAGCGAGCGGTGGCCGCGAAGGCAGCGGCGCCTCGAATGATGGAAGGCTCAGCGTCAAGCTGAGCACCCCCAAGGAGTTGGGCGGAGGGGGCGGGGACGGCACCAACCCGGAGCAGTTGTTCGCAGTGGGCTACGCCGCCTGTTTCATCGGGGCCTTGAAGGCGGTCGGTGGCCGTTTGAAGTTGGCTGTGCCGGCCGACGTGAGCATCGAATCTGAGGTGGGCATCGGCCCCATCCCTGCGGGTTTCGGCATCCAGGTGAAACTCAGCATTTCCCTGCCGGGCATGGACCGAGCCACGGCGGAACAGCTGGTGGCTGCGGCCCACCAAGTCTGCCCCTACTCCAACGCGACGCGAGGCAACATCGACGTCGCGCTGAGCATCGTTTAGAGCAACTGCAGCAGCAGTTCCACCCTGGCCTGCGGAGCGCTAAGGCTGCCCGCTGATGGCAATTCCCCACCGAGGACAGGCCCTGCCGCGCATCGGGAACAACGAAGGACCGCAACCCCCTGCGACTGCGCACGCATCAGCGCGGCTTCCAAGGCCGTGCTGAGCGTGCCGTTGCCGGTTCCCGCGACCACCAAGCCGAGTGGTCGCGCTTCCCTTTCGGCGAGTTCCTGAAGCAAGGGGACGAGGGCTCCGTCGGCATCCACGCAGTTAGTGAGGAACTCGATGCGTGGCCAAGGGCTGCGCATCAGACGTTTGATTCCCAGGCCTGACGGTGTGGGCCATGGAGCCAATGAGCGAACACAGCCGTTCTCCACGAACGCCAGTGGTCCGCCGTCCGGCGAGTCAAAGGCGTCCACGCGGTAAGTGTGCACCTTGCGCACGCGGTCGGCCGCATGCACCTTGCCGTGCAGGGACACCAGGACGCCATGGACTCCCGCCGACCTAGCGAGAGTGATGGCGTCCAGCAGGTTCTGAGGGCCGTCTGGCGAGCGGCTGCTGGCCGGCCGCATGGCAGCCGTCAGGATGACCGGCTTGGGGGTATCCAGCACTCGATGCAACAGGTACGCCGTCTCTTCCAGCGTGTCGGTACCGTGCGTGATCACCACGGCCTCTGTGGCTTCGTCAGTGACGGCCTGCTGGATGCGTGTGGCCAGTCGCTGCCAAGTCACGAAATCCATGTCCTTGCTGTCGATGGATGCCAACTGTTCAAAACTCAGCGGAAGTCCGCTCAGTTCTGGCAAGGCTTGCGCAAGTGCCTCGACACCCAACGCGCCAGCGCGGTATCCGACATGGTCGTCAGGCGTGGCAGACACCCCGGCAATCGTGCCGCCGGTGCCAAGAATCAACACGGTTCGTCCCATTCCGATCAATCCTGTATAAAAATGCAGGGCTGGATATCCATCCAGTTTCGGAGCGCAACATGAACGCCCCTCTACTCACTCCCCGTCAGCAGCAGATTCTCGACCTGGTGCGCCGTTCGATCGAACGTACAGGTTCGCCACCCACCCGCGCCGAGATTGCGGAGATTCTGGGTTTTCGCTCCGCCAATTCAGCCGAAGAGCACCTGCAAGCGCTCGCGCGCAAGGGCGTGATCGAACTGATTGGAGGCACGTCGAGGGGCATTCGATTGAAGTCTGACCAATTGAAATTGCTCAGAAAACGTAGCAGCCCTTCCGAGCAAATGGAACTACCAATGCCTGGCTTGGCACAGTTGCCCTTGATCGGACGTGTGGCTGCAGGGCACCCCATCCTCGCGGTGGAGCATGTGGAAGCGCAATATGCCCTACCACTTGCGATCTTCAGCGCTCGGCCCGACTTCCTGTTGCGAGTTCGTGGGCAGAGCATGCGCGACGCGGGCATCCTGGACGGTGACTTGCTCGCGGTGAAGCAGGCCGTTGAGGCGGATAACGGGCAGATTGTCGTTGCCCGACTGGGCGAAGAAGTCACAGTCAAGCGCTGGCGCCGCGACGCAGATGGTGCGTGGCTCGTTCCCGAGAATCCGGCCTTTAAGCCGATCCGTGTCCCGTCAAACGGCGAAGACTTCGCCATCGAAGGTCACGCGGTGGGACTGCTGCGCGGAGAACTAGGTAGCTCTTGAGACCACAAAGAAAAAACCCGCTGCAGTGACCTGCAGCGGGTTTCAAAGATTGGCGGAGTGGACGGGGCTCGAACCCGCGACCCCCGGCGTGACAGGCCGGTATTCTAACCAACTGAACTACCACTCCGCGTTGGTGACGACATTCGCGAATTGCTTCGCCGGCGCCGTCAGGCCATTCTAATTTTGGCGTCCCCTAGGGGATTCGAACCCCTGTTACAACCGTGAAAGGGTCGTGTCCTAGGCCTCTAGACGAAGGGGACGTAAACCTTCACCTCTTGAACGTCGCGCCACTTGGCGTTATTCGAAACTTCCGAACAACTGCTGGTGGAGGTAAGCGGGATCGAACCGCTGACCTCTTGCATGCCATGCAAGCGCTCTCCCAGCTGAGCTATACCCCCTTCAGTGAAATCGCCGTTTCCAGCAACTTCGCTTCAAGTGTTGCGCCGTTCAAGCGAGAACGCGACTATAGAACAGTTCTCAAGCCGATTGCAAGCGGTTGAGCACAATTTTTTTGTCGAATAGCGCAAGCACTTGATCAATGGCCGGCGTCTGTGAGCGACCACACACTTTCACTCGCACAGGGATTGCCAATTGCGGCATCTTCATGCCACGGTCGGCCAGGACACTCTTCATGGCCGCAGCAATTGTGGGCGCAGTCCATTCAACATCGTTCAATGCACTCGCCAGTGCGACGCATGCGGCCTGCGCAGACTCAGTCAAATGCTGGGCACGGTCTTCATCGCTGATCGACGGTTGAACATAGAACATGCTGATCCATTCAGCCATCTGCTCCAGGGTGCTGCATCGGTCCTTCACCAGGGCGCATTGCTGGGCCAGCGACTCAGTGCTCACGCCACTCACGCCGCATTGGACGAGCCTCGGCGTCACCAACCCGGCCAAGCGGGTGTTGTCCGCGGCCTTCAAGTGTTGGGCGTTCACCCACGCCAACTTGGCGGGGTCCCATTGCGCAGGGCTCTTGGAGAGGTGGGAGCCATCAAACCACGAAACCATCTGCTCACGGCTGAACAATTCGTCATCCCCGTGACTCCAGCCCAGTCGAGCGAGGTAGTTGAGCATGGCTTCTGGCAAGTAGCCCGCGTCTTCGTACGCGGTGACACTGACTGCGCCACGTCGCTTGGAAAGCTTTTGCCCGTCGTCTCCCAAAATGATGGGAAGGTGTCCGTAGCGCGGAAGCGGCGCACCCAAAGCTTGAAAAAGATTGATCTGCCAGGGCGTGTTGTTGATGTGCTCGTCACCACGAAACACATGGCTGATGCGCATGTCCCAGTCGTCGACGACCACGGCGAAGTTATAGGTGGGCACGCCATCCGGGCGCACCAGAATCAGGTCGTCAATTTCTCGATTCCCGATGCGGATCTCACCCTTGACCAAGTCGTCCCACACCACTTCGCCATCCAGCGGGTTCTTGAAGCGAATCACCGGCTTCACGTCCGTGGGCACATTGGGCAGGGTCTTGCCCGACTCGGGGCGCCAGCGACCGTCATAGCGCGTCTTGTCGCCACGCGCTTTCTGCGCCTCGCGCATGGCATCCAATTCCGCCGGCGTGCAATAGCAGCGGTATGCAAGACCGGCTGCGAGCAACTGCTCGGCGACCTGCTGATAGCGCTCCAGTCGTTGCATCTGGTACACCGGGCCCTCGTCGTAGTCGAGTCCAAGCCAATGCATTGCAGCGAGGATCTGGTCCACCGAGTCCTGCGTGGACCGAGCTACATCCGTGTCCTCGATGCGCAACACGAATTGCCCACCATGGTGGCGGGCAAAGGCCCATGAGTAGAGTGCCGTGCGAGCGGTGCCCAGATGCAGAAAACCAGTGGGCGAGGGGGCAATACGGGTACGGATCATGGGTCAACCTGAGCTTGCAACGCGAGTCGTCCGGCTGCATTGGCATCGTCTTCGTTAGATTTGGGGCGTTGGGCTTGAAGAGCGGCGATTTGGGCATCGCTGATGTCGCCTGTGATGTAGCGACCATCGAAGCAGCTGGCTTCGAAACCGTCCAAACGTGGCTGCAACGCCGCCACGACTCGCTTCATCGCCTCCAAGTCTTGGTATATGAGCGCATCAGCTCCGATGTAGGCACGAATCTCTTCGAGGCTGCGCCCCGAGGCGATGAGCTCCTCGCGTGTCGGCATGTCGATGCCGTACACGTTCGGAAACTTCACCGGTGGCGCAGCCGAAGCCATGTAGACCTTGACCGCTCCGGCCTCGCGCGCCATCTGCACGATTTCCTTCGAGGTCGTGCCGCGCACGATGGAGTCGTCAACCAACAGCACGCGCCGTCCCTTGAACTCCTGCGCGATGGCGTTGAGCTTTTGACGCACCGATTTCTTGCGCACTGCCTGCCCCGGCATGATGAATGTGCGCCCGACATAGCGGTTCTTCACGAATCCCTCTCGATACGGGCGTCCGATACGGTGCGCCAGTTGCATGGCGCTTGGTCGGCTGCTCTCTGGAATGGGGATCACCACGTCAATTTCTTGCGGAGGGATGGTCGACAGCACGCGCTGAGCCAGCGTCTCTCCCATGTTCAGGCGGGCTTGATAGACGGAAATGCCATCCATCACCGAGTCCGGCCGAGCCAGGTAGACGAATTCGAAGAGACAGGGCTGCAAGCTCGGGTGCTCAGCGCACTGCTGGCTGTGCATCTGGCCGGCGGTGTCAATGAAGAGTGCTTCGCCTGGTTGCACATCCCTCTCGAAACGGTACCCCGTCCCTTCGAGCGCCACCGACTCGCTGGATACCATCCACTCGCCTTGCGCGCCCCGGCCCACACACAAGGGCCGGATGCCGTAGGGATCGCGGAAGGCCAAGAGTCCATGCCCGGCGATCAGGCAGATCACGGCGTACGAGCCGCGCACGCGCTGGTGAACCCGTTGCACCGCCTTGAACACCGCTTCGGCCGAGAGGGGCAGATCGCGAGCCGACTGCTCCAGCTCATGCGCCACCACATTGATCAGCACCTCGGTGTCGCTGTCTGTGTTGATGTGCCGACGATCGATGTCGAACAACTGCTTGCGCAGCAACTGCGTGTTGGTCAAATTGCCGTTGTGCACCAGCACCAGACCAAAGGGCGCGTTGACGTAGAAGGGCTGAGCTTCTTCTTCGCTGTGCGCATTGCCTGCCGTCGGATAGCGCACCTGTCCCAGGCCGACCTGTCCGGGCAAGCCGCGCATGTTGCGCGTCCGGAAGACATCCCGAACCATGCCCTTGGCCTTGTGCATGAAGCACTTTGTGCCATCCATCGTGACGATGCCGGCAGCGTCCTGCCCCCGGTGCTGGAGCAGGAGCAAAGCGTCGTACAGCAGTTGATTGACAGGCTGATGGGGCGTGAAGGCGCCGACGATGCCGCACATGGTGAAGTCCTCAGGCAGCTGGCTCGCCCGCATTCGGGCGGCTCAGCAAGTGATGCAGATTCTTGGGCAACATGGGCTGCAAGGATTGCAGGGCCACAGCGATCATCGGCCGCGCATGCGACCCCGTCCAAGATGGGTGGCTGCGCATCGGCGTCAGGCCGATCAGCACGCCGGCCAGCAGGCAAAGGAGCCCGCCACGCACCAGCCCAAAGCCACTGCCCAGCAAACGGTCCACGCCCTTCAGCGGCGTAGCATGGATAAGGCTACGCAACAGCCGCGCAGTCAATGAGACGAGGACCAGCACCAGCACGAAGGCACCAACGAGCGACGCCATTTCCTGCCAGTCTCCTTGCCCTTCGGGGAGCCAGCCTTGGACAACAGGCGCAAGAAATGGCGCACTGAAATAAGCGACCACCCAGGCGCCAAGGGACAAGACCTCGAACACCAACCCACGAATGGCTCCAACCAGCAGGGAAGTCAGCACCACGCCGGCCAGCGCCAGGTCGGCCCAGGTCAGCAACACTTCTTCGCCCATCAAAGACTCAGCACATTGGCAGCAAGTCCTGCCGAGCGTGCCTTAGCAGCGGCCTTGACCGCTTCCGCGCGATCGGCGAAGGGCCCGAGTCGAACACGGATGCGATCTCCATCTTTGGTCTTGGCCACCTGGGTGTAGGTCTTGAGGCCGCGGGCTTCGAGCTTGCGGCGCGCTTGCTGGGCCGCCATGCGGTCCGCAAAGGCTCCCACCTGAACGACAAAACGAGCCTCGACGGACGGCGCCGTTTCCGCTTGAGCCTCGCTCGCTGCAGCCGGCTTCGACGGTTGGCTTGTGGCGACGGCAAGCGCGGGCGAGGAAGCCTGAGGCGTTGGCTCGGTCGAGGCGTTGGCTGATTCGGCAGCCTTCGACTCGCTCGGAGTTTCCAGGAGCGCGCCTTGCGGCAAGCTAGCCGGCAGACTCGAACCTGCCATCCGGGCCGTCTCGGCATCCTTGATCGGGATGACGATCGGCAAGTCCATCGGCACCGGCCGCGGCTGGGTCTCGAAGACCAGGGGAAACGCCACGATGGCCGCACCCACGAGCACGGCAGCGCCTAGCAGACGGCGGCGAGCCTGTTGGCGAAGACGTTGCACCGTGGCCTCGTGGTCGGCCGCCTGCTGGCGCGTGGCGCGCTTGCCTTTCGGCGGGTCAGCAGCCGGCGTCTGGCGCCGGAACATGTCCATCAAGCCCATGCGAGAAGGGGGTGTGGAAGGGCTTCAAAAGGCGCTGGTTTGCGTGCGGGTAGCGCCCTGCAAACCGGCCATCACCCCACCGACGGTGAAGAAGGAACCAAAGACCACGATTCTATCGGCGGGCTCGCTTGCGACCTTGGCCGCAGTAAAGGCTTCCCACGCCTCAGCATGCACGTGGAGCACAGACTCCTCTCGCAAGGCAACGAAGCGCTGTTGCAAGTCCAGCGCCTTGGCCGCACGGGGCGTCGGCAGGTCACAGAGATGCCATTCGTCGATCCATGGCGCGATGCGTGTGAACACCTCGTCGAGCGCCTTGTCGGCCATGGCGCCGAACACGGCTCGGGTGCGGGGCGCAAAACCCAGTTGGTCGAGGTTCTGCGCCAAGGTCGCGACGGCATGTGGGTTGTGCGCGACATCCAGGATGACGGTGGGCTGCCCTGGCAAGACTTGGAATCGTCCGGCCAACTCCACCACCGCAAGGCCTTGGCGAACCGCCTGGGCACTGATGGGCAGCCGTTGCTGCAGTGCCTCGAACACCGCCAACACACCCGCAGCATTGAGGAGTTGATTGGCACCGCGCAATGCCGGGTAAGCCATGCCAGCGTAGCGTTTCGTCCTGCCCTGCCACCGCCACTGCTGCCGATCGCCATCGAAGCGGAAGTCGCGGCCGCTCAGGCGCAGGTCGCTGCCGAGTTGCTCGGCCACCAGCAGCAAGCTGGCTGGCGGCAGCGGGTCGGCGCAGACCGCCGGTCGCGCGGCACGCAGGATGCCCGCCTTTTCCCGCCCTATGGACTCGCGATCGGGCCCCAGGTAGTCCATGTGGTCCAGGTCGATGCTGGTGATCAGTGCGACATCGGCATCGATGCAATTCAGGGCATCGAGGCGTCCGCCAAGTCCGACCTCCAGGATAACCAGGTCGAGCGACTCTTCAGCGAGCCGACGAAGGATCACCAGGGTGGTGAATTCAAAGTAGGTGAGCTGCAAGTCGCCACGGGCGGCCTCCACAGCTTCGAAATGCGGCAGCAAGGACTCTGCCGACACCGAGACACCCTCCACCCGGCAGCGCTCCTCGAAGTGCAGGAAGTGCGGCTTGATGTAGAGACCGACCCGGTACCCCGCCTGGCGTGCGATGGATTCCAACATCGCACAGCTGCTGCCTTTGCCATTGGTTCCGGCCACGGTGACAACCGGGGTGCGAAAGGCGAGCCCCAGGCGATCGCGAACCGCCAGCACGCGCGCCAGTGTCAGGTCGATGGTCTTGGGGTGCAGGCGCTCGCAATGGGCGAGCCAGTCACTCAGGGACTGCGGTTGGGGTGCATTCATGAATGAAAAAGGCCAGACACAAGGCCTGGCCTTGGAGTTCGGCAGACGGGATCAGGCCACCGCGTCGGCGCTCTGGCGCTGCAGCATGGCCAGACAGTTGGCGATCACATCGCGCAGTTCGCGCCGGTCGGTGATCATGTCCACGGCGCCCTTCTCCATGAGGAACTCGGCGCGCTGGAAGCCTTCGGGCAGTTGCTCGCGCACCGTGTTGGCAATCACCCGCGGGCCGGCGAACCCGATCAGCGCCTTCGGTTCGGCAATCACCACATCACCCACGAAGGCAAAGCTGGCCGATACCCCGCCCATGGTCGGGTCGGTCAGCACGCTGATGTAGGGCAAGCGAGCACGCGCCAATTGCGTGAGGGCCGCGTTGCACTTGGCCATCTGCATCAGGCTCAGCAAACCCTCTTGCATGCGAGCGCCACCAGTGGCCGTGAAGCAGATGAACGGCACCTTTTGTTCCACCGCCGTCTGCACGCCACGCGCAAATCGCTCGCCGACCACGGAGCCCATCGAGCCGCCCATGAACTCGAACTCGAAGCAAGCCACCACCACTGGAACCGTCTTCACCGCCCCGCCCATCACCACCAAGGCGTCAGTCTCGCCGGTGGCTTCGAGCGCCTCCTTGAGTCGCTCGGGGTACTTCTTGCTGTCCTTGAACTTCAGCGCGTCGACCGGAATCACTTCCTGGCCGATTTCATAGCGGCCCTCGCCGTCGAGGAATGCGTCAAGGCGGGCTCGGGCACGGATGCGATGGTGGTGGCTGCATTTCGGGCAGACCATCTGGTTTTGTTCCAGATCGGCCTTGTACAGCACGGTCTCGCAGGACGGGCACTTGGTCCATAGGCCTTCAGGCACCTGCCGACGGTCAGCCGGATCCGAGTGCTGAATTTTGGGCGGCAGCAGTTTGTCGAGCCAACTCATGCGGAGGTCTCCTCGTCGAGGGCGGCACGGATGCCGGCCATGAAGTCTTGCAGTTCGTGTTCCGCATTATCCGGCCCAGCCTTTTCGACCAGTTGCACCAAGGCCGAACCGATGACCACTGCATCTGCCACGCGCGCGACCGAGCGCGCCGACGCTGCATCGCGAATGCCAAAGCCCACGCCGATGGGCAGCTTGAGCTGGGTGCGCAGGCGCGGAAAAACCGCGGACACAGCGTCAACGTCCAGATGTGCTGCGCCAGTGACGCCACGCAGAGAGACGTAGTAGACGTAGCCGCTGGCCAGTTTGCCGACTTGCGCGATCCGCGCATTGGACGAGGTGGGCGCGAGCAGGAAGATCGGATCGAGCTTCTCGGCGCGCATCGCGGCGGTGAAGGCTTCCGCCTCTTCTGGCGGGTAGTCCACCACCAGCACGCCGTCTACCCCGGCATTGCGAGCCGCCTGAGCGAAGTTCGACAAGCCCATGCGCTCGATGGGGTTTGCATAACCCATCAAAACAACCGGGGTCTGCGTGTCCTGCCGTCGGAACTCGCGCACCATGGCGAGTACGTCACGCAAGGACACCCTGTGGACCAAGGCCCGCTCGGCGGCGCGCTGGATCACCGGACCGTCAGCCATGGGGTCGCTAAACGGCACGCCCAGTTCGAGGATGTCAGCGCCGCCGCGCACCAGCGCATGCAGCAAGCCCACGGTGTCCGAGGGATGTGGGTCACCGGCCGTGATGTAGGGGATCAGCGCCTTGCGTGGTCCCAGCTCTGCAAAGGTCGATGTGATGCGGCTCATGCCCCACCCTCCTTGCGCAGGAAGGCAACGCCTTTGGCCTCCTCGCCCCGGCAAGACGGGCGGCAGTAGAAGCTGGATCCGCTCAGGTCGGCGACGGTACCGATGTCCTTGTCCCCTCGCCCACTCAGGTTCACGAGCAGCAGCTGGTCGGGGCGCATGCGAGGCGCCACCCTCATGGCGTGGGCGACGGCGTGGCTGCTCTCCAGCGCTGGGATGATGCCCTCGGTACGGCACAGTCGGTGAAATGCTTCGAGTGCCTCGGCATCGGTGACGCCAACGTACTCGGCGCGGCCGATGTCCTTCAGGTAGGCGTGCTCCGGTCCCACACCCGGGTAGTCCAGGCCCGCCGAAATGGAGTGCGTCTCGATGATCTGGCCAGCCTCATCCTGAAGCAGATAGGTGCGGTTGCCATGCAGCACGCCAGGGCTGCCGGCACAGAGCGTGGCCGCGTGCTGCCCGCTCTCGATGCCACGCCCCGCCGCCTCGACACCGATCAGGCGCACGGCCTCATGCGGCACATACGGGTAGAAGATGCCCATCGCATTGCTGCCGCCGCCGACACAGGCGATCACCGCATCGGGCTGGCGCCCCATCATCTCCGGCATCTGCGTCAGGCACTCGTCGCCGATGACGCGTTGGAAGTCGCGAACCAGCATCGGGTACGGGTGCGGACCTGCCACGGTGCCAATGATGTAGAACGTGTTCTCGACGTTCGTCACCCAGTCGCGCATCGCTTCGTTCAGCGCGTCTTTGAGCGTCTTGCTGCCGCTTTCCACCGGTACCACCTTGGCGCCCAGCAATTGCATGCGGTAAACGTTGGGCGACTGCCGCTTCACATCTTCGGCACCCATGTACACCACGCATTCCAGACCGTAGCGTGCGCAGATAGTGGCGGTCGCCACGCCATGTTGGCCCGCACCGGTCTCAGCGATGACGCGCGGCTTGCCCATGCGCCTTGCCAGTAGCGCTTGGCCAATGGTGTTGTTGACTTTGTGTGCGCCGGTGTGGTTCAGGTCTTCACGCTTGAGCAGGATCTGCGCCCCGCCCAGCTCGCGGCTCAATCGCTCGGCGTGATAGATCGGGCTCGGTCGGCCGACGAAGTGCGCCAGCTCCTTGCGGAACTCAGCCTGGAAGGCGGCGTCCTGGCTGTAGCGCGCATAGGCTAGCTCGAGTTCATCGAGCGCGTGCATCAAGGTTTCGGCGACGAAACGCCCGCCGTACGGGCCGAAGTGGCCCCTGGCGTCGGGTTGCTGGTACTGCAGCATGGAGAACTTTCTAGGGCTTGGCGTCTGCGCGGCGCACGGCGGCGCAGAAGCCTTGGATCAGTTCAGGGCACTTGACGCCCCGCGAGGATTCGACGCCTGAAGAGACGTCAACGGCCCAAGGCCGTACCTGTCGGATGCCATCGCCGACGTTGGCTGCATTCAACCCACCAGACAAAACGAGGCGAGAGCTGGCGTTTGCTGCGAGCAGTGACCAATCAAAGACCTTTCCACCGCCTCCATACCCAGAGGCCACAGGGGCATCCACCAGCAGCGCCTGGGCGCTGCGATACCTTGTCGACCAGTCTAGCAAGCGCGTTTCTGGAGTCATGGCAAGCGCGCGCAGGTATGGTCGTCGCCAGGCTTCGCAGTGCTCGGGCGGCTCATCACCGTGGAATTGCAGCAGCAGTGATGGGATGGCCTGCAAAGCGGCTTCGACGCTAGCTTCCGCGGCGTTCACAAACAGGCCCACCGGCGTCACGAATGGCGGTAGTCGCCGGGCCAAAGCAACAGCTTGCCCGAGGGTGACCGCCCGTGGGCTGGGTGGGTAGAACACGAAACCCACTGCGTCAGCCCCAGCCTCCACAGCGGCGTCAAGGGTCTCGGGCGTGGTCAGGCCGCAAATCTTGATGCGTGTCCTCATGCCGGCAACCAGTCCATGGCAGGCGTGTGTGTGGGCAACGCCAGTGGTTCGTCGTAGCGCGGGCCCAGAAAGTAGAGTCCATCAGGGGCGAAGGTGGGCGCCGCCGCCTCTCGGCTGCGACTCGCCAGTACCTCGCCTGCCCAAGCCGGGGAGCGCCCCCCCTGCCCCACGGCGAGGAGCACGCCCATCAGATTGCGAACCATGTGATGGAGGAAGGCGCTCGCCTCGAACTCGAAGCGCCAATAAGCGCCTCGGCGGCCGATATGGACGGAATACAGGGTCTTCACCGGGCTGAGCGCCTGGCACTCAGCCGCGCGAAAGGCGCTGAAATCATGCTCACCCACCAGCAGCGCAGCGGCCGCTTGCATCGCACTCAGGTCCAAGGGGCGAAACACCCACCCTGAAGCCCCGAACTCGACGGAGGGTCGAACCGGCGACTCCAGCAGAAGGTAGGCGTAACGGCGGCGCCGCGCCAGATTGCGAGCGTGGAAGCTGTCCCCAGGCATGGCTGACCACTGCACCGCAATGTCTGCCGGCAGGTAGCGATTGACGCCTCGCACCCAAGAGAACAGCTCCCGTTCCCGGACGGTGTCGAAATGCACCACTTGGTTCAAGGCGTGAACGCCGGAATCGGTTCGTCCAGCGCACACTGTACGGATCGGCTCATCGGCGAAGCGGCTCAATGCCGCTTCGAGCCGGTCCTGCACCGTGCGCCCTCCGGGCTGGCTTTGCCAGCCCAGGTAGTCCTGCCCGCGATAAGCCAGGCCGAGCGCGATACGCGTCATGCGTTCGCCACAAAAAGAAGAGCGCCGTCGCCGGCGCTCCTTTCAATTTCTTGGGGCATCAGCGCAGCTCGTCGAGCATCGCCTTGGCTTTTTCGTACAGTGGCCCCGCATCGACTTGGTTCAGCAGTTCCTGCAACACGTCGCGCGCGCCTTCTACGTCGCCAATCTGGCGGAACTCGTCGGCCAGTTCGAGTTGGCGCATCATCGGGTCAGCGTCGTCGCCGAGGTCCTGCATGGCATCGATCAGCGAGTCGCCGCCCACCTTCGTGATTGGCGAGTCCTCGTCCGCGGGTGCCTCGGTGCGCAGGCCCATGCTGGCCGTGGTGTCGTTGCCGAGTTGCGCCGAAACCGTCGTGCCGCCCAAATCGCCCAGATCCGACAGATCGAATTCCAGGCTGTTGTCCTTTTTCCCGTCCAAGGGCATGGGCTCGCTGATGTCGAGGTCCATGTCCAGGCTGCTGGGCTGCGCATCGAGGGGCGGCAAGGCCGGCATGGTCTGCGTGCGGCTCATCGCATCGGCAGGAGCGGGTGGCAGGGAACCCAGGTCAAGATCCAAGTCAATCAGGCTCGGCGGCCCGTCGTCGTGCGGAGCTTCAGGCTCGGCCGGCATGAGGCTCACGGGCACCGCCTGTGGCAGTGTGGTGGCGTTCATTGGCTCGGGCCTTGGTGCGTCCTCGTCGAACATCGAGCGCGGGGCACCGCCGGGCTGGTAGAGGGAGTTGTCGGGGTCGATCGATCGCCCCATCTCCTGCGCTTTTTCCCAGTCTTCCCCGGCCCCCTTCGTCTCGGCGTAGAGCTGCGTGGCGAGCTGCTCATAGCCGCGGACGTCGCGGCGCTTGGCATAAACCTCAAGCAGCTTGAGGCGGATGGCCAAGCGCTCGGGCTGGGCGCGGAGGGCTTCCTTGAGGATCTCCTCGGCTTGCAAATCGCGCCCGTACGCCAGGTAGACGTCGGCCTCGGCCACTGGATCGACATCACCATGCGCGTCAAGTTGGCTGAGCGAGTAGGACATCGACGAGGCCCCGGTCGCGCCATCGCGCGTGTCCACGCGCTGCCCCCCCGTGACGCCAAAGAAGCTGTCAGGCTGCAAGCGGCTCTCACCGAACAAGGTTTCCTGAGCCGGACCGGTCTTGCGCTTCTTGCCTACGCGATAGATGACAGCCGCCCCAAGCGCAACCAGCAATGCCCCTATGCCAGCGCCCAAGGGCGACAGAACCAGATCCAGCCAACCTTGCTCGGGCTCGGCTGCTGCGGGGGGTGGCGATGCCAATGCTGCTCGACTGGCCGGCGGCGCGGCCATGGCCGCAGCGGCGCTTGCCGTCATCGAAGCAGCAGGCGCCCCTCCTCCGACCGCTGGCTCTGTGCCCGAAGCCGCCGAAGACGCTACCTGAGCAATGGCGGGGGCTGCGATCGCAGCTGGCGTCACTGCCTGCTTGGCCGCCTCCGCCAGCTTTCGCGTGGCCTCCAAGTCGCGAGCAGCATCTGCCAGACGGGAGGCATCAGGCGGCGGTACGCTGGCTGCGCCCCCCGGTTTGCTCAGGGTCAGGCGATCGCCGCCCGGCGCGGGCGGGCGCGTTTCGGTCACCTTGGGCTGCACCACACCCTTGGCCACTCGATCGCTTTGGGGAGGCAGGCTCGGTGCGGCAGCGGCCAAGCCCTGACGCACGGTGTCGAAATTGCTACTGTGCGCACGCACCAACCGCCGCGCTTCGTCGGCGCCCAGCGCAGAGATTTGCTCCGCTGATGGCATGCGCAAGCGAGCCCCAGCGCGCAACAAGTTCATGTTGCCGCCGATGAAGGCATCGGGGTTCTCGCGGTACAGCGCCACCAACATTTGGTCGAGCGAGACGCCCGAGGGGCGATGCGAGCCTGCAAGGCGTGACAGGCTGTCACCTCGGCGCACGACAACGGCGCCGTCCGCAGAGCGGGGGGCCGCTGGAGCCGGGACGGGCGTGGCCGCCTGGACG
>JAFLDE010000036.1 GCA_017302655.1 Burkholderiales bacterium
GCGTCGCTTCCTGCTGCATGTGCTGCCGACGAAGTTCCATCGCATCCGGCACTACGGCTTGCTGGCCAATGGCAACCGCAGGGCCAACCTCGCGCTGGCGCGCGAACTGCTGCAGGTCGCGCCACCGGCATCGGACGCGGCGGCCACCGCAGAGCAGGAAGAGCCAACTCCGACCTTCGTGTGTCGGCATTGCGGTCAGGGCCTGATCGTGCTGCAGGTCTTCCAGCGCGACTGCTCGATTCGGGCGCCGCCTGCGCCATGACCGCGCTGCATCAACGACCAACTGTTCGGCGTCGATCGTGGCGTCCGGTGCGGCTATGCGTACGCGGCGGGGAAACGACGCTTGGAGGCCTCTCGGCGGGTCGCTGGCGGAGCACCATCGCGCGAGTCAGACCGAGCATGACTGTCGGCGCGGGCCCGGCGGTGCTTGAAGCGCAGCACGAACGCAGCATCGGCGCTGCGCAATCGCCATAGCTGCTGCGCCCAACAACCACTGCGGCGTTCGCCGCGGTTTCCTCCCTCGGGGCTTATGCAACACCTGCCCGCCGGCATCGGTGGCCTGCGCCCGCCTGCGCGCTTGGGCAGGTGTCGCACAAGCCTTAGCTGGAGGCGACGCACGAAGTCACAAGTCAACGGCGTGGGCGACGGTGGTGTCGCAGAGCGAACTTGCAGGACTACTCGATGTTGACCAGCCGATCGCGCTGAACATGGGCCGCATGGGCCGCATGGGCCGCATGGGCCGCATGGGCCGCATGGGCCGCATGGGCCGCATGGGCCGCATGGGCCGCATGGGCCGCATGGGCCGCATGGGCCGCAATTGCGGCCCATGGCCTCGGAAACAACAAGGGCCTGACCAAAGCCAAGCCCTTGATGTAAAGAGAGAATTTTGGTGCCGGCAAGAGGAGTCGAACCCCCGACCTTCGCATTACGAATCAGACCTTTCGTTTTGCTAAAGGGACCTGCGAACTCGTCGCTGGCATAGAGATCAACCACTTACCCGCATCAACCACGTCGCTTGCTTGTCCTGACGTATCCCGGCTGTGCCGACACATTGTGCCAGCCGTGTGCCAGGCCAGTCGGTTTAGCGACCGCCTTCTTGGCGCCCGCGACGACCTGGCGCGGTAGCGGCCGGAGTACTCGGCTAAATCGCGGTAATGGATAAGCCAACCCCGAGGGGAGACTTTCATAGGCAAACGTTCCCGCCGGCATGAGTAGTCAAACCTCCGACCTTCGCATTGCGAGTCAAACCTATCGCTTTGCTGAGGCAGCCTCAGAGCGGGTCAGAGGTAGCGAGATCAATCACTTACCTGACTGACCCGGCCACTGGCACCGGCCAGCTGCCCTTGGCCGAGCAAAAGTACTGAGACAGCACTGTCCGAGCGAACTGGCTATGCCGCCCGGCGGGCTCGCCCTGCTGGCCTAGCAGACGTTGGGGTGACTTCCCATTGCGAGCCCTTGAGGTCGATCAGCTGCTCTGGTCTGGCTTCAGCGTATGCCTTTTCGAGGCGGCCCTTGATCGCCGTCCAGTTGGCCTTGCAGAAGGAGTCGGAGTGCACGTCAATCGGCACAACGTTGTCGCCGCGATGCTCCAGGAGTTTCTTCAGCTTCGATGAGTGGATCCGGGCTTTGTGCCTTTGCCATGACATGCGAGCGTCTATTCCGATTGTGAGTAGCTCGGCGAGCACTGTTGGTCTGTCCAACTCGCCCCCAGGCCAGTTGTCGACCAGTCCGCCTGCAAGGTAATGCTTCAGGAACGACTTGGCCTTCTTCGATAGATGCTTGATGTCAATCGGCCGCGGTGCAATCGTCCTCACGGGGTGGCCGTTTGGGAGAACGAGCAGGGGTCTTAGCGCACCTTTGAGGATCTTCCTGTACGTCCCCTTCGCATGTGCGTGCTCCCACTGTTCCGGCTGGGTCAGGTTCAGCGAATCAAGTGCTTGCACCGAGAGCCGGACATCGATCCGGAGGATCTCAAGTGCGAGGCGGCGCATTCGCTTCTGAACATCGCCATTCCTGTAGATGGCATGTTTGTGCTTGGTCTTTTGGTACCACAGGGAGACGATGTCTTCCCCGTGGATGTATGCCGACCAGTTCGACTCCAGCTTCGCGGGTAAAAAGGTCCGGTTGTGGAGTCCGAGGTGTCGCGCCGTGTCGTACGCCCAGCGAACCATGTCCTCTACGCGCAGCTCTTCAAGTAGCCGCTGGAAGCAGAGCGTCACTTCGTAGTACTTCACATTAGCTAGGGTGAGCTTGTCCACGAGGTGACGCGGAACGCCACAGCGAATCAACTCGATGGACACGGCCCAAAGAGCGACCTCACCTGCGCGATAGCCACTGAGCCCCATGGCAACGTTGTTGGCCACTGTGTACGAAGGGACGTTCAAGTCCACCTGAATGGCGACAGGGAGCTGCTCGACGCGCCCGTTGCCCACTAGCACGGGTCCATGGATGAGGCGCATGACCGTACCGGTTCCAGACAGAGGGCTGATGTGCTCGCGCCCCGCGATCAAGTGTGAGCCCCACTTCTTCTTCCACCACTTGTCAGGGTCGTGAGGGGCCATATTGCGCATCGCCAAAAACTTTGCCAATGAGCAAGGCGTCTTTTTGGGGAAGCGCTCTTCGAGAGCGCGCCGCTCATCAGGCGGCATGTCAGGGAGGGTGGTGATCGCGCAGATCGAGTCCATGGTCGATTCCTTTCCGATTGGTTGAGGGCGATTCCTTCCACGTCGCTCAAGTCGCCTGGTGGATGAGGCTCAGACATTGAGTGGTCCTTGCCCCATCGACTTGGCTTTGAGCAATCAGGACGTGGCCCTGGAAATAGAGATAGCTCGTTGCCTTCACGCGGTACCTGCATTGCTGATCAGGTGCTAAGGCTTGGTAGGCCTGGGCGTGGGGGGAGTAACTAAGCTGATTGAAGCTATTACATAGAGCCGTTGCCGATCTGATGCCTGGTGCTTCAAGTGCTCCGAAACTTCCTTCTTCATGGGGCGTCTCGCTCGGCCCATGCGATCCAGTGCAGCACGCAGAGCAATGTCGACATCAAGAATCGCCATTTCTTGCCACTCGTTTGAACGAGTTCAAGTCTTGGCTTGACGATGGTTGGCCGCCCAAGTGACCTACCTGAAGAGCAACCTTGAGTGGTCTGTGCACCGACTCCACGGAGGCTGGGCGATCTGACCGCCACCGATCTGCGGAGGGCTGCTGCTTCGCTCGGGCTCGCACGGTGGCCTTTGACATGAGGCGGTGAAGGAATTGCGCGCTTTCCGTAGAAGAACGCTAGCGAGAGGCGACATCAGCAGGTCATGAGGTCTCGCGTTGCCTGGTGTATGATTTGAGGCTTCGTCAGACCCAGCGTCTGGTGGTTCGCCGGTGTAGCTCAGTTGGTAGAGCAGCGCATTCGTAATGCGAAGGTCGGGGGTTCGACTCCTCTCACCGGCACCAAAATCTGAAGTCTGACAGTCACTTAGAGAGCCGCCGCCAGCGGCTCTTTCAGTTTCTGGGCCTCGGTGGCACACACGGCACAGCGAAGCTTCCGCCCGAGCATCACGCCGTGGCGTCGCCGAGCTTGCTTAGTCGACCTTGTGGCCCCGCTCCCAGCCTGCTGCGCTGCGTCCTCGGCTATCCTTCGAATGCCGCTTTGCGGACCTGCTTTTCCTCCCTGAGCAGGAGCCTTGGCGATGACAGCTGCCATGGCTTTACAGCCCCGCATCAGCGGGGCTCTCTTTTTGGCGCCAGAGTGATCTTGGTCTGTCTTGCGTGTGGTCCTACAGTTGGCCGCAGGGAGGACCAGCATGCTCAGATGTGCAATGACCGGATTGCCGCTTCGCGACCCAGGCGACGGCATCTACGACGACGGCGAATGGATCAGTTGGGAGTGGATCAACGGGCAACTTCACAGGCAGGACCTGCAGAAGGAGTACCCGCACGTTGACCCTGAGTTGGCGGACTTGTTCGAGTCCCTGGTTGCCTTGGCCGACGAGTACCACCAGCGCACTGGCCGGTACCTTCAGATCTGGGGCGAACTTGGCGAGCTGTACGCAGAGATGAAGTACGGCATCAAGCGCCACCGCGCCCACACACCTGGCTCTGACGGCAAGCTCGGCAACGACTTTGTGGAGGTCAAGACGATCTCGCCAGAGAAGGGCGCCGACAAGGTCGAAGTGAAGCGCGAGGGGAACTTCAACAAGCTCCTCGTGGTGAAGATCGATGCTGACTTCAACTTCGAGTCCAAGATGATCGACCGCGCGATCCTCGGAAAGGGGGCGGGCAAAGTGGCCCGGGTTTCCTGGGGCTCAATGCCAGGGCATGCGGGCTCAGAGGAGCACACCTGACACTGGCGGCGCGCTGCGCCTGATCGGTGCGGCTTCTGCATGGAGCTCCTCTGCGGGCCAGGTCTTGAACAGCGCCTTGGCCTCGGCGTCATCACCCTGCAGCCAGGTGTCCACTTCCTGCTCGGTGAGCAGCACCGGCGTCCGCTTCTCCTCCGGGTTGCCCTTCTCGTCGTACCAGCGGTGGAACCGCTTCAGGAGCGGGTGCTCGTCGCAGTTCAAAGTGATCATGGTGAAGGAGATCACCTCTGCGCGATCAGACCCGGCTGGCGGAACCCATCGATCCCACAGGCCGGCGATGGACAGCATCGTGCCGTCGGCCGCCGCGACCTTCCAGCGCACCGACTTCGAGGACGCGGTCTCGTAGTAGGGCTCATAGAAGGCCCAAGCTGGAATGACGCAGCGTTGGCGCCTTGCCCATGCTGACTTGAAGCTCCAGAGCTTGTCGACCGTCTCGCACCTCGCGTTCATGGTCGAGGCCTTGAACTGCTCGGGATCCTTGACGTTGAACGGGATGAGCCTGAAGTTGGCCAGAACGCACTCACGCTCGCCCGGCGCGCCACCCGGCTTCAGGCGCACGATCGGGCCTGGCCGGTTCGGGAACACGTCCTGCGCCCAGAGCACCGATTGCGACGGCTTCAGTTCCCAGGCGCGCTCAAGGTCAAGTTCCTCGGGCGACTTGTAGTTCGTGCACATGGGCCAACTGTACGAAGGCACTCTGAGATGCTGCCGGCGCGCACTCGTTCTCGCGGGTCCAGCCGCCCCATGCTGGCTTCACCGAGCCTGTCTCCATATACTGGATGGATGTACAGTGTTCCGTCAGAGCAGCCGATCCCCATTCACCAGGTCGAACCAGCTATGGTCGGCCTGGTCGGGCACACGGTGCATGCCGGGTTCCCATCGCCGGCCGACGATCACGCGATCTCCCGTATTGACCTGAACGAGGTGCTGATCCGGCACCCTGCTGCGACCTACTTCATCCGGGTACGCGGCACCTCCATGTGCCAAGACGGCATCGATGACGGCGATGCGGTCATCGTCGACAAGGCCATCACACCATCCCATGGACATGTGGTCGTCGCCGTAGTGGATGGAGAGTTCACGGTCAAGCGCTTGTGGAAGCGCGGCAGCAACGTAAAGCTCAAGGCGGCCAACCCGACGTATCCGGACATCGTGCCTAAGGATGGTCAGACGATCACGGTCTGGGGCGTCGTCACGGTGGTCATCAAGGAAATGCGCGTCTAGGCGGCAACGGAGCGGGGATGCAAACAGGAGACCCAGATGAAGGATCGCGAACTGGCATTGCTCCTGCAGCGTGGCAATGCCCTGCACAGAACGCTGACCGAGGCGCTTCCCCGTTTCGTCGATGGCGGCGTTGATGATCGCGGCACCGTTGCCATCGATGCAGGGAAGGTCGCGCTTGAGCATGCTGCAGCCTTCCGCATGATGGTTGCCGCGGGCATTGAAGTCTCAAGACAGCCGTTGTTGCGCCTGCAAGTTCAGGCGGTGGTGCGAGGTGCCTGGGCTCTCTGGTGCGCTTCTGAGCGGCAGGCCGAGGCCGTAACCAGCTCCGTTGTCTGCGGCAGTCCCTTGACCAGCCGCGAACTACCTTCCTCGCTGAAGCAACAGCAGGCTGTGCTCGCAAGCGAACGGCTGCCCGACGACTTCCGCCATGTCCTCGCCGAGCTGCCGACCAGCTTTTGGGGTGCCGAGTCGGAGTCGAGCTTTCACAACCTCGGGTACTACAACGCAGAGCGCTCGTTCGAAGCCGATGCGGACTTCCTGCGGTACTCGGTCCAGTTCTCCAATCAGGTGCTGATGCTTGCCTTCAAGCTGATCCTGATCGGCGATGGCAAGCTGGAGCTGCTGGAGGCTGTCGACCGGGCCGGGCTCACTTCGCAGCCCGAGGTGGCGGCCGCAGCCAGCCTGCATTGATGCCATGTTCGCCCTGGTCGATGGCAACAACTTCTACGTCAGCGTCGAGCGGGTCTTCAGGCCCTCCTTGATCGGGCAGCCGGTGGTCGTCCTGTCCAACAACGACGGTTGTGCGATCTCCCGCTCCAACGAAGCCAAGGCGCTCGGCGTGAAGATGGGGCAGCCCTGGTTCCAGTTCCGGCAGCTGGAGGACAAGGCAGGGCTGGTCGCGCTGTCTGCAAACTTTGCGCTGTACGGCGACATGTCCGACCGCGTCATGACCTTGCTGGCGCAGTTCGCGCCCAGGCAGGAGGTCTACAGCATCGACGAGTGCTTTCTGTCGCTCAAGGGCCTGGGCGGCTGTCCCGCGGCCCATGGCAGGCAGCTGCGTGAGATGGTGTTGCAGCAGACCGGTATTCCCTGCGGCGTCGGCATCGCGCCTACCAAGACCTTGGCGAAGCTGGCGAACCACGTTGCCAAGACGGCGGAGCGCAAGCCAGGCTCCTATCCGCAGGAGTACGCGCAGGTCTGCAATCTCGCCGCCTGTTCGCCGGAGGAACTTCGAGCCGTTCTCGCTGCGACACCTGTCGGCGATGTCTGGGGTGTCGGGCCACGCATCACTGCGCAGCTGGAGGCCAGCGGCATCCGAACCGCGCACGACTTGGCGCGCTCTGATCAGGCTGCTATCCGCAAGCGCTTCTCTGTGGTGCTGGAAAAGACGGTGCGCGAGCTGCAGGGCGTCTCATGCCTTCAACTAGAGGAGGTGTCGCCCAACAAGCAGCAGATCATGTGCTCGCGATCCTTTGGCCAGCCGGTCGTCGAGCTGCGGCAGCTTGAAGAGGCGGTGGCGACCTACACCTGCCGCGCGGCCGAAAAGCTGCGTCGCCAGGCCAGCCAGGCGGGTGCTGTACAGGTGTTCGTCCGCACCAACATTTTCCGGCAAGGGGACCGGCAGTACTCCAGGACCGTCACGGTGCCGCTGGTCCGACCCAGCGATGACTCCAGCGTGCTGACGGCGGCCGCTCTGCAGGGGCTTCGCGGTGTATTCCGCCCTGGGTTCAAGTACGCCAAGGCTGGCGTCACCTTGGTTGACCTTGGGCCTGCAGCTATGAGTCAGGAAGAGCTTTTCCGTGACGACGAGGTGCCCGAGCGCAGCGCTTCCCTGATGCAGGCTGTCGACAGGATCAACGGCAGATTCGGCCGCGGAGCGATCGCGCTCGGTAGCTCCGGCGAGCCACGCAAGTCTAGGGACTGGGGCATGCGTCAAGAGCGCGTCACGCCGGCCTACACCGCCTCTTGGAAAGATCTGCCCGTCGCAAGATGTTGAGCACCTCAGCTGGGCGGCGCGAGAGCCTCGCGAAATGAATCTCCGCTCTCCAACAAATGCGCGTAGATCGCAACGTGGTCAAACCCAAGAGTCTTTCTGATGCAGACTGCTGTCCTCGAATGCGAGTAGAGGCGCAACCGTGATTGAGCTGTCTCAAGTTGATTTTGAAACTGAGGAACTCCACCTCGGCGGCGTGCGAACGGAGGATGCCGGCCTACAGATTTTGACCCGCCTTGCGAAGCGATACCGCCACGAGATCTTCATCACGGAGAGAGTCGCGCCCGATGGTCTCGGTGAGTTCGATGCAATCTGTTGCATGGACTCTGGACTGGTGGTGGTCGATTTCAAGCGTTGGGCAGGCGACTTCTACCCCTTTGCAATGCGGGATGAACAGATCTGCGTGGTCCGAGAGCGCGGTGCGGTGTGGGTCGATAACCCAATTCGTAAGGTGCTCGGAAAGACCTCAGCGTTGCTGCGCGAACACCTAAAGAGCCCAGAGTGGGCAAGTGTGCGGCGCGCGTTCTCCGGCCAGATTCCGGTTCACACAATCGTGTGCTTCGGCCCAACGACAACGTTTGACGAAATGCCGGAGCCAGACGATCGCGTGAGCGTGTGCACAACCCGCACGCTGGTTCGGGCGGTGGAGGACCGCTTTACTGCGAATCCAGGTGTAGTGGGCGCAGGCGCTCAGCTCCAGGGGCTGACTTCGGTTTGGCCGCGCTGGGGGGTGCTCACCACTCAGCGCAAGGGAGTGCTTCGTTGCGCGATTTGGCGAATTCAGTCCAGCGACTGGGACGCTGCGGTTTGGGGCCTACAAAGCCTTGAGTCGGATGGGCGCAAGTTGAAGCTGCAATACCAAAGCGGACGCAAACTTACTTTGCCCGCCGATGAACCTGTATACCTTCGGGCATATGTTCAAGGCGCCGAGCGACAAGTGCGAGTTCCCGCCAATACGCGATTCCGTTGGCGCTTGACCGGCCGGTAACCAGCACCGCTCACATCATTGCGGGCGCTGGGGCGCCGAACCCGTCGCAGTCCGAAGGGGGCGCCGCCGCGAGCACCGGCCTCTACAGTGGATGGAGGCCGTTAGCGCTTTCGCGTCACCCGCTTCGTAACCGCCCCACCAGCCAAAGCGCCAGTAGTGGCGATTACGGCGGTTCCACCCGCCATGCCAGCACCGCCAGCAGCAAGCGCGCCTCCACCCACTGCCGCAAGTGATGCATTGGTAAGCGCAGCACCAGTCAGCGTTGAGATCGCGGTTCCAGTCGTCGCTGTGGATCCAAGAAGACCAAGTCCACCAGCAGTTGCCGCAACCGGTCCTGCGAAGGCAGCCGCGGCTCCACCAGTCGCAACCGTTGCTGCTGCAATCAGCGCGGACTTGCCCGGATTTTCCTCAACGAACCCGGCTACGTCTGCAATGCCATGCACCACCGGCGTGATTGCGGCGTCAAGCCCGCGGCCTACGGCCTCCACGCCATCGAACAGCTTCCCGACAGCCCCACCAACCAAGTCGCCAAGAAAACCCATTTCGATCCCCGGTAGTTCGTTGCTACGATTCTTCTGGATCGGCCTCAGCGATGCAACGGACACCATGCGATCGTCAGATCGATCCGGGCTTTTTGCACGCGATTGGACTAGTCGGTGCCCGCCATCGTGATGGTCGTGACGCCTACGCGATGACGCCGCCATCGCTAGTAATGCGCCGGGCGGCACAATTAACGACCGCTTGCTGCACTTTGGTACGTCGTGTGAGTTGGATGCCGTTCCGCTGTGATGGCAGCCCACTGCGATCCAACCATCTGCATTGCTAGGTAAGGCTGCGCGCTCGCGAGTTGCGCCAACTAGCCCAATCCCCAACCTCAAATGACTGAATCCGACCAAGACCCAGGTCGCGCCGCCGCATGGCCGCCGACCTCACTTTCACTCGGCCGCGTCGTAGCGACCCCTGGCGCACTGCGCCTGCTAAAGCGACACGAAGTAAATCCAGCCGACCTCCTGTGCCGACACCAGACAGGTGACTACGGCGACTTGTGCCGTGAGGACAGGGCGAGCAATCGGCGTGCGGCACTCGCTGGGGCTCGCGTGCTTTCGGCCTACCTGATCGGCAACAAGGGAGAACGAATCTGGGTGCTGACCGATGCCATAGACGACGAGGGCGTGCGGCGCTGCACGACGCTGCTGCTGCCCTCGGAGTACTGACGGCCTTGCCAACTTCACCCCACCAAAGCCGCGCCAGTCGCGGCTTTCGTTCAACTGCGCAACGCGCGTAAAACACATATTTGCGCGCGTGCCGAACCGGGCCGGAAGCGGCCCAGCGAGCACCACGATGACCGACAAGAAGAGGGAGAAGTTCGCTCCCAAAGCTCCCATTCCTCCCGAGCCTCCGCATCGAACCTTCACGGCTGAAGAGCTGAAGTTGGCTGCCAAGGCTGAGTCCACACGCACGGCCTACGCCAAGGACATCACCTACTACCGGCGGATGGGATACCCGCTGCCAGCAACGGCGGCCGATGCCCTGCGCTGGTTGGTCGCAGTCGCCCCAAGGCTGAAGCCGGCAACCATCCAGCGCCGGATGATTGCCCTGCATGCGTGGCACAAGGATCGTGGGTTGCCGTCGCCCATCGACAAGGAGGTGAAGACGGCGTTCGCTGGCCTCGGGCGCACCGTGGGCCTGGCGCAGCGCGCGGTGAAGCCGCTGATGCGTGACGACCTGCTCGCCGTGTTGATGGCAGTCCAAGCGCAGGAGCCGGTTCGAGCCGCGCGGGACACCGCGTTGCTGTTGTTCCTGTTCTGCGGCGCGCTGCGCAGGCAGTCGCTGGTGCAGCTCACGCTTGAGGATCTGACCTTCCATGAGCTGGGCGTGGATGTGCTTCTGCGGCGAAGCAAGACCGATCAAGAGGGCCGCGGCCTGGTCGTGAGCATTCCATTCGCCAATGGCAGGCAATGCCCTGTGGCTGCGATCCAGCGCTGGTGTGAGCTCGCCGGGATTCGGTCGGGCTACCTGTTCCGGCGCGTCACGCGAAGCGGCGCGGTGGGCGACACGCGCCTGGACATCAGCTCTGTGGCCAGGGTGGTCAAGGCGGCCGTCGCGCGTGCTGGCCTCGATCCGGCGCACTACTCGTCGCACTCTGGCCGAGCCGGATTCGTGTCAACGGCCGGCATGGCGCAAATGCCACTCGCTGAGATCGCTCAGGTCACAAAGCATCGAGGCCTGCAGTCCCTCCAGCGCTACTTGCGTGTTGTCGAGCAGCGCAGAGTTCGGTCGCTACTTTGAGGTGCGTCGAGCAGTGATGTGCTCCGTTCAACCTGTTGGCTGATCTTGGTGGTGTGCTGCTGCGAAAACGGGCGGTGGAATATTTTTCAGAATAATTTGCGCATTGATACGTGGTTGGGCTAGGATCCTGTCTCGGGAACCGGGGCCACCAACGCAATCTCTGCCATGTTGATCATTCAGTCCGAAACCGACGTCGAGTCCATCTTTTCTCCCTATGTGGCTCTGCTGCGCCAATGCGTACATGAAGCCTGGAACGACTGGAGTGAAAGCGGCCTCGCAGCCCAAATGCAGACGAAGAGCTTCCGGGCTCAGTACCTGAACAACCAGATCATCTTCCGAGCTAAGCAGGCAACCGATGGGCGGTCAGACGTTCGAGTCGACAAGATCCGTGGCAATCATGGCTTCGTCTTCAAGAACCGGGTGTTCGTGCGGCCGAAGTACGCGAGGGAAGGCTACCGGTCCAGCAACTACCCCACGAGGTCTGCCGTCGCCTTTCATGACCAGTCTGTCGACCTCTTTGAAGGGATTGCCAGACTGGAATTGGTTTTCACGCTGAATAAGCTTGGCACAGCTGTGCAGAACATCTGCTTGACTCAACGCCATCAGCGGCAGATCCAGTGGATCTATCCGCTCGTTGAGCCGGCAGCGCAATCTCAAGGGAACTTGGTCCCGCTCAATCGGGAAGAGCGAGAAGCCTCACCCGCGGACAGAATCATCAAGTCGAAGAAGAGCCATGGAAACGATCAAAGCGATCAACACAAGCGAGGTGGCGGCTCCGTTTAGGTCTGACCTCGCTAACTTGCGTCGCCGAATGCTTGGCTTAAGCCAAGCGGAGTTGGCGGTCGCATCCGGTATCTCTCAGCCCGTCCTCTCAAAGATTGAGGACGGGCTGAAGTCGCCTTCGGAGAGTCAACAGGCTGCGCTTGCTTCAGCCCTGCGTTGTCCGGTTGGGTTTTTCTTTCAGAAGGAGCGTGAGTACGGGGCTCCGATCAGCGCTCACCCGATGTTCCGGAAGCGCGCGGCGGTCGGGGTAAAGGTACTCAACCGCTTCATTGCTGAACTGAATGTTCGGATCGCTCACCTGCGCGCGTTTGTCAACGCCGTAGACATCGCGCCTGAGCTACCGATGCCTCAATACGATGTGGATGACTTTGCCGGGGGCGCCGAGGAAGTTGCTGCGAACGTAAGACGCGCCTGGTACATGCCGCTCGGTCCGGTGAAGTCACTGATGGACTACGTCGAGCGCTCTGGTTGCATCGTCGTACACCTCGACATGGCCGAGGCGCAGATCGACGGGGTCAGCTACCGAATCCCGGGCCTCCCGCCCATCATCTTCTTGAACAGCCGAGCACCGGCTGACAGGCAGCGATTTAGCCTTGCCCACGAACTCGGGCACTTGGTGATGCATGCGATCCCGCATCCGGAGATGGAGGAGCAGGCCAACCAGTTCGCATCCGCGCTTCTGATGCCGAAGGCGGATGTGCTGCCGTATCTGCGCGATATCTCTTTGGAGCGAGCAGCTCAGCTGAAGAAAGTCTGGCGCGTGTCGATGGGTGCTTTGATCGTGCGGGCGAAGACCACCGGTGCGATTGACCATTACCAGTCAGACTACCTCTGGCGCCAAATGTCTGCGCTTGGGTACCGCACGCAGGAGCCGCCTGAACTCGCCTTCGAGCCTGAGGTTCCCACCGTCTTCCCCGCCTTGGTTCGACACTTCACGGAAGAATTGGAATACGACGCAGTTGACTTGGAGCGGGTGCTGGCCCTGCACTTCGAAGAAGTCGCTTCGATGTATGGGCTCAAGTCCCAAACCGGCCTGCGACTTGTTCGCTGATTCAGCTCACGGTTGATCTTCAGAGCGTTAGCTCATCCGCAATCATCTCGGCCTGTTTGAGAACGGTCTCTGTCGCCAGCAACTGCATGTCAGGCGGGTAGCCGTACTGCCGCAGGGTGCGCTTGACCATCACCTTGAGCTTCGCCCGGACGTTCTCCTTGATCGTCCAGTCGATGCTGGCGTTCTCGCGCACCCGCTGTGTCAGCACCACCGCCAGCTCGCGCAGCTTGTCCTTCTGCATCAGCTCGCGGGCGCTGTCGTTGTTGGCGACTGCCGTGTAGAAGGCGTACTCGAAGGGGGTCAAGCCCAGTTGCTCAGCCTCGCTGTCTGCCGCCACGATGTCCTTGCTGACCTTGATCAGCTCTTCCATCACCTCGGCCGCCGTCAGGATCTTGTTCTGGTACTTGCGGATGGCCGCTTCCAGCATGTCCATCAGCGAGCGGCTCTGAACTAGGTTGCGCTTGGCGCGCACCTTTAGTTCGTCGGTCAGCAGTTTCTTCAGCACCTCCAGCGCCACGTTCTTGTGCTGGTAGCCCTTCAGCTCGGCCAGGAACTCGTCGGACAGGATAGAGATGTCCGGCTTCTTGATGCCGGCGGCGTCGAAGACATCGATCACCTGCTCAGACACCAGGGCCTTGTCGATCACCTGCCGGATGGTGGTCTCCAGGTCCTCGGTGCTACGCCCGCCCGCCGCGCCCAGGCTGTCGAACTTGACCAGGCGCGCCTTCACGGCCTGGAAGAAGCCCACCTCGTCCTTCACGTCCATCGCCTGCTCATGGGGAACGGCAATGGCAAAGGCCTGGGACAGCGCAATCACCTCGTTGATGTAGCGCCGGCGTCCGTCATCCAGGCCCAGGATGTGCTCCTCGGCTTGGAGGATCAGCGACAGCTTCTCGCCGGTGTCGGCCTCAAAAAAGCGCTCGTAGGCAAAGCCATGGAAGAGGCCCGACACGACCTCGATCTTCTCTAGCAGCAGGGCAACTGCTTGTTCCTGCGCCAACGTGGGATCGCCCTTGCCTCCGGCGTCCGAGTAGAACGAAAGCGCCTCTTTCAGGTCGGCCGCAATGCCCAGGTAGTCCACCACCAGGCCGCCCGGCTTGTCCTTGTGCACGCGGTTCACTCGCGCGATTGCTTGCATCAGGTTGTGGCCCTTCATCGGCTTGTCGATGTAGAGCGTGTGCATGCTCGGTGCGTCAAAGCCAGTCAGCCACATGTCCCGCACGATCACCAGTTGGAGCGGGTCGGTGTCGTCCTTCATGCGCTCGGCCAGGACCTTGCGCTGCTCTTTGGTGGTGTGGTGCTGCGCCAGCTTCGGCCCGTCGCTGCTGGAGGCCGTCATCACCACCTTCATCACACCTTTGCGCAGGTCGTCGTCGTGCCACTGCGGCCTCAGCTCCTTGATGGCCCCATAAAGGTCTGCCGCAATGCGCCGAGACATGCTGACCACCATCGCCTTGCCGGCAAACACTTCTTGCCGGGCCTCGAAGTGCGCCACGATGTCGCGGGCGATGTTCTGCACGCGCGGCTCGCTGCCAATAAGAGCCTCCATCTTGGTCCACTTGGCCTTGGCTTTCTGCGTCTCCGTCAGCTCGTCCTGCTCAAGCTCCTCGTCCAGCTCAGCCACCATCTGCCGGCCCTCGTCGCTCAGGCCAACTTTGGCCAAGCGGCTCTCGTAATAGATGCGAACCGTAGCCCCGTCTTCCACGGCCTGCGCAATGTCGTAGATGTCCACGTAGTTGCCGAAAACGGCCGGGGTGTTGACGTCGGCCTTCTCAATTGGCGTTCCAGTGAAGCCCAGGTATGTGGCGTGGGGGAGGGCGTCGCGCAGGTACTTGGCGAAGCCATAGACCAGCTTCTTGCCCACCACATTGCCTGCCTCGTCCTTCACATCCACCAGGCGGGCTTCGAAGCCGTACTGCGTGCGGTGCGCTTCGTCGGCAATCACCACGATGTTCCGCCGTGCCGACAGCTCGTCATGCACATTGCCCGTCTCGGGCTGGAACTTCTGCACCGTGGAGAACACCACTCCACCTGCCGCCACCTTGAGCAAGGCCTTCAAATGGTCGCGGTTCTCCGCTTGCACCGGCTCCTGACGCAGCAGTTGCCGTGAGGCCGCAAAGGTGTCGAAGAGCTGATCGTCCAGATCGTTGCGGTCGGTCAGCACCAGCACCGTGGGGTTGTCCATCGCCAGCACGATCTTGCCGGTGTAGAACACCATGGACAGGGATTTGCCCGAGCCCTGGGTGTGCCACACCACGCCAGCCTTCCGGTCGCCCTTGGGTTGGTCCCTCACGCTTGGCACGCCATAGCTGGCGGCAGCCTCGCGCACTTCCATCGGGGCGCTCAGGTCCGCCGCTCGCAGCGTCGATTCCACAGCCGCATTGACCGCGTAGTACTGGTGATAGGCCGCCAGCTTCTTCACCGTGCTGATGGTCACCTGCCCAGTTTCCGGATCGACCTTGCGCGCCTTCTCGAAGACGATGAAGTGCCGCAGCAGGTCCAGCAGCGTCGCCGGGGCCAACATGCCCAAGATCAAGGTCTCCAACTGGCTCACTAGGTGCGAAGCCTCGGCCTTGCCGTCCGCGCTCTTCCAGGCCATGAAGCGGGACATGCCCGCTGAGATCGAGCCCGCCCGCGCCTCCAGCCCGTCCGAGATCACCGAGAACGCGTGGCTGTGGAACAGCTGCGGCAGCACCTGCTTGTACGTCTCGATCTGCTGATAGGCCGTCTTCAGCGTGGCGTTCTCGCTGCCGGCGTTCTTCAGCTCCACCACGACCAGCGGCAGGCCGTTGACGAACAGCACCACGTCCAGACGCTTGCGGTCTGAATGCTGCTCCCCATCCCGGGCCACAGTGAATTGATTCACCACCAGGAAGTCGTTGGCCTCAGGCCGTGCGAAGTCGATCAACCAGACCCGCTCGCCGCGCGTCTGCCCGTCCTTCTGCACCTCAACCGTCACGCCCTCGGTCATCCAGCGGTGGACATGCTCATTGGCATCCAGTAGCTCGGGCGAGGCGTAGCGCTGCACCTCCTTCAAGGCCTGCTCCACCACGACGGCAGGCAAGCGATGGTTGATGCGACGCACCGCCTGTTCCATCCGTGCAGTCAAAAGCACCTCGCCGTAACTGGCCCGCTCAGGGCTCTCGCCATCGGGGGCAATCACCGAGCCGTGCAGGTAGCGGTAGCCCTGGCGCTCCAGCAGCTTGATGGCAAAGGCTTCGATGGCCGATTCAGTCAGATAGCTCATTCACCCTCCCCAGGGTCTTCGTCAGCGGACGACTCGGCGTAGGCCTTGCATTCGGCAGCGTAGGCCTGCGCATCCACGGCGAACAGGACTTCACTGGCCGGGTAGGAGTAAGCGTCTCCCATGACAACGTCGCCAATGGTCTCGTCCCAGTAGTCGTTGAATTCGCTGTTGTCTTCATAGCGCAGCGGCTCGGCGGCCTCAGCAGCCGCTTCAACCGGGGCACCAGCAATCTGCCGTGTTTCAAACGCCCGGATCAAAAACACCGCCACCACCAGCGTGCTGTCGATTAGGAACTCGCGGGTCAGCAGATCGACCTTGTCGTTGCGGTTCCGTAGTTCTTCCAAGGGCTTGCCGTGCGAGGTGGGGCTGATCTGGTTGCGCAGCTCTCCGACCTGCTGGCCGATGGTGGCCAAAGCACTGGACACCTGGCGGACCATGTCATCACCCGAATAGCCCAGGGCGACGAACGCCCTCTTCAGCACCCCATTGATGGAGCTACTCGGCTCTAGAGCGACGCCCTTGGATTCGCAGATCTGCTTGCCGATGCTCTCTAGCAGGGACTTTGCGTTCTCAAGTGCTGTGCTGAAGTCGGTTTCGAGGTAGGCCTCCATGCGATCCACCAAGAACCGCAACTCCTGCCAGCGCCCGTACTGCTCCAGCGTGTCCCGGAGCTTTTGCATCAGCAGGCCACCCGCACTTCGCCACTCATTAATTTGGGCAAAAGCGTGTCTCTCAGGGAAGTCAATTGCGCAGCTTGGTCTTCGTTGTGCTTGATCTTCTTGAACATCGGCCAGCAGGTGGCTTCGAAACGCTCGATCAGGTCGCGCGGTGGAAGCAGAGTGGCCTGCGCATGCACATGGTTGCGGTTCAGCGTAGGAACGGCCGAACCCGCATTGAAGGCGGGCAGATCCAACGTCTTCAATGTGAAGTAGGCGAAGAGCGGCGTCGCGAGCTTGAACTCCTTGACGTACAGAGAGGTATTGAGCGGCCAGAAGTCCTCTTGCACCAAAAACACATTGCCGATCAATCCGCTTCGTCCCGTCGAAACGCCAGGCGCAGCGACCTTGTGCTCGTCATGCCAGCCGCTCACGCCGCTCGAACTGATGATGGGGTACGGCCCTTCACGCCGATCTTGGAGTGGCAAGTCGTACCCCCTCTGGAGCACGAGCAAGTCCTCAACGACTCCTTCGGGCCATGAGGCGGCTTCGTCGCCTTCAAACCATTGCCTAAAGAGCGCTTCGGCCATGGCTTCCAGGCATTGGTTCTGACGGCGAAGTAGGTCGATCTTGTTGTCTAGGCTACCAAGCACATCAGAAATCGCTCTCTGCTCGTCGGGGCTAGGAATGCTGAAAACGAGGTTCTTGAGTTGCCCCAGATTCAATGTCGGCTGAACCGTGTCATTCGTGTTGCCGTACATCTGGAATACAACATCGTCCAGCTTGAAGCAGTACTTGATGAACCGCGTGTCGAACTCTGGCTTGATTCGCGCAACGCTTATCGCCCGTGCCACGTTCCACCCTTTCAGCGTAACGGGCACGATCGCGCACTCCCCAACCGTACCAACGACAGTGACTAGCAGTTCGCCGCCAACCAGGCGAGTTCGAACGTACTGGGCTTCAACGTCAGCCGCGACTCGCAGCACATCGCGAGTGTCGATCTGACCGTTGCGGACGTTGTTGACCCTCAGTACGGGAACAGAGTTCCTCTCCGTGTGCGCTCCAGGCTGGACGATTCCGTACGAGATGGCTCCATCGATCAATACGTCGGTGAACCGGTAGTGCGACCAACCTGGCGGAAGGGCTGTATCTTGGACACTGTGGGTCATGCTCGGTTGTCCCCACGGGCTCTGCGCGCCAGTCCAGCATTCAGCTGAACTATCTGTTCACCGATGTCGGGACGAAGTGTTTTGGCGGCTAGGGCGAGTGCCGGCGTGGGCAGGCTTTCGCTCACAGCTTCACCTTGGCGAGGTTCGCAGCAATGACGGCATTCAGGTGCGCCTCCTCCAGAAGTTGAGCATCGAACTCCGCTTTCAGCGCGGCAAAGCGCTCTGCGAAGTTGAAGTCTTCGTCCTCGTCTGGCAGGCCGACATAGCGGCCAGGGGTGAGCACGTGGTCCAGCTCGGCCACGCGGGCCAGGGGCACCGAGGCACAGTAGCCTTTCTCGTCGGCATAGCCGGGTTCGCCGGTGCGCCAAGCGTGGTACGTGCCGGCGATCTTGCTGATGTCCTCGGGGCTCAGCTCGCGGGTACGGCGGTTGATGAGATGGCCGAGGTTGCGGGCATCGATGAAAAGAATTTCGCCATTGCGCGGGTGAGCGTTCACGCGTGCCCGGTTCATGAACCACAAGCAGGCGGGGATCTGTGTGTTCAGGAACAGTTTGGCCGGCAGGTTGACGATGCAGTCGATGAGATTGCCCTCGGCAATCAGCGCCTTGCGGATATCACCTTCGCCGCCACTCTTGCCGGTGAGCGAGCCTTTGGCGAGCACCACCCCAGCGCGTCCGCTAGGGGAGAGGTGGTGCAGGAAGTGCTGCAACCACGCGAAGTTGGCATTGCCCACGGGCGGCGCGCCGTACTTCCAGCGTCCATCCTTGCGCAGCAGCTCGCCGCTCCAGTCGCTGACATTGAAGGGCGGGTTGGCGATGATGAAGTCGGCCTTCAGGTCCTTGTGGGCGTCGTTGAGGAACGAGCCCTCGGTGTTCCACTTGACTTGAGAGGAGTCGATGCCGCGGATGGCGAGGTTCATGCGCGCCAGACGCCAGGTGGTCTGGTTGCTCTCCTGGCCGTAGATGGAGATGTCCTTGACCTGGCCTTGGTGCGACTGCACGAAGCGCTCGGACTGCACGAACATTCCGCCCGACCCGCAGCAAGGGTCGAAGACACGGCCCTTGTAGGGCTCCAGCATCGCTACCAGCAGCTCTACGATAGAGCGAGGCGTGTAGAACTGGCCGCCTTGTTTGCCCTCCGCTAGCGCGAACTCGCCGAGGAAATACTCGAAGACGTGGCCGAGCACGTCGCGGCTGCGGGCCTGGGCGTCACCAAGGGCAATGTTTCCGATCAGCGCCATCAGACCGCCCAGGCTCAGCGGATCGAGGTTCTGGCGGGAGAAGACCTTGGGCAGCACGCCCTTGAGCAAGGGGTTCTCGCGCTCGATGGCGTCCATCGCTTCGTCGATGAATCCGCCAATGTCTGGCTGGGTGGCCTGGGCGAGCAGGTAGGCCCAGCGGGCCTCGGGTGGGACGAAGAAGACGTTCTCGGCCGTGTACTCGTCCTTGTCTTCGGGGTCTGCGCCTTCGTACTGGCCTTCGCCAGCCTTCAACTTGGCGTAAACCTCCTCGAAGGAGTCGGAGATGTACTTCAGGAAGATGAGCCCGAGAACAACGTGCTTGTACTCAGCGGCATCAATGTTCTTGCGGAGCTTGTCGGCGGCTTTCCAAAGCTGCTTTTCCAGCGGTTCTTCTTGAGCGGCTTTTTCAGCCTTTGTTCTTGCCATGGCGGCATATCCCTTGATCGACGCAAACCCGCCGGCGTTGGCAGGACGGTAACTGCGGCTCCGGCCGCGGCGGATGACGAGGAGCTAAAGCGGCGGCCAGCACGGGGCCGACCCCTAACGCAGCGCTCTATTCCGCAGCTTGAGTCGCGATGGACCGTACTTTGCCTGACCTTGTAAGCGGGGCCGCCAGTGGGCCGGCACTTGGACAAAGCGCCTGCCTTGCCATCAGGATCGGATGCCTATGCCTCGGTCACGAGTTCGGTCATTCGCACTTCCAGTGCGTGAGCGATCTTCTCGATGCTGCTGATGGTCAGGTTGCGCTCCGCGCGTTCAACGGAGCTGATGTAGTTCGGGTGGAGCTCAGCACGCTCCGCAACCTGTTCCTGAGTGAGCTTCTTCTCCAGGCGGATCCGCCGCATGTTTTGGGCGAAGAGCAGCTGAGCGGCGCACTTCTTCTTGGCGTCGCTTGGCATACCGACACGTTGCCCGGACCAAACTCATAGTTCCACAGCCGATAAGTTTGGTTGGGCGCTAAAGTCAACTCGCAACCAAACGTATGGTGTGGATTCGAGGGTTGTCCGCACCTCCTGATTCCGATAGCGGTTGCGCCACTGCTCACCAAGGAGGACCCGAATGTCGGTTCGAACAGCTGTATGTCATCGCCTGTTTCCACTTGCCGCGCTGGCGGCCCTCTTCAGCTTGGCCGGGTGCTCAAGCAAGCCAGGCGATTCGGATATCTCCCATGCCCTTGAGGCGGCTTACAGCTGCCCGGATCTTGTGATCAGCGATGTGAAGAAGATCGACGGCGTTGAGAGGGGCAATGGCGCTTACCAAATGGCCTTCTCCTACACCTTGGCACTGAAGGAGGACGCGGCGTCGCTTTCAGCCCGTGCGACGACGCTCGCCAACACAGGCAAGAAAAGCGCGGACCTGAAAGCGCTAGAAAAGGCCTTCAGCGACGGCAGAGGCTACATGTGGGACTCGGTCAAGGAAATCGAATCGCTCGGATCTACTGCTGGCGAGAAGCAGAGCGCTGAAGACATGCAATGGTCCCGCGACTACCACGCTGCGGCTGAAATGCTCAGGACTGGAGGGGGCGGGGAACTTCCCGGTCCAGCCAAGACGTGTACCTCGCCGATGTCAATGGCATGGGGTTGGCTCACGTTCTACGCAACGACAGAACCCATCAAGGTGGACGAGGGTGGTCATGCCGAGATCGTTAAGGCGGTTCAGTTCAAGACCACGGCCGACTTTGTCAAAGCGGACAGCGGGTGGCTGTTGGCCGCGCTGCCTTCATCCATGGCGGACCCGCAAGTGGTGAAGGAGCGAGTCAAGATCAACGCCGATCAGGGTGGCGCTCAAATTCAGTTGCCTGGCGGCCCGTGGGGTGCCCCCAAGCATCCTGGCGTTACCAAGCTCCCATTCCCCTGCGAGACTGCCTACACCAAGCACCAGAAGCTGCTTTGCAGCAGCCCGATCCTGGCTGCGCGGGATGACGAAGAGCGGAGCATCTTTAGGCTGGTGGAGAACACCGCTGAGGCTCCTCGCGACCTTCCTGACCGGCGGCTTGCTTGGCGGCATCGGACCTTGGCAGCATGCGAGGACGAGGCGTGCGCGCTGGCCGCCTATGACCAGCACATCGCGGCCTTGCGAGCGATCGGCCGCGACCTTCCTCCGACGTCGAGCTTTGCCCAGGGGGGTGCAAGCGGCGGCCCTGCAGGTGGCGCGCCCATGGCCGTTTCGCCAACAGCGGCGCCGGCAACAGCAGTGGCTGCGCAGGCTGCTGCACCGGCAATCCCTCCAGCGCAAGCTGCCGCAGCCAAGCCCAGCTTTGACTGCGCAAAGGCTTCCACGAAGGTCGAGACGCTGATTTGCTCTGAGCCTGCGCTTGCCCAGGCCGATGCATCCACCACGGCGGCCTTCAAAGCAGCGTTGCCCGCCGCGGCAGATCAGTCCGCTTTCAGGGCTCGGCACGCTGAATGGCGCAGGAAAGTTCGTGACGCCTGCACCGACGCACTTTGCATCGCGGCAGCCTACAAGGCGCGGCTCGCCGAGTTGGGGCGATAGGCCCGAGCGTCGCGCTCTTGATCGTGAAGGCGCTGGGCAATTTCGAGCTGAATGGCCGCATGTCGTGGCCATCTTCATCAGGAGCTCGAAATGTCCACGCCTCACGCCGCCGTCCACATCTGCTCGCATATCGACAAGCACGGAAGCGCCTTGTGCCTGGCGTTCAACGCAGACCCTTGGGGGCGCTGCGCTCGTGTGCCGGAGCCGTTCGCTTCCTTCCTTGAGGCCCGCTATCCAAAGCTTCGGCTCGACCTGAAGGCGGACCTTGAACTGCTCACGAGCATGGATTCCGTCTCACCCGAAACAACGTCGGGTGGCGTCTTCCTGCTGCCCGTCTCCAGGAGCAAGGCCGTGCAAATCGCTGAAGAGATCTCGGACGCGTTCCCCGGCGATCAGTACGAGACGGTGGCGGCAATCATGGTGAGGGCCGAGCAAAGGCGTGACTCAGGGCTCCCGTCTTGTGCCCTTCTTTACGAGCACAACACCGAGAGCGGGCTGCTCCACCTCGTGTGATCGGTCAGGGCTTCAATGCCTGCATGCAGCCCACCGCTCGACCGCAGCCAACAAGGGCGTCGGCGGTCGGGCGGTCACCGCCCCACCGGCTCAACCGGGGATCCGTTGACGAAGACCTGTTGTCCCTGAACCTCGATGAGCATGGGGCCGAACCGGCTCTCCCACACCCACCGCGCTACACCTTCGGTCTCAAGCGGAAGCGGTGACTGAGCATCGTCGTCCGCGCGAATCAGGACCTCGGGAAGCAGCGGTGCGTTCATGTCGACGGCAGCCTGCGCGGCTGCACTCCAGGCAAAAAAGGGAGGGGGAGAAGTTCAGAACCAGGCCCAGACGCGGCGGACCCAGCGGGGCATCCGATCAGGCTTGGGCTGGTAGTTCTGGCGCAGGAGCATGGGCGTCATGGTGCCTCCGATGTGTTGGCAGACACTGTATATCCATCCAGTATTGGCCGCAACATCGAGGGAGCGCTTGTCCAAGGCTGTTCAGGGGCAGATTGAGGGCATGCATGCGTCCGCCGAGAGCATGGAAGCTCCGCCGCACGTCTGAACATCCGCGTTTTCTGGATGCTCGTTTTCGGCAAAGTTTTTGCCGTCGCTGGTCGGACGTCTCCCTGGGAGGTGTCCGATCAAGTGCCGGCCGAGGGGGCAATTTGCTGGTGCTGCGATCGGTCCCAGCGCCCTCAAGTGTTGAGGCCCGCAGGTCGACGGCAGAGATTGGAGTTCACCATGCGCCCTCGTCGACGACTGCCTGCAGCGAGCATGCTCACGTCCTGCTACCTGGCCTTCGGCGTGAAGGCCTGGGGGCGTTGCGAGGAGGTGCCTGAGCCGGTGGCCGGCTTGCTCGCTGATGAGTTCCCAGAGACCCCGTTGGATCAGGAGGTCACGATGGCTGGGAGGTGGCGCGTCGAGCCCGAGCCGGAGGGGCCGACCAAGTGGATTCGCGGCTCGGTGTTCAAGCTGGACCTCTTGGCAGGCCGGCTTGAAGAACTGATGGATGCGCTGGGATCACTGCCCATGCCGGCGGCGAAGCGGCGAGCCCTGACCTTCGTCGCTGTCGTGTTCGAAGGTGAGGAGCCGATCCGCGCCCGTGGTCGGGAGTTGGAGTCGCACTGACCGCCGGCCCAGGTCACACCCGCTGGAGGTCGCGTTGCCAGCCAGCGGCAGCAACGCCACGGGTCCGGCCCCAAGAGAAATATCGAGTTCTACGTGTTCCGCGGCCGCAGAACATCCGCCGCCGATGCGTCGGCGCCCATCGCCGACGCGAGTTTTCGGGGAGCTTGAATGGACTGAGGGGGCGGCGTCACATCGGATCGAACTACGGCAAAAGCGAGGGCCATCAAGTCTCGAAGGCATCGCTTTGTCTATTTGCGCGGGCTGCCTTGTAAAGCGCAGCAGCCCCGAGCCTGTTCACGGCAGTCGTGCAGGAGGGGAACTACCAGGAGTTCCAAATGAAGCTTTATCTGAATCTCGATGACCCCACCCTCAATGACTACATCCTCATCGGCTTCTACGAGGACGAGTGGGACTGCACTGACGGGGTGCCCGACCCCTACGCAGAGCTATTGAGCCTCAACTTCCCTGAACTGGTGCTCGATCGCGAGGTGACGCTGCGCGGGACCTTGTGGAGTCCGGAGTACTTCCTCGACCATCCGCTTCGCCATCGGGCCTTCTTGCTGGACGTCGACGCTATCCACGTTGAGATGTTGTGGGACCTTCTTGACTCCGTCCAGCTCACTCGGCGGCAGTTCGCCACCTCTTGCTTTTTGCGCCTTTGGCCGCAGACGGAGGAGTTCTTCGACAAGGTCGAGAGCCTTGGCGGGCACTTCTTCACCTTCTAAGCGACGACGGGGCGGACTAGCTGCCCTTGGCGATGGCTAGCTACTCAAGGAAAGGCGGCGCAGTTCACAAGTGGGCTGCGCCGCCATTTCGTTTGGCTCCCGTTGGGATTGCAAGGAAATGGCAACTTCTCGATGTAGTGACGGGGCTTCTTACGGCGGGGTGAAGTCAGAGGTTTCGGCGGAACAACGCGCTGCAAGGACTTGGCAGACAGCGGCAAGGTCGCCCAGCTCGCCGAGAAGGTGGCCCAGCGCTTCGACGCTGTCGGCGCCAATGCTTCCTTCCTCCACGGCTGTCCCGCACTGGGACAGCAAGTGACCGATGGCGCCAACCCCTCGGGCCACGACGGCGGCAACCGTGCTTGCGTCGTCCCCGAGTCGCAGCAACAAGTGAGGGTCAGCCGCCCGGTAGTCGATCTGGCCGGCAGATTCGGGTAGTCGGGGGAGGGCGCCAAGAAGCCCCCGAAGGGGCCGCTCGGCATCCGTGCGATGGCTCGGTGCAGAGCTGCTGATCATGGCCTGCGCCGAGTCACTTCGGCTTGTTCCCGGTGCCCGGTCGACGGCTGATCTCGCGATACCAGCTGGGCGAAAGCTTCAGGCCGCTGGTGTCCGTGGTGATCTGTCGCTTGGGATCAACCCAGTTGCCCACATCGATGACATAGCCGAAGGGTTGGACGCCGGCGAGTCCCTTCACGTTGTGATGGACGACATGGCGGCCGATTTCGGTCTCCGGGTTGAAGTCGACACACAGGATGGCTACATCGGGCAGCTGCGGTCGGCAGGTGAGTTCGATCCAGTCCGACGCCATCAGGTCCGACAGGTTCCACAGCAGCTTCTGCACCATCGCGTCGTCGACCCAGAACGGGCCGTTGGCCGGCAGCCCGAGCAGGTGCGCCGCTGCCTTGACGTTGGCCAGCGTCTTGCCGGTCAGCGTTGCGATGCAGGCGAGCTGGTCGTCGTGCGTGCCCTCCATCGGCACACGGGTGAACGGGGACTTGAAGCCGGCAGGCAGCTTGCCGTCATTCAGAATACTCGACATGGATAATCTCCGAGGTTAAATACAAACCCGGCATTGAGTTTGCTTTTTAATACTACTCGGGTCGAGTTTTTGACTGGCTATTGCAGTTGGCTGCCCTCGCTTTCCAGCCAATCAAGGTACTTATTTTTCTCTATGAATACACGCCTAAAACCAGAGGGGCGTACTACGCATTTTGCAAATCTGCTCAGTGAGTAAGGTACGGCTTCTGGGTATCGAACTGCAGCGGCAGATCTAAAAATCAAGTGCCTGAGCGCGCTTTCGGTCAGCGGGCCCAGTGCAGCAGCTTCTGCGACCGTCAACAGACCGCGATCTGCACTTGGAGCAGCGGTGCGTGCGATGTCAGCTGGTGCTCTGCGGGGTGCCTGGTCGCCTCCACCGCTTCGCATTGATCCCTGAGCCTTATCAGCGCAAAAGTCCTCGGCACAGCGGCCGTTGGTCTTGAACAGGCGCCACATAAACGCATCTTCCAGTAGTTTTCCAATGTCTGAGTTCATGACTTGGTAGGTCCTTGTTTCGATGTTTCGTCTGGGGTTTTTTAACAATTCACGCATGACTCTCTCTAGAATAACCAACTTCGACTAATGTGGTTGCACCTGCAGGTTGGATACTGAGTTCGGAACCGCTTGGTAGCGTGTCGCATTTACCTAGTGCCGGCCGCTGTGTCGGTGCCGTTGAAGCCAATCGGGCTGGAACTCAGCCTTCCGACGACCCCCACCAGGTGTTCTGAGCTGAGATGGCTGTAGCGCTTCACCATGGCAAGCGTTCGGTGCCCCAGGACCTCCGCAATCTCTCTGAGGGTGCACCCCTGCATCGCAAGGTAGCTCGCAGTCGTGTGGCGGATGTCGTGGAATCGAAAGTCTGGAATGCCTGCGCGTCTGAGCGCCGTCGCCCAACTCCGCTTGAAATCAAGGGGCTGTTGGTCGTCGGTGGACCCCGGGAAGATCAACTGGTCTAGCAGTTCTCGAGGTGGCTCAAGGCTGTCGCCGGGCAGCAGCGACATCAGCGCAGAGAAGCCCCTTCCCATGAGCGGAATGGAGCGCGTATCGCCGTTCTTCGTTCGGGTCAGCCGGAGGAAGCAGTAGGTTCTACCTGGCGAGTTGGGCTGCTCGGACGTGGGCCACCTGACGTCTGCCCACCGAAGCTTGAGGAGTTCTCCCTTGCGCATGCCGGTTGACAGGGCAATCTCAAACAGCGCTGGCAGCACCCGGTTGTCTGACACGGCCAGCGCTTCGCGTAGTGCTGCAATCTCCGCCGGTGTCAGGTATCGCTCGCGTTCGTTCCGAACCTTGGGCTTGGACACCATCTCCAGCGGCGATCTGGAAAGCCATTGCCACTCCCTGACCGCCGTGTTGAACGCGTGTGAGAGCACAGCGAGGTAGCGCACGACGGTCGCAGGCGCCCGCAGCTTTTGCTTCTTACGCCCGAAGGGTGTGGCGCTCAGTTCATCGCGCGCTTTGGCAATGACAGAGGGTGTTAGGTCTGACAGGGCGTGGTGCCCGATCTTCGCGATCCACCAGTCAAGCTGCGGACCCTGATCCTGTTTCCGCTGCGGTTTGTGAACCGCGAGGATCTCAGACTTGTACCGGAGCAGCAGGTCTCGAACGGTACGACCTCGGGCGCTCAGTTCGGGAAGGAAGGTGCCAAGTTGCATCTCCGACTCGACCTTTTGCGCCCACATGCGGGCGGCGGTGAGGGAGTAAAACGACTTGTTCCTTGATGGGAAGCCGCGCCTGCGGATCTGGACTTGATACGTCCTCTTCCCGCCCCTATTTAGTCGCTCACGAATCGCAGCCATCCATGCCTCCGGCCACCAGCACGTCCGCTGGCGGGAAGAGAGCATCATGGTGTGCTCTGTGAGTCTCTAATTGTCCTGAGCAGTCGGTGGCGTTGTGCCACCGCTGTGCCAGGGGAACCAAACTTCGCTTGCTGCCGACGCTAAGCTGTTGATTTAGCAGACCATCATGATGTGGTGCGCATCGCATTACGAATGCGCTGCTCTACCAACTGAGCTATGCCGGCACGGCACCGAGCCAAGCCCAATATTCTAGTGCACAAAGGTGATGGGTGCAGCTGGCGCCGAGCTGTAAGTTGTTGCTGCGGCCTCGGGCAAATACGCATCTTTCGGCTGAAGCAGGGCGCGAATATGTCGGGACTGGCGATCTGTCTCCATTGGAGGACGCGACATGCGGCGAGCTTTGGTGGTTCTCGGTCTGTTGCTGGGCACGTTGATGCCGGCGAGTTCGTACGCCCAAGCCTGCGATTTCTGCGGCAAGCGAATCGAAAGCCTTGCGCAGCCTGTGAGGTTGGCTGGCACCTGGCTCTTCACACGCGATGACGCACCACAGAACGCAGATCCCGCATCACCGACGGACAGTTGGGTCACGCTCAAAGCACCGGGCCCATGGAAGAAGGCCTACAACGACGGCAAGGTGTTCTCCGTCGGCTGGTATCGAGGCGAGTTCCAGTTCGCTCCCGAACTCGTAGGGCGCGAAGTGGTCGTTCTGGTGAACACGTACATGGCACCCATGCGCCTGTACGTCAACGGCCAGATGGTCTATGCCAGACCGAACCGCGTGAACGTGGAGCGCTACTACTCGATTCAGGCGGCGCCGCTGCGCTTCAAGGTGCCGGCAGAGAAGGTGACCCTGGCTCTTCGAGTGGAAACGCCGTTGATGACGGGCGTGTACCAATTGCCTTTCGAGTTGCACGCCTACCAGGAAGACGACGCCAGTCTCGTCGGCTGGGCCATCTGGGGGGGCGAATTGCGGACCATCGCGGGCTGGGTGGCGCTGTTCTTCGGCATGTTCTTCCTGCTTGTCTTTTCGAAGACGCGCTATGGGCTCTACCTTGCTGCGGCCCTTGGCTCCGTGTTTGGAAGCATCTTTCTCATCGTGCCGGCTGACTACCTGGCTGCACTGGTTCCCATCAAGACCCTGACCTACCTGCACTACACAGGGCTGTTCGGAACCTTGTTCTTCTTCATGTTTGCGCAGTACTTCTACCGATTCTTTCCGCGGGCCAATTGGGTCGTCGGCGTGCTGCTGGCCATACCTGCCGTGGGGATGGCGGCCATGGCCGTGCACGAAAACCTGTCAGTCTTCCAACTTCTGCGCAGTCTGCTGTTCGTGGTCCTCCTGGTGGTGACGCTGGCCATCATCTACTTCTATTACCGCGGCGCGATGCTCAAGCGCCCAGGCGCGAAGACGATGCTGGTGGGCATGCTGCTGTACTTCCTCGGCGCGCTGAACGACATGCTGCTGGCAGTAGGAGCAATCCAGTCCTTGAGTCTGGCCTCAACGGCCCTCATCCTGGCTCTGGGCGCGATGCTCTATGTATCGGTGCAGAGCTTTGCCAACACCTTCCTGGAGAACAAGCGACTGGTCGGCGACCTGCGCGAGGTGAACGAGAACCTGGAGGGTTTGGTCTCGCAGCGCACCGCTGCTTTGCGCGAGAAGACCAATGACATCCAGGCCATGCTGCAGAACATGCCCCAAGGCGTGCTCACGCTGACGGCTGACGGCAAGGTGCATCCCGAGTACTCGGCGTTCCTGGAGCAGATCTACGTCTGCGAGCGCATCGCTGGGCGTGATGGCATGGAGTTCCTGTTCGGGCAGGCGGACCTGGGTGCCGACCAGCGGGACAGCCTGTCGGTGGCGGTCGCCTCGGTGATCGGAGAGGACGCCATGAACTACGAGTTCAATTCGCACCTGCTGGTACCTGAGTGCGATGTGCAACTCGCGAGTGGCCAGCGCAAGTCGCTGGCGTTCAGTTGGTCCCCCATCGTTGGCGCCGGCGATGTGGTCGAGAAGTTGATGATTTGTGTGCGCGATGTCACCGAACTCAAGCGGCTGGCGGCGGAGTCTGCGGGGCAGAAGCGCGAGTTGGAGTTGATCGGCGAGATCCTCAAGGTGAGCCAGGAGAAGTTCCAGGCCTTCATGGAGTCCGCGCAAGGGTTCGTGGCGGAGAACCGCCGAATCATCCTTTCGCTTCGTGGAGGAGACCGCGAGGCCGTCAATCTGCTGTTCCGCAACATGCACACCATCAAGGGCAACGCCCGAACGTACGGCTTGCTGCATCTGACCAATGTGGTGCATGAGGCTGAGTCCAGCTACGACGCGCTTCGCAAGCAGGATGAGTCAGAGCCAGACACCAGCCGACTTCTGGCTGAATTGGATGCCGTGCAGGACGGCCTGGCGGAATACGCGCGCATCAACGACCAGACGCTCGGTCGCAAGGGACCAGGGCGACGTGGCTCGGTCGACAAGTTCCTGATGGTGGATCGCCAGCAGCTTGGTGATGCGCTGGGCGCCTTGCAGCGGGTCGATCGCGGCAGCCTGGAGGCCATGCGCTCTGCCATCGATGAGGCGGAGCATGTGCTTCGTCGCATCGGTACCGAGACGCTTGAAGAGGTGCTGGCCGGTCTCATCGAGGGACTTCCCGCGCTGGCGCAAGAGTTGGGCAAGGAGGCGCCGGTCGTTCGCATCGATGCTGCCGGTCTGCGCACCAAGTCTCAACTCGGTGGCTTGCTGCGCAATCTGTTCACGCATTTGCTGCGCAACGCGGTGGACCATGGCCTTGAGAGCGCTGGCGAGCGATTGGCCGCCGGGAAGCCGAGCCAAGGCCTCATCGAATTGCGCGGGCGCCTGGACGCCAACCACCTGGAATTGGTCCTTCGTGACGACGGCCGAGGCCTGGCGCTTTCGCGCATTCGCGCCAGGGCGCTGGAGAACGGCTTGGTGGAGCCTGGGCAAGTGCTTTCTGATCAGGCCATCGCCGACTTGATCTTCCTGCCAGGCTTCTCGACGGCGGAATCGGTCACTGAGGTGTCAGGTCGTGGCGTGGGCATGGATGCTGTGCGCGACTTCCTGCGCCGTGAGGGCGGGCAGATTGCCGTGCGCTTCTTGGATGGCAGTCCCGAAGGGGCAGACTTCAGAAGCGCTGAAATGGTGATTCAATTGCCGGCAGCGGCGGCGGTGACCGCCTGAGGGCACAGCAGCATGATGAACGTGATCCTTGCCGCCATGGTGGGTGCAGTGCTTGGCGGCTCAATGGTTTTCTGGTGGATGCGCCGAGACAGCACCTTTCGTGCGGCGGCGGTGTCGTCTGAGGGGGGCGATGGGGCGGAAGCACGCCATCAGCAGGAGCTGGCTGCCGCTGCGCGAGCCGAACTGCAGGACGTGCAAACAGAGGCGGTGCGGGTGCGGCGCGAACTGGAGTCGCGCATTGCGCAACAACAGCGCGATGGCGACGCACAGCTTGCTCAAGTCCGGCGTCAGCACAGCGGGGCTCAGCTGGATGCGATGAAGAACTGCGAACTGCTCGCAGAGCAGTTGGGCCAGTTGCTGACGGTGGTGCGCACCTTCGAGCGTTGGGATGCAGAGATGAACAACCTGCTGTCGCACAACCGCGAGATGCATGCGCGCAATGACGAGTTCGCCTCCATCGTCGAACAGGTGGTGATCGTGGCATTGAACGCCGGCATTGAGGCGGCACGCGCCGGTGAGCATGGACGGGGTTTCGCCGTGGTGGCCAGTGAAGTTCGACAGCTGGCGGCACGTGCCGAGAAGCTGTCCAAGGAATACCGCGCCAATCTGTTCAAGAACGACATGATCACCACCTCGACCTTCCAGGATCTACAGGCGGGCGGCAAGATGATCACCAGCGTGGTCACTGGCCTGGATGTCTTGAACAAGAAGACGCGCGGTGCGCTGGCGGGGCTCAGCGAATGAGCGTTGCGCAGCGTCAGCGCAGTGCCTTGGCGGCGGACAAGGCAACTGGTGCCGTCACTGAAGCAGCGCGCCAGAGCTTCGATCATTTGCTGCAGCGCGCTTGGCGTGCGGGCATGGTGCCGGAAGGTGCCACGGTGGAGATCGCTCCGATTGCCTCGCTGCCACCCAAGATGAAGGAGAAGCACGCCATCGTGCTGACCATCGCGGGCTACGGCATGCGTTTGCTGGTCACGCTCTATTTCAAGCTGGACGCCGATACGCGCGCGCACTTTGAGCAGTTGAACCGCGTGGAACCCGGAACGATGAGCGAGCAGGCATTTCTGGATGCTTTGGCCGAGTGCGGCAACATCTGTGCGGGCGCCTTCAACCGATACCTGGGCGATCATTTCCCGCACATCGGCATGTCCACGCCCAACCTGTTGTCAAGAGAGTCCATGGCCTACGTGGACAGCCTGGGGCGAAGCCTGCCACGGCATTTCGAGATGCGCGGCTTGGCCCAGACCTATTGGGCGAGTCTGTTCATCGTGGCCTACAACGATCTGAACTTTGCCGTGCGCATCGAAGCCGAGGCAGAGACAGCCGACGACACGGGTGAGCTGGAGATGTTCTGATGGACGCTCAGGTGCGCGTGAAGGTTCTGGTGTTGGAGGGCGATCCACGCCACGCCGAAGAGCTGCGCGCCTTTTGCGAGGCGCAACGCTTGGTCGCGCTCACGGTCCAGCCGGAAAACCTGGTGCAGGTCCTGCGTTCGGCCATCGACCTGGGCGCCCTGTTCTTGGCCGAGGATTACGCCAGCCACGGACGAACCGGCGTCGCCTTGGCCCAGGAACTGCACCGCATCCGACCGGAACTGCCCATCCTGCTTCGCCGGACGCCGGACGCGCTGCCGCTGAGCAGTGCGCAGCTGCGTGTGCTGCGCCACCACTACGCCCCGGGGGACATGGACAGCCTGGCGATGGCGGTGCGAGAAAGCCTGTTCTCACTGATTTACCCCGAGGCCCTGGTTCGGGGCATCGCAGAGCTCACGCAGAGTGCTTTGATGGGACAGTTTCGGGACATCAGCGTGAGCCTGGAGTCGCCCTGCATCGTGCGCGACCGGCTGATTTTTGGAGAGGTGTACTCGCTGATTCCGCTGGAGGCGAGTTGGTGCCGCGGGTACATGATGTTGCAGATGGAGTCGGCAGGCTTGCAGCGCCTGCTGGCTCACCAGTTGGGAGAGGTCGAGGACTTCCACCGCGACTCGATTCGCGCCATCAACAACGTGTTCGCGGAAACGACCAACCTCGTCTGGGGCGCGTTCAAGAATCGCTTCATCCGCTACGACGAGGGCACGGCTGCCAAGTGCACGCAGGTCCCGATCGTCATCAATCACACGCAGCGCTACATCTCGTTCGGCAGCGAAGACCCGCAACTCTGCTTTCGATATCAGCTGTTCGACAACGCCTTCGAGCAGGGCGAGCCCATCGTGTTGCACCAACGCTTCGTGTTCAACCTCAACTGGTCACCGGAGCTGTTCCGCGAGAACGAGGCTTCGGTCGAATCGATGGTCGCCTCTGGCGAACTGGAACTCTTTTGACCCAACGCGAGACATGCCATGGCCCAAGTACTGGTCGTTGACGACTCCTCCACCGTGCGCGACGAAGTCGCGGGATTTCTGAAGAAGAGCGGGCTTGACGTGGCCACGGCCGTCGATGGCCGGGACGGCTTGGCGAAGCTGAAGATGGATCCTCGCATCAAGCTGGTCGTCAGCGACGTCAACATGCCGAACATGGATGGGCTCACGATGGTCGAGAAGATCCGCGGCGAACTCGGCAACAAGACCGTCAACGTGGTCATGCTGACCACCGAGAACAGTCCCATCATGAAGGAGCGTGGCAAGGCCGCGGGCGTGAAGGGCTGGATCGTCAAGCCCTTCAAGGGCGACGCCGTCATCGCGACCTTCAAGAAACTCTGCGAATGAGTGGTTTCAGCACCGACCAGCGCGCGCCCAAAGCGCGCCGGCCGGCCTCGCGCGCCGCCTCGAAGCAGCGCTCGAACGGGCCGGTGGCTTAGCCCGCGTCGGCCTGCGGCATCAGGTCTACCCAGGGCGGCCTCTGGGGCCGCCATATGGCGGCAACGCTCGTCTCGGGCCTGCTGGGCGGGGCTCGTTTTCGACGGCTGCTCGCGTGGAATGCCGTTCGGCTCCACCTCCAACCGAGCGCCTGCCCGCGCCCAGCGCCAAAGACAGTTGAGGCTTCGGTTGCAGCATGGGCGCGGATTCCAGTCGCGCAGGCGCATCGTCACCCCGCTGGTCAAAGGCACTGCACGCCACCATCGGCTGCAGGCAACTCAGCACCGTGCGTCGCAAGTTCATGCCGCCTCCCGGCGCCCGTGCACCATCAGCGCGTAGCCCACCGGCACCACCACCAGCGTGAGCACCGTGGCCACCACCAGGCCGCCCATGATGGTGATCGCCATCGGGCCCCAGAACACCGAGCGGGTGAGCGGGATCATGGCCAGCACCGCGGCAGCGGCCGTCAGCAGCACCGGTCGCGCGCGGCGCACAGTGGCTTCGATGATGGCCTCACGCAGCGGAGCCCCACCGGCCAGGTCCTGGTCGATCTGGTCGACCAAGATCACCGCGTTGCGCTGGATCATCCCGCCCAGCGCGATCAGGCCGAGCAAGGCCACGAAGCCAAAGGGCGCTCGGAACGCGAGCAGCGCCGGCACCGCGCCGATCAAGCCCAGCGGCGCCGTGGCGAACACCAGGCCCACGCGCTTCCACGAACGCAACTGCAGCATGAGCAGCAGCAGAATCACGCCGAACATGGCCGGGAATACCTTGAAGAGCGCGACGTTGCTTTTGTTCGACTCCTCGATGGCGCCGCCCAGCTCGATGCGGTAGCCGGGGGGCAGCGCCACCTGCGCCACCTTTGGGGCGATGCGCTGCGAGGCATAGGGGCCTTGCACGCCGTCCCGCACGTCCGCTCGCACCGTGATGAAGGCCTCGCGGTTGCGCCGCCACAGCACCGGCTCCTCGATGCCCTCCTGCACCGTCGCCACGCTCGACAGCGGCAGCACCGCACCGTTGCGCGCGAAAAGCTGCAACTGACCGAGCTGCTCCGGCCGCAGTCGCTCGCGCTCGCTGCCGCGCAGCACCACGTCGATGAGCTCCTCACCCACCCGCAGCTGGGCCACCGGTGCGCCCGAGAGGGCCAGCTGCACCGCCTGCTGCACGTCGCTCGGGCTCACGCCGGCGCGGGCCGCTTCCGCGCGGTTCACTTGCACCTGCAGGCGGCGCACCGGCTCGAACCAATCGAGCTGAACGTCGCGTACCAGCTCGCTCTGCCGCACCTGCTCGCGCACCTGAAGCGCCAGCCGCCGCAGCTCCGCCGGGTCGGGGCCGAGGATGCGGAACTGCACCGGGTAGCCCACTGGCGGCCCAAACTCCAGCCGCGTCACGCGGGCGTGGGCGTCGGGCAGGAACTCGTTGGCGTCGAAGAGGGCGCGCAGGCGAGCCCGCAGCTGTTCGCGCTCGGCGATGCCCGGCGTCTGCACCACGAACTGCGCGTAGCCCGGGTTGGGCAGCTCGGGCGACAGGCTCAGGTAGAAGCGCGGCGAGCCTGCGCCGGTGTAGGCCGTGAAGCCGCGCTGCTCGGGCTGCTGCGCCAGCCAGGTCTCCAACTGGGCCACCTGGCGCTCGGTGGCGGCCAGGCTCGCGCCCTCGCGCAGGCGCAGGTCGATGAGAAGCTCCGGCCGCGAGGCCGTCGGGAAGAACTGCTGCTGCACGAACAGCACCATGCCCGCGGCTGAGAGCGCCAGCGCCAGGCCGGTGGCGCCCAGCACCTGCCAGCGGTGGTCCAGGCTCCAGCGCAGCCAGCCGCGCAGGCGCTCGTAGCCGCGGCCGCCGTAGTGGGCGTGCACCGTCACCTTCTTGGGCAGCAGCCACACACCCAGGTAGGGCGTGAACACGACGGCCACCAGCCAGGAGGCGATGAGCGCCAAACCCACCACCCAGAAGATGCCGCCGGCGTACTCGCCGCTGATGCTCTTGGCCAGGCCCACCGGCATGAAGCCGGCGATGGTGATGAGCGTGCCGCTGAGCATCGGGAACGCGGTGACGGTGTAGGCGTGGCTGGCGGCCTGCACCCGGTCCCAGCCCTCCTCGATCTTCACCACCATCATCTCCACGGCAATGATGGCGTCGTCCACCAGCAGGCCCAGCGCAATGATCAGCGCACCGAGTGAGATGCGGTCCAGCGGCCAGCCAAGCAGGTGCATGGCCGCTGCCACCAGCGCCAGCACCAGCGGCACCGAGGCCGCGACCACGATGCCGGTGCGCCAGCCCAGGGACACGAAGCACACCGCCAGCACGATGAGCAAGGCCTCCAGAAAGGCGCGTTCGAACTCCCACACCGCAGCATCGGCCACGGCGGGCTGGTCGGCGTAGCGCTCCAGGCTCACGCCCGCGGGCAGCAGCGCCTGCAGTTCCGCCTGCTTGGCCTCCAGCGCGCGGCCCAGCGCCAGCACGTCGCCGCCCGGCACCAGGGTCACGCCCAGGGCCAAGGCCGGGCTGCCATTGCGGCGCACGGTGAAGCTGGCGGGGTCGCTGGTGGCCCAGCGCAGCTGCGCCAGGTCCTTCAGGCGCAGCAACCTGCCGCCGATCTGGAGCGGTAACTCGGCCAGCTCCTCCAGCCGCGTGAACTCGGTGTTCACGCGCACCGCATGGCGCTCGTGCGCGCCCTCGAAATGTCCCGAGGGCTGCAGCGCCGTGTGTCCGGCCAGCGCCTGCGCCAGCTGGCCGGGGTTCAGCCCCTGGGCGGCCAGCGTCTGGCTGTCGAATTCGATGAACACCTGCTCGCTCTGCCGTCCGAGCAGGTCCACCTTGTTCGCTCCGGGCACGGCCTGCAGGCGCTTCTTCAACTCGGCGGCCAGGCGGTGCAGGTCGCCCGTCGGCAGGCCGGGGGCCTGCAGCGCGTAGAGCGCGGCGTAGACGTCGGTGAACTCGTCGTTGAAGAAAGGCCCGCGTACGCCCTCCGGCAGCTGCCCGCGCAGGTCGCCCACCTTCTTGCGCGCCAGGTACCAGGCGCGGTCCAGCTCGGGTTTCTTGGTGCCACCCTCCATCCACAGGGTGATGCCGCCGTAGCCCGGCCGCGCGAAGCTGCGCACGTAGTCCACCGCGGGCAGCTCCTGCAGCGCCTGCTCGATCCGGTTCAGCACCTGGTCCTGCACCTGCTGCGGCGAAGCGCCGGGCCAGGCCACCACCACGGTCATGGTGGGTACGTTGAACACAGGATCTTCCAGGCGGCCGAGCTGAGGGAACGACAGCAGGCCGACGATGAGGGTGGCGATGAGCAGAAAGCTCGTCAGCGCCGGGTTGCGGATGGCCCAGTGGCTGAGGTTGAAGCGGTTCGAGGCGGCCAGGCTCATGGCGCCCGCTCCATGGGCACCGGGCGAACGGCTTGCCCTGCTTCGAGGCGGTGCGCACCGAGCATCACCAGCACGCTGCCCTCGGGCACCCCGCTGATGAGTGCGGCATCGCCCTCGCGCCCCGCCACATGCACGGGCAGGGCCTGCAGGCGTTGGTCCACCACGCGCCAGACGCGCGCCGGTTCGCCCGGCAGCAGGCTGCTGGCCGGCACGCGAAGGCGCGGCACTGCGGCCTGCCCTGTCAAGGGCAAGGCCACCGTGCGCCCCAGGAGTGAGGCCTTCCAGGCCAGTGGCTCACCCACCGGGGCGAAGCGCGCGCGCTGCGTGCGCGTTTGCGGGTGCGCGGCGGCCTGCAGTTCGCGCAGCCTCCAGCGCCTGCCCAGGGCCTCGCCCTGCAGATGTTCGGCCTGCGCCGCGAGGGCTGGCGGGAAGTCG
>JAFLDE010000037.1 GCA_017302655.1 Burkholderiales bacterium
GTCGAAGCGGCGGGCCTCCCAGCCGGCCTCGGCGCCACTCGCGCCCAGCCGGGCACTCACCGGCGGCGCCTCGGTGGGCCGCCAGGCATGCGGCGGGGTGATCGCCTCCAGCAGGCGCCGCGGTGGACCCGGTTGTGGGGGCCGCTTGGGCACCAGCTGGGCGAGGGGCGGCAGCGCGGGCAGCAGGTCGCTGAGGCGATGCCGCGGCGCCTGCCAGTACAGCGCGAAGGCGGCGTCAAAGAGCGGCAGCTCCTCGGCCTGCGTGACCAAGGTGGCGCGCAGGGCGGCCTGCAGGCGGCGGCGCTCCCGCAGGCCGGTCAGCGCCAACGCCTGATGCGCCAGCAGCACGCGCTCGGTACCCACCGCCAGACCGGCGTCGCGCAACAGCGCGACGAAGCCGGCCAGCGGCGAGCGGTCCGTCATGGCGTGGCGGGTTGCAGCGTGGCGACGGGTTCGGGCACCCAGAGCTGGCCGGCACGCGCCGCGCGCCAGGTGGCCAGGAGTAATCCCACCACCACCACCGAGGCCAGGGCCAGCAGCAGGATGCCGAGCAGCCCGCCCTGCAGGCGCAGGCTCAGCGCGGCAAAGGCCGCCAAGGGGAAGGACATGCCCCACCAGGGCAGCGCGAAGCCCTGCCGGCGCACGCGGCCCAGCACACTGCCCGAGACCAGCAGGAAGCCCAGCGCCATGCCCCAGGCCATCCAGGCCAGTGGCTCCGGCGCGCCCAGCTGCAGCGCCGACAAGCCCACCACGGCCGGCGGCGCCACGGTGATGAAGCTGGTGGCCAGCAGGCGCTCGGGCCACATCCCCTGCTGCACCAGGCGCAGCAGCAGCAGGCCCATCACCAGCGGCCACAGCAGCAGGCCCAGGCCGAACTGCGCGGCTGCCCAGTTCGGCAGACCGAGGCCCACGCCGGCCAGCGGCGCCAGCACATTGCCCACCACCGGAATGATGAGCACGGGGGTGAGCGAGGCCATGCCCGTGGCCGGCCCCTTCAGAAAGCGCGCCAGCACCCACACCGTGACGCCGAACTGCGCCGCGCAGCCCAGCATCCAGGTGGCCTGGGTCAGCGGGTGAGGGCCGAAGAGCGCCCAGGCGACCGTGCTGAGCAGGATCAGTGACACCGGCAGCGCCGCCACGAAGGCGTGGCGCACCGGGTGGCGGAAGTCTTCGAGCCAGGCCTCAGGGTGCCGCTGCCAGCGCAGCAGGCTGGCCACGCCCAGCGCCACGAAGGCGAGCGCAGCCAGTGCGCCAAAGCCCGCAGCCACCTGCAGGGCCTGCTCGCCCATCAGACCTTCCGCGCGCTTCCAGGCCAGCGCCAGACCGGCCAGGCCCATGACCATGGCGAAATTTCCAGGGCCGAGATGCTTCAGCGACTGTTGCATGGTCTAGGGCCTGTTCACACTAAGCGAAGCCGCGCGAACGTGCCTGGCAGGCCGCCAGGCAAGGCGCGACGACGACGCGGGCTCGCGCCCGCAAGGAGGAGCAACGCCGCATGGCGGCCTGCCAGGCACGTTCCCTCCGGGTTGCCACCAGAAGACGGCCCCCACTTCGTTGCGAAGCTCGCTGGGGCAATCAGCCCCAGCTTCACTTCGCGCCTCGTTGGGGCCGTTTCTGGATGGCAACGCGCTGGCTTCCATTAGTGTGAACAGGCCCTAGAGACTAGCGCGGACCCAGGCCGCGAGCTCGGCGGCGGGCAAGGCACCGCTGCGTCTCGCGACCTCGCGCCCGCCTTGGAAGAGCACCAGTGTGGGAATGGAGCGGATGCGGTGGAACACCGAAGCCTGCGGGTTGGCGTCGGTCTCGACCTTGGCCAGGCGCACGCCGGGCAAGGCGGTGGCCGCGGCTTCGAAGTGCGGCGCCATGGCCTTGCAGGGGCCGCACCACTCGGCCCAGAAGTCCACCAGCACGGGCTGCTCGCTGTTGGCCAGGTAGGCCGGCAGGTTGGCGTCGCTCAAGGCCACCGGATGCGTGGGCAGCAATTCCGTCTTGCAGCGGGCGCAGACGGGCTGGTCGCCGGCGCGTTCGTCGGGCACGCGGTTGAGCGTGCCGCAGCTCGGGCAGACGGCGATCATCAGCAGCCTCCCTGCACCCCGAAGCGGCGCAGCAGCGTTTCCATCAGGCACCACTTCGAGAACCCAGCCTGCAGCAGGTTCAGCCCGACGAAGGCGGTGAACGCCAGCCACCAGGGGCTGTGCAGCTGCGAAAGCATCAGCGAGGCGAGGATGAACGCGCCCGCGACCACATGGACGATTTGCCAGCTTTTCATGAGGAGCTCCGATTGCGGAAGACCGCGAAGTACAGGATGGGGATGACGACCAGGGTCAGCACCGTGGACACCGCGATGCCGAAGAGCAGCGAGATGGCCAGGCCGTTGAAGATCGGGTCGTCGAGGATGAAGACGGCGCCGGCCATGGCGGCCAGACCGGTCAGCACGATGGGTTGCGCGCGGGTGATGGCGGAGCGCACGATGGCGTCCTCGAAGCGCAGGCCCTCGCGGCGCTGCAGCTCGATGAAGTCGACGAGCAGGATGGAGTTGCGCACGATGATGCCGGCCAGGGCGATCATGCCGATCATGCTGGTGGCGGTGAAGGGCGCGCCGAGCAGGGCGTGGCCGGGCATCACCCCGACGATGGTCAGCGGAATGGGCGCCATGATGATGAGCGGCGTCACGTAGCTGCCGAATTCGGCGACCACCAGCAGGTAGATCAGCAGCAGGCCGACCGCGTAGGCCAGGCCCATGTCGCGGAAGGTCTCGTAGGTGATCTGCCACTCGCCGTCCCACTTCAGCACCGGGCCGCGTGAGCTGTCGTCGGGCTGGCTGATGAAGGTCTGCGGCAGGTCCTGCAGCTGGCTGCGCATGCCGAATAGGGCGTACAGCGGGCTGTCGTTCTTCCCTGCGGCGTCGGCCACCACGAAATGCACGCCCAGGCCGTCCTTGCGCCAGCGCGGCTGCTCGCGCACGGCGTTTTGCACCTGCACCAGCTCCGACAGTGGCGTCTGCTTGGGCCCGATGCGCAGCTGCAGCAAGGTGTTCAGATCGCCCTGTTCGCTGCCGGCGAGGCGGAGCATCACGGGCACGCTCTGGCGGGCGCGGCCGTCCATCAGCTCGGCGGCAGGCAGTCCGGACTGACCGGCCTGCAGCGCGGCCAGCACGTCCTGCACGCTCACGCCGGCCAGCATGGCCTTGCGCTGGTCCACGGTGATCAGCTGGCGCGGCGCATCCAGCGCGATGCCGCTGTCGTCCACGTCGACCACGCCGTTCTGCTGCTCGAAGACCCGGCGCACGCGGGCGGCAGTGGCCTGGCGTGTGGCTTCGTCGGGGCCGTAGATCTCGGCCACCAGCGGGGCCAGCACCGGCGGGCCCGGCGGCACTTCCACCACCTTGGCGTTGGCGCCGTGGCGCGCGGCGATCTTTTGAACCAAGGGCCGCAGGCGCGTGGCGATGGCGTGGCTCTGCGCCTTGCGCTCGCCCTTGCCCACCAGGTTCACCTGCAGGTCGCCCTGATGCGGATCGGCGCGCAGGAAGTACTGGCGCACCAGGCCATTGAAATTGATCGGCGCGGCCGTGCCGGCGTAGGCCTGCACATGCAGCACCTCGGGTTCGCGCACCAGGTGGTCGGCGATTTCAGCCAGCGCCGCCTGCGTGCGTTCCATGGGCGTGCCGGCGGGCAGGTCGAGCACCACCTGGAACTCCGACTTGTTGTCGAAGGGCAGCATCTTCAGCACCACCAGACCGAGCGCCGGCAGGGCCAGCGAGACGGCGATGAGGCCGGCCACCCCCAGGCCGAGCCATCGCCTTGCGCGGGCGGTGGCCAACAGTGGCCGGAAGATGCGCTCGAACAGGGGCTCGATGCGACTGGCGAAGCCGCCCCCATGGCTGTGGGCCGAGGCCTGCGCCGGCATGAGCTTCAACGCCAGCCAGGGCGTGATGGCGAAGGCGATCAGCAGCGACAGCACCATGCCCATGCTGGCGTTGATGGGGATGGGGCCCATGTACGGGCCCATCAGACCGCTCACGAAGGCCATGGGCAGCAGCGCAGCGATCACCGTCAGCGTGGCCAGGATAGTCGGGCCGCCGACTTCAGCCACGGCGCCGGGAATCAGCTCGGCCAGCGACTTGCCCGGGTGCAGCATCTGGTGGCGATGGATGTTCTCGACGACCACGATGGCGTCATCCACCAGGATGCCGATGGAGAAGATGAGCGCGAACAGCGACACGCGGTTCAGCGTGAAGCCCCAGGCCCAGGAGGCGAACAGGGTGGCGGTGAGCGTGAGACCGACGGCGATGCCGACGATGAGCGCCTCGCGCCGGCCGAGCAGGGCGAACACCAGCGCCACCACCGAGGCGGTGGCGAAGAGCAGCTTGGTCATCAGCTGCTGGGCCTTGGTGTTGGCGGTGTCCCCGTAGTCGCGCGTGGTGAGCAGCTGCACCCCGTCGGGGATCAGGCTGCCCTGCAGCTGAGACACCTTGGCCTGCAGACGGCGCGCCACGTCGATGGCGTTCTCGCCGTCCTTCTTGGTGACGGCCAGGGTGAGGGCGGGCAGCGGCGTGCCGTCCTTCGCCACGTGCCAGACCGATTGCGTGAGCGGCGCCGGGCCGTCGTGCAGTTCAGCCACCTCGCGCAGGTGGATGGGCTTGCCACCGCGCACGCCGACCACCAGCTCGGCCAGTTCGGCCGCCGAGCCGATCCAGGGGCCGGCCTGCAGCTGCACGGCGCGGTCGCCTTGCACGCGGTCGGCCAGCAGAACCGAGCCCTGCGCGGCGGCGAGTGCCTGCTGCAGGCGCAGCACGTCCAGGCCCAAGGCGGCCAATCGGGCCGGATTCAGCCGCACCTGCAGCACGCGCTGCGGGGCACCGATGAGCTGCACCTCGCGCACGCCGGCGATGCGCTGCAGCTCGGCTTCCAGGGAGCGCGCCACGGCGGCCAGCTGGCTGGGTTCAGCACCGGTCAGCGTGAAGGAAACGATGGGCACGTCGGCAATGCCCTTGGGCGCCAGCAGGGGCTGGCCGGCGCCTCCAGGCAACTGCCCGGCGTGGCGGTCCAGCGCCTCCTGCAAGCGCACCAACGCCGCCTGACGCGGCACGCCGACCTTGAATTGCACGGTCAGCACCGCCAAGCCGGGGCGGCTCAGGGCCATCACATGCTCGACACCGTCCATGCCCAGCAGCCAGCGCTCGACGGGGATGGCGACGCGCGCCTCCACATCGGCCACGCCAGCGCCCGGCCAGGACACCAGCACATTGGCCATGGTGACGTTGATCTGCGGTTCTTCCTCGCGCGGCGTGACCAGCACCGCGAACAAGCCGAGCAGCAGCGCCACGAGGGCGAGCAACGGGGTCAGGCGAGATTGCTGGAAGGCGGCCGCCATGCGGCCGGCGATGCCCAGGGAGTCAGGGGTGTGGCTCATCGCGTGCTCACTTCGCGCCCTGGGCGGCCGCCTTGCTCGGCGCCAGCACCACGGTCTCGCCGGCCTTCAGCCCCGCCAGCACTTCCACCTGCTCGCCGGCGGCCGGCCCCAGCCGCACCTGGCGCAACAGCGCGCGGCCTTCGGGCGTGTGCACGTAGAGCAGGTCCAGCTCGCCCCGCTGCAGCAAGGCGCTGCGCGGCACGAACACGCGCCCCTCACTGGCCGGCGCCGCCCAGAGCACGCGCGCGAACTGCCCCGGCGCGGCCTGTGTGCCGGCCGGCAGCTGCAGGCGCAACTGCACGGTGTGCGACTGCGCGTCCACCATCGGCAGGCGCTCCACCCGCGTCGGCACCAGGGTCTGGCCGGCCAGTTCCACGCGCAGCGGTGCATCCGGCGCCGGCAGTTGCGCCAGCGGCAGGTTCACGCTGACGCGCAGTGCGCGCGGGTCGTACATCGTGGCGAGCAGCTTGCCGGGCAGCGCCAGGTCGCCTAATTGCACCGGCAGCTCGGCCAGCACGCCGTCAAAGGGGGCGTGCAGCGCATGCTGCGAGGCCTGGGTGCCGGCCGCCGATGCCTGCGCCGCCTGGGCGCGCAGCTGGGCTTGCGCGGCACGGAACTGGGTCTGCGCCTGATCGAGCGCCGCCTGGCTGATGAAGCCCTGCGCGCGCAGCTGGCGCTGTCGGCTCAGTTCCTGCTCGGCCAACTGCAGCTGTGCCGCAATGGCCTCTTGCTGGGCGGCTGCCGCCGTGGCGCCCTGAGTGGCACTGCGCGCGTCCACCCGCAGCAGCAGCTGGCCGGCCTTCAGGCGGTCGCCGGCGCGCACCGGCAACTGCAGCACGGTGCCCTGCACCGGCAGCGAAAGCTGGGCCTGGCGTTCGGCCTCGACGACGCCCTCCACCGAGCGGCTGGCGGTGGCGGTGCCGGTGCCCACGCGCAGGGTGGGGTAGGGAGCCTGGGCGCCTGGGTTGGCCTGGGCCGCCAGCGCCATGACAGCGCCGCCCAGGGTGAGCAGCAGGAGGAGGGTGGGCTTGAGCTTCATGAGGGAGGGGTGCACAGGTGGGGGGCTGGACAGCGATCGTTCTTTTTTCTAGTATTTACGCATTCACGCAAATACGCAAGTCCCTGCACAATGCCCGCCATGCCCCACCGTGACAAAGCCCCCGTCTCCGACGCCGCGCCCGCGATGCACGGCCTGGCGCCCGAAGCCCTGGCCCAGGTGGCCGAGTTCTTCCAGGCCCTGGCCGAGCCCTCGCGCCTACGCCTGCTGAACCAGCTGCGCGAGGGCGAGCGCAAGGTGGGAGAGCTGGCCGAGCTGGCCGGCAGCACGCCGGCCAATGTGTCGCGCCACATGGCGCTGCTGCAGAGCCGTGGCCTGGTGACGCGCGAGAGCCGCGGCAACTGCGTGTACTACGCCATCGCCGACCCGGCCATCTACCAGCTCTGCGACCTGGTCTGCGGCGCCGTGGCCCGCCAGCAGACCCGCACGCGCGGGGTGTTCCGCCTCGGCTGACAATCGCCGCCTCTTTCCGGAGTGACCGCCATGAACAAGACCCCGCTTCTGGCCAGCTTGGCGCTGGCATTGGCCCTGGCCCATGCGCCGCTGCAGGCGTCGATCGACATGCCGGCCGGGGTTGCCTGGAAGGCCGCCGCGCAGGACGCCGACATCGACGCCGCCTTCGCCCAGGCCAAGGCCGAGAAGAAGCCGGTGCTGCTGTACTGGGGTGCCAAGTGGTGCCCGCCCTGCAACCAGCTGAAGGCCACGCTGTTCAACCGCGCCGACTTCATTCAGCAGAGCAAGGCCCTGGTGGCGGTCAACATCGACGGTGACTTGCCTGGCGCACAAAAGCTCGGCACCCGCTTCTCGGTGCGTGGCTACCCGACGCTGATCCTCTTCAATGCCGACGGCAAGGAGCTGACCCGCCTGCCCGGTGAAGCTGACGCGCCGCGCGTCATCAAGCTGCTGCAGATGGGCATGGCCGGTGGCCGCCCGATCCAGGCCGTGCTGGCCGATGCCCGCGCCGGCAAGGCGCTCAAGAGTGCCGAATGGCAGCTGCTGGGCTACTACTCCTGGGAGACCGACCAGGACCAGTTGGTGAAGGCCGCCGAGCGCGGCGCGCTGCTGCAGAAGCTTTCGCAGGCCAAGGGCGTGCCCGAAGACGCCCGCGTTCGCCTGGCGTTCAAGGCCCTGGCGAACCTTCCCAGCGGGGCCAGACCCGCCGCGGGCGACGCGGCCTTGCTCGACAAGGTGCTGGCCGACGACAAGCTCACGCGCACCCACCTGGACGTGCTGAGCAATTTCGCCGACGACCTCGTCAAGGCGCTGCACAGGCAGCCCTCCGCCGAGCGCGACGCCCTGCGCGCCCGTTTGGACCGCGTGCTGGCTCGCGAGCAGGCCGACACCAAGCTGTCCCGCGCCGACCGTGTGCAGTGCCTGATCGCGCGCGTCAATCTGGCGCGCCTGGACACGCCGGCCTCCGAAGTCAACCCCAAGCTCGACCCGGCGCTGCTCACCGACGTGCGCGGCTTCACGCGCAACCTGGACAGCGAGATCAAGGACGGCTACGAGCGCCAGGCGGTCATCTACTCGGCCGGCCACCTGCTCGGCATTGCCGGCCTGTGGGCCGACAGCGACGCCCTGCTCAAGGCCAATCTGAGCAAGAGCCATTCGCCCTACTACTTCATGAGCGTGCTGGGCGGCAACGCCCGCAAGACCGGGCGCACCGCCGAGGCCCTGCAGTGGTACGAGCGCGCCTTCAACGAAAGCAAGGGCCCGGCCACGCGCCTGCAATGGGGCTCCGGCTACTACGAGAACCTCGTCAAGCTGGCGCCCATGGAGACTGCAAAGGCCGAGAAGGTGGCCAGCCAGCTCATCCAGGAAGCCGCGCAGGACCCCGGTTCCTTCTACGAACGCAGCGCGCGCTCCATGAAGAAGGTCAGCGACCTGACCTTGCCCTGGGCCGACGCCGCCCAGCTGGCCCGCCTGCAAGGCCAGCTGGCGCCGGTCTGCGCCAAGCTCGATGCCAAGTCCAAGCCCGCCTGCGACAGCCTGTTCAAAAAAGGCTGATGCAACACCCGACCCTGGCCTTCATCGGCGGCGGCAACATGGCCGCCGCCATCGCGGGGGGTCTGCGCCGCGCGGGTCGGCCGGCGGACGCCTTCGTCGTCGTGGAGCCGGCGCAGGCGCAGCGCGAGCGCTTGCTGGACGAGTTCGGCATCGAGGCCCTGCCCGCACCTGCCAAGCGCTTGCGCGACGCGCAACTGGTGGTCTGGGCGGTCAAGCCGCAGGTCTTCGCGGAAGCCGCGCAGGCTGCCGCACCCTTCGTGGGGCACGCCTTGCAGTTGTCCATCATGGCAGGCGTCACCAGCGAGCGCATCGCCGCCGCCACGCACAGCGAGCGCGTGGTGCGCGCCATGCCCAACACGCCGGCCTTGATCGGCCAAGGTATCGCCGGCCTGTACGCCAGAGCGGCCGTCACCGAGCTCGACCGCGCCGAGGTCGAAGCCGTGCTCGTCCCCACCGGCCGCAGCCTGTGGCTGGAGCGCGAGGAACAGCTCGACGTGGTGACTGCGCTCAGCGGCTCCGGCCCGGCGTACTTCTTCTACGTCTGCGAGGCCCTGGTGGCCGCCGCCACCGAGCTCGGCCTGAGCGAGGCTCAGGCCCGCGAACTGGCGCTGGCCACCTGCGGCGGCGCCGCGCAGCTTGCCCTGCACTCCAGCGAGCCGCTGACCACCCTGCGCGAACGCGTCACCAGCAAGGGCGGTACCACGCATGCGGCGCTGGAATCCCTGCGTGCCGACCGGGTGGCCGAGGCCATCGAGCGTGCCGTGCACGCGGCGGCGGCGCGTGCGCGGGAGCTGGGTCGGTCTTGATCTGCGCGCACCACCGCCGCTGGAGTATCTGGGCGTTGGCTGTTGGGTCGTTGGTGGCGCTGGGCCTGCTTGCCGTGCAGGCATTGCGCGCCAATCCAAGACTGTCCCCGGAGCAGATCGAGGCCACCTTGGTCGAGGCGCAACGCCTGATGCAGGAGCGCGCGTTGTTTGGCACTTCCGTGGACTGGCCCGGGGTGCTGATGCGTGCGCGCCAGACGGCTGCGCGCACGCATCGTGCGGCCGACCTGGACGAGGCGCTGCAGGGCATGGTCTGGGCAATCCGTGAGCACGACGCTCATTCGTTCTACCTGCCCGCAGCGCAGGCCCGACGCATGCAGTCGGGTACGGCACCAGGCGAGCAAGTGTTGCTGCAACGTGGTGCTGACCTGGGACAGTTCCAGGTGCTGCAAATGCCGGGCTACATGGGCATGGACGAGGCCGTCTGGAAGCGTGATGCCGCCGCTGGCGCCTCAAGACTGACCGAACTGTTGCGCGCGCGTCCCTGTGGTTTGGTGCTGGACCTGCGGCAAAACAGCGGCGGCAACATGTACCCGATGTTCTTGGCACTGGCGGCCCTGCTGCCACCGCGAGACGTCGGCTACTTCGAGGATCGGGCGCGCCAGCGCATGCCTTTCCCTTTGCCACCGCGACAGGCCGCTGCCGCTGATGTTGCCGTGGCCGTGCTGATCGGGCCAAGTACCGCCAGCTCCGGAGAATTCCTTGCCATCGGGCTGCGCAGCCTGCCGCGCGTCCGGTCGTTTGGCGCACCGACCGCCGGCCTGGCGACTGGCGTGCAGCCAATGCCATTGCCGAATGGAGGCTTGCTTGGCGTCACCGAAGTCCGCGCGTTGGACTTCGAGGGGCGTGCGGTGGGCAGACGTGTGCTGCCTGACCAGGTGGGTTCAGACCCCCTTGTGGACGCTCGCAACTGGCTCAACGATCAATGTCGCCCTCGACCTTGAACGACGTGGAGCTGCTCAACCTGCAGGAGGCACTGGAACGCGCCTTGGCAACCCCCGCCACGCGACGCGATGCGACCCGCGTACTGCCGCTCTTGCACCCCGAGGCCCAGGAGGTCGGGCGCTCAGGCCGCTGTTTCAACCGAGTCGCGCTGCTCGACCTGCTTGCCACCAGCCCACTGGACGACGAAGCCGTACACATGGAAGCCTTCACGCTGCAGCGCCTAAGCACTGAACTCGCTCTGCTGCGCTACCGCAACCGGCGCGGCGAACAGGCCACCGAACGGAGCTCGCTCTGGCAATGGCACGAGGGCGCATGGCGCCTGCGCTTTCACCAGGGCACCCCGACCAGCTGATGGACAACTGATGGGCATCGCCGACCGACTTAGCCTCCGCGCCTGGCTGCGCGCGCCGGGCAGTCTCACCGAGCGCTTGAAGCGCCATGGGCGCTTCGAGGTCGAACTCTTGCGCCAAGGCCCGGCGCGCCTGCGCGCGCCTGAACGACGCCAGCTTGGGCTGCCGCGGCGCGGCTGTACGCTGGTGCGCGAAGTGCTGCTGCGCGTGGACGGCCGGCCGCTGGTGTGGGCGCGCTCCAGCCTGCATCGCAGCGCGCTGTGCGGTCCCTGGAAGGCGCTGAAGGGCCTGGGCCGCCGGCCGCTGGCTGAGTTGCTCTATGCCGACCCGCGTGTCAGCCGCAGCTTGCTGCAACCGCGCCGTCTGGCGGTGCAGGGCGCCACGCGCCGCCAAATGCAGCGCCAATGGCAACAGGCCACCGGCGACACCGCACCGCGCGCCATGCTCTGGAGCCGGCACTCGGTCTTTCAGCGCCGCGGCGCGCTGCTGCGGGTCATGGAGCTCTTCCACCCCGACGTCGCCCATCTGGCGCCATACCCCGGCACGCGCCGACCCACGCTGCGTACGCTGGCGCAAGCGTCGCGGCGGCCATCCAGGCCTTGAACCCGAGGAGAGGCTCTCATGGATTCTCATCAGCGCATCAGCGGCATCCTGGTCGGTATGGCTGGCTTGATGGCCTTGATCGGCATCGCCAGCACGGTGCTGCCGTACGCCATCCTGGATCCGCTGCGCACGCTGCGCGACCTGACGAGCTCGATCTGGTCGATGCTTTTCGTGGCGTGGTTTGTGCTGGGCTTGGTGTGGTGTGCCCTGGCCCTGGCAGGTGGTTGGCGCGCCTGGCAGCGCCGCGCCGACGCCCGCCGACCCTTGCAAGTGGCGGCCTTGCCGCTGCTTCTGGTGTTTCCAGTCGGCACGGCACTGGGTGTCTACCTGCTCTGGGCCTATCGGCAGCGCGCCTGACGCCCACAATGCCCGCCCATGCCGCCCCCGAGCGCTGCGCAGACGCCTGACTCCCCGGCCAAGAAACCCGCCTCCTCCGGCCCGCAGCGCGCCATGGAGCGGCTCGGGCTGCGCCGCCCGATCGACCTGGCCCTGCACCTGCCGCTGCGTTACGAAGACGAGACGCGCCTGACCCGCTTGCGCGAGGCGCAACCGGGCGAGACCGTGCAGGTGGAAGGTGTGGTGACGCAATGCCGCGTGGAGCAGACGCGGCGCCGGCAGCTGCTGGTTTCCTTGCGCGACGAGGACGGCCAAAGCCTCTTGCTACGCTTCCTGCACTTCTACCCTTCGCAACAGAAGGCCATGGCCGAAGGGCGCCGCCTGCGCGTGCGTGGTGAGCTGCGTGGCGGCTTGTTCGGCCGCGAGATGGTGCACCCGGTGGTGAAGGACGCGGAGGCGCCGCTGGCGCAGGCCCTCACGCCTGTCTACCCGGCCGGCGCCGGGCTGCCGCAGGCCTACCTGCGAAAGGCCATCGCCGCCGCCTTGCCGCGCGCTCCCCTGCACGAGCTGCTGCCCCCCGACTGCCTGCCGGATGGCCTGCCTGGCTTGCGCGACGCCTTGAACTACCTGCACCACCCGCCGCCCGCAGCCAGCCTGAAGGCCTTGCTGGAGCACCATCACCCGGCCTGGCAGCGGCTGAAGTTCGAGGAGTTGCTGGCACAGCAGCTCAGCCAGCTGGAGGCCAAGCAGCTGCGCGCGCAGCACCGCGCGCCGGCACTGCGCGGCGGTGCGCTGGTGCAGCAGCTGCTGGCCACGCTGCCCTTCCTGCTCACCGGAGCGCAGCGCCGCGTCGGCGAGGAGATCGCCGCCGACCTGGCGCAGGCCCAGCCTGCCCACCGATTGCTGCAGGGCGACGTGGGCTCGGGCAAGACCGTCGTGGCGGCGCTGGCGGCGGCGGTTTGCATCGACGCCGGCTGGCAGTGCGCGCTGATGGCGCCCACCGAGCTGCTGGCCGAGCAGCACCTGCGCAAGCTGGTTGGCTGGCTGGAGCCGCTGGGGGTGCGCGTGGCCTGGATCACCGGCAGCGTGAAGGGCAAAGCCCGCGCGCGCCTGCTGGAGCAAGCCGCCAGCGGTGAGGCGCAGCTGGTGGTGGGCACGCATGCGCTGATCGAAAGCCAGGTGCAGTTCCGCCAACTCGGCCTGGCCGTGGTGGACGAGCAGCACCGCTTCGGCGTGGCGCAGCGCCTGGCCCTGCGCAAGAAGCTGGCCGAGCGCGGGCTGGAGCCGCATCTCCTGATGATGAGCGCGACGCCGATTCCGCGCACGCTGGCGATGAGCTACTACGCCGACCTCGACGTGAGCACCCTGGACGAGCTGCCGCCGGGCCGCACGCCCATCGTCACCAAGCTCTTCGAGCTGTCCAAGCGCGAGGCGGTGGTGGAGCGCATCGCCCAGGAGACGCAGGCGGGCCGGCAGGCCTACTGGGTCTGCCCGCTGATCGAGGACAGCGAAGAGAGCGATCTGAAGGCCGCCACCGCGACGCACGCCGAGTTGGCCGAGCGACTCGGTGCCGAACGGGTCGGCTTGCTGCACGGGAGGCTCAAACCAGCCGAGAAGGCGGCGGTGATGCAACGCTTTGCCAGTGGCGAGTTGCCGCTGCTCGTCGCCACCACGGTGATTGAAGTGGGTGTGGACGTGCCCAACGCGAGCTTGATGGTTATCGAGCACGCCGAGCGCTTCGGCCTGGCGCAGCTGCACCAACTGCGTGGCAGAGTGGGGCGAGGGGCCGCGGCGAGTGTGTGCGTGCTGCTCTACGCCGGGCCCTTGAGCGAAAGCGGCCGGGAGCGCATGAAGGCCATGCTGGAAACCAGTGACGGTTTCGAGATCGCCCGCCGCGACCTGGCCATCCGCGGTCCTGGCGAGTTCATGGGCCATCGCCAAAGCGGTGCCGACCTGCTGCGCTTCGCCGACCTTCAGGAAGACGCCCCCTTGCTGGTGGCGGCCCGCGAGATCGCCCCGCGCCTTCTGCGCGAACACCCCGCAGCCGCCCACGCGCAAGTGCAGCGCTGGTTGGGTACGAAGGCCGAGCTGCTGAAAGCCTGACGGGCCTCGGATCAATGAACCGGCTTGGGGCCAGGGCTCGGGCGCACCCGCAGCGCCCAGATGACGCCGGCCACCAGCAGCCCCACCCCCAGCAGCGCCAAAGCCGGCGGCCAATGCCCACGCTGCAAGTAGCCGTAGGCCAGCGCGGCCAGGGTTTCGAAGACGATGAGCTGACCGACCAAGGTGGTGGGCAGTCGCTGGCTGGCTTCGTTCCAGCACAGGGTGCCGCCCCAGCTGGCGAACAGGCCGATGGCCAGCATCAGGCCGACGAAGGCCAGTGGATCCGGGCCTAGGGGCATCGCAAAGCCACCCTGCCTGCCTTCCCAGAGCCACAGCAAGCCCAAGCCCAAGAGCGCAATGGGCAAGGTGACCAGACCTTGCGCCGTGGCCCAGACGCGGGGGTTGCGATCGGGGTGCGCCCGCAGCCAGTCAGCGTTGTGGATGGGGTACCAGGTCCAGGCAGCCAAGGCGATGAGCGCGATCAGCGCACCCTCGACGTAGCGCTGGGTCTCGCCCTGTGCCAACTGCGAGAACTCGGTCTGGTTCACGCACCCGATGCCGATCGCGATGAGCAGCAACGAAGGCGCCAGCAGCCGCCATGGGAGGCGCCCGTCGCGCGCGGCGTTTCTCTGGTTGGAGGCGATTGCGATGATGACCGGCAGGGTGCCGATGATGACGCTGACCAAGGGATTGCCGGCGCGTTGGATCGCGGCTGCGAGCGCAAGGTAGTAGAGGAAGTTGCCGACCAGGGTCAGCTTCACCGCGACCAGCCAGTCGGCACGGCTCAGGCGCTGCAACTCAAGGCGGTCGAGCAGTGCCAACGGCAGGCAGATGAGGCCGAAGGCCAGGTAGCGGCCGACGGCCAGCAGCGCTGGCGAGTAGTGCGGCAACAGCAGGGGGGCGACGAAGACCAATCCCCACATGAGCCCGGCGGCGAGTGCGAAGGCGGTGCCGCTGAGGAGTTGGGGAGCGCGGTTCACCGGCTCAGTGTCGCTGCCGGGCGCGCCAAGCCTGCATCAGCGCGCGCGCATCTTCGCCTGGACGCGCTGGTTGTTTCCGGTACTCGCGGCAATCGCTGGTGCGGGCCATCAGGCCATCGTTGATGAGCTCGCGGCGCAGCGTGACGTGGTCGTCGAAGGCGTTGGCGGCTTTCAGGATGGCATTCACCTCGGCCTCGGTGTAGGGGCGGTCGGCGTCAAAGCGCATCCAAAGCAGCCACATGCAGAGCTTCTGCACGGTGCGTTTGGCGGGCCAAAGCGTGAGGCGACCGCGGCTGTCGAACAAGGCCAGCGCGCGGCGCGCGTGCTCGCTCAAGGCGAGGGGTTCGCGGTCTTCGACGGCGATGGGCGCGGCACGAAGGGCCTGCACATTGCGCTGGCCCACGGCACGGGCCACGAGGTTCAGCAATTCGACATGGCCGGGCAAGGGCAAGCCCTGCTGCTCGCGCTCCTTGAGCGAGCGGCCGAGCGCACGCGCAAACGCGGCGGTGTCGGGGATATGGGTCGGGAAAGGAAGACGGCTCATCGCAGCAACTCCATGTCGCCAAAGCCGCGAACAGCGGCTGCTGTGGGTTGCCGACTTGCAGCGGGCGACGCGAGGTCTGCGGGCGCTGAGGGAGGACCGGGCAGGTTTAGCTCGCGGCTGGGCCGCGCGGCAACGCCTGGGTGAACTGCCGACCGAAGGCGCTCAGTGTGCCAGTTTCTGCGCCAGTTCCCGGCGCCGCCCTCAATGCATCAGCACTGGCGTGTTGCCAAGCGCGGCGAAGCGCTCGATGAAGTCGTCGTAGTCCTCCTCGGAGGGCTCGCCTTCTCCGAGCGCGGTGACGCCGTCTTCGAACTGCTGGGCCAGCGCGCCTTCAATGAAGATCTCGCGGCGCGCGAATTTGTCGACGATCTCGAAGCCGCCACGCGACAGGCCGTTGCCCTGCGCGTCCGTTGCCTCATGTTCGACGGGCACCTCAAAGCGCACCACGATGTAGCTGTCGGACTGGTAAAGCAGGTGCATGGTTTCCTCCTGGAAAGCGCCAGCTTGGGCCGGTAGCGGGAACATCAAGCCCCGTTGGAGCCCATATTGGCACGACCGTGACCTGCCCGGCGTGCACCAGGGCATTGAGTTGGGTGGAAAGTCACGGCTGCGCAGGGCTCAGGGGCCCGGCGGTGGGGCGTGCCCGACCGGCGGCGGCGTGGCGGTGTCCAGAGCCTCCAGGCTCCAGCGATCGTTGTCATCGAAGCGCACCTGCAAACGTACCGGGCGGTGGCCGCGTGCCGGATCCAGCCACAGCAGCTGTTCCAGCAGACTTCCTTCAGGCCCGAGGCGTCGCAGACGCAGCCAATGGGGCTGCTCAGGGTCCGCCTCTGCTTGCAGGAGCCAGGTCTGCAGCTCACCGCGCCAGCCAGCCACCTGCAACTGCAGCGTGCCGCCCGGCCGTAGACCCTGTGCAGCCGCTTGCATGGAAGCGTGCCAGAGCCAGCTCAGCCGGTCCTGCGTGCCGGGGGGCCAGCGCGCCTCGGGCGCGTCGAACTGCTGCAGGGTCTGTGCCCGGCGGCCGGCGCGACCCGCCCAGAAGCGGTCGGGAAGCAAGCCGCTCTCGCCCAAGCGACCTTCGGACTGCCAGGCCGGCAGCTCGCGTCCGCCACTTCGGCGCTCGAGTCGCAGCCGATAGCGCTGGCCGTCTTGTTCCCATCGCAGCATGGCCTCGCCGGATTCGCCGCGCCACTGCAGCTTGAAGGGCCACTCGGCGCTGGAGGGCCAGGCCGGGCCAGTGCCGGCCGCTGGGCTTGAGTCTGGAACGGCGGCTGAAGGAGGTGCTGTGCGTGCACTCAGGCGGGCGGGCGCCTCGGCCCGAGCGGGTGGGTTCAGCGCGGCAAGCGGCGCCGACTGGGCTTGCCGAACCTGGAAGCGCCCCCAGCTGCCGCCCAGCGAACGCTCAGGGCTGGGTGGGCTGGGTCGCGGTGCCATGCTGACGGCATGCACCAGGACCGAGGCCACCAGCCAGCCCAGGAGCGGCCGCCACATGGGTGGCGCAGAATGATTCGACCGCACACCGGGGGGCTGGAACATGTGGCGCCGTGAACTGCTGGGATCGATGGGCATTGTGGTGCTTGCGCCCGCGAAGGCGCTGCCCTTGAGCGAGACCGACGCCGCAAGCGGCGTGCGCGCGGCCTTGGAGCGCGGGGCCCTGGCGGCGGTCGCTGCCCTGGGCCGCAGCGGGGGCTTCATGGACAACGAGCAGTTGCGCATCCCGCTGCCCGGTGCGCTCGACAAGGCCGCCCGTTTGCTGAAGGCGGCGGGCCAAGGGCGGCGGGTGGACGAACTGGTCACGGCCATGAACCGAGCCGCCGAGCAGGCGGTGCCAGCTGGACGCTCGGTGCTGGTGGACGCGGTCAAACGGCTGAGCGTGGAAGACGCGCTGCAACTGGTTCGAGCACGGGGCGACGACGCGGTCACCCGCTTCTTTGAGACCAAGACGCGCGAAGCGCTCAGCGCGCGCTTCCTGCCCATCGTTGCCCTAGCCACTGACAAACAAGGGCTTGCGGAGAAGTACAACGCGGTGGCCTCGAAGGCCGCAGGCTTGGGCCTGCTCAAGGGCGAAGACGCCAGCATCCAGGCCTACGTGACGCGTAAGGCGCTCGATGGGCTCTTCTGGCAGATCGGCGAGGAAGAGCGGCGGATTCGCCAGGACCCTGTTGGAACGGGCAGCGCCATCCTGAAGAGGGTCTTTGGCAGGTGAGAAGGCTCACCCCGGTCTTACCCCTATACTCTCGGGGTTTCGCTGGTGGTTACCGAGGATTTCATGGAAGTCAGGCAGGGCGGGGTCGGTTCTCGCGCCGTGTCGCGGCCTGACCCCTGGATCGAAGAGGCCGACGACGAGACAACCGTCAAGGCGCTCAGCCGGGAAGAGGCTGAGGCTTTGAGGGCGAGGCAGCCTGCCATGTCTCCATGGCGGGTGGTTGCGGCGCAAGCCGTAGCGGGCGTCGCTGTCGCGGGATTGGCGTGGTGGTTGACGCGCCAAGCGAGTGTTTTTTGGTCGGCGCTTTATGGCGCCATGGCCGTGGTGGTGCCGAGTGGCCTGATGGCGCGAGGCATGACCAGCCGGCTCACCAGCTTGAACCCCGGTGTGTCCGCCGTGAGTTTCATGCTGTGGGAGTTGGTGAAGTTGGGTTTGACGGTGGTTCTGCTCGTCCTGGCGCCGCGCTTGGTGCCGGACTTGAGTTGGCCCGCCTTGCTGGTGGCTTTGGCCATCGGCGTGCAAATGGTGTGGGTTGCGCTGCTGTGGCGCGGCCGAAGCAAGAACAGTTGAACGGATAGACGAGCAGCCATGGCAGCAGAACAGCACGCACCGACGTCGGGCGAATACATCGTCCACCACCTGACGCATTGGCGGAACAAGGAGTTCACGGGCACCTTCGACCTGACGGTGTTCTCCTACGACTCCATCCTGTTCTCGGTGCTGCTGGGCGTCATCGGCAGTTTCCTGCTGTGGCGTGCGGCCAAGTCCGCCACCTCGGGCGTGCCGGGTCGCTTCCAGGCCGCGGTGGAGTTGCTGGTCGAGATGGTTGAGAACCAAGCCAAGGGCATCGTGCACAACGCGAACAGCCGCAAGCTGGTGTCGCCCCTGGCGCTCACGGTGTTCGTCTGGATTTTCCTGATGAACGCCATGGACCTGTTGCCTCTCGACCTGATCCCTTCCTTGTGGGCACAGGCTTATGGAGTGATGGGCCACGATCCGCACCACGCCTACATGCGCGTCGTGCCGACCGCCGACCTGTCGGTCACCATGGGCCTGTCGGTCTCGGTGCTGCTGATCTGCATCTTCTACAACATCAAGATCAAGGGTCTGGGCGGCTGGGGCCACGAGCTCATCTCGGCCCCCTTCGGTGGCCACCCTGCGCTGTGGCTGCCCAATCTGGCGATGCAAATCGTCGAGTTCATCGCCAAGACCGTCTCGCACGGTATGCGACTGTTCGGCAACATGTATGCCGGCGAACTGATCTTCATGCTGATTGCCCTGATGGGCGGCGCCTGGGCCACCGTGAGCCTGGGCACGGGCCTCGCGCTCTCGCTGCTGCACATCATTGCCGGCTCCGCCTGGGCCATCTTCCACATCCTGATCATCACGCTGCAAGCGTTCGTGTTCATGATGCTGACGCTGGTCTACGTCGGCCAAGCGCACGACGCGCACTGATCCACTGGTTTTCGTTCCCCTTTCCCTCCCCCACTCACAACACCTAGGAGTCATCATGGAAGTCATCAGCTTTGTTGCCCTCGCCGCCGGCCTCATCATTGGTCTGGGCGCGCTCGGTGCCTGTATCGGCATCGGCATCATGGGCAGCAAGTACCTTGAGTCGGCCGCACGCCAGCCCGAGCTGATGGGCGAACTGCAGACCAAGATGTTCCTGCTGGCCGGCCTGATCGACGCGGCGTTCATCATCGGCACCGGTATCGCGCTGTGGTTCGCCACCGCCAACCCGTTCCTGGGTCAGCTGGCTCAAATCGCCGCCAAGTAATCGGGTGGAGGGCGGCCCGCTGCGCATTGACGCCGGGCCCTTTCTTCGCAGCCGCATGGCTGCGTCCCCATCCCCTTAGTGAGGCAATGAAGTGAGCATCACCGGCACCCTCATCGTCCAGATGATCGTTTTTGCGATCTTGGTGTGGTTCACGATGAAGTTCGTGTGGCCCCCGATCACCAGCGCCCTGGACGAGCGCGCGAAGAAGATCGCCGAAGGCCTTTCCGCCGCCGACAAGGCAAAGCTGGAACTGGCCACCGCCAACAAGAAGGTCGAGCAGCAGCTCTCGAGCGCCCGTGACGACGCCGCCAAGCGGCTCGCCGACGCCGAGCGCCTGGCGCTGCAGATGATCGAAGAAGCCAAGGGCAAGGCTGCCGAGGAAGGGGCGAAGATCGTCGCCGCCGCGCGCGCCGAGGCCGAGCAGGAAGCCACCAAGGCCCGCGAACAGCTGCGCGATCAAGTCGCCGTGCTGGCGGTCAAGGGCGCGGAAGCCATCCTCAAGCGCGAGGTCAACGCCGGCGTTCACGCCGAGTTGCTGAGCCGCCTGAAGACGGAGCTCTGATCGTGGCCGAGCTCGCAACCATCGCGCGCCCCTACGCCGAGGCCTTGTTCAAGGCAGTCGGCACGGACGACGCCGCTCAGCTTGCCGTTCAGGTCGAAGCCGTGGGGCAGGTCGCCGGGAACGAGCAGCTGCTGCAGTTCGCTGGCAACCCCAAGACGCAGCCCTCGCAGGTGTTTGACCTGCTGAGCAGCGTCTCGAAGGCTGCCCTGTCGCCGAAAGTGGTCAATCTGCTGCACACGGTCATCGAGAACGGTCGCCTGAACGCCTTGCCCGAAGTGGCCAAGCAGTTCCGCGCGCTCGTGAACAGCCAGCGCGGCGTGTTCGACGCCTGCATCGAGTCGGCCTTTCCGCTCGACGACGCGCAGCTGGCTGACACCGTTGCGGTGCTGGAGAAGCGCTTCGGTCGCAAGCTCAAGCCCCAGGTGCTGGTGAAGCCGGAGCTCATTGGCGGCGTGCGCGTGGTCGTGGGCGACGAAGTGCTCGACACCTCGGTGCGTGCCCGTCTGGAACAAATGAAAGTGGCGCTGACGCATTGAAGCCCCGGGCTTCAACGGTGTCCCCCCAATTGCGGAGAAAGCAATGCAACTGAATCCCGCCGAAATTTCGGAACTGATCAAGAGCCGCATCGAAGGCCTCGGCGCCTCGTCGGACATCCGCAACCAGGGCACCGTGGTGTCCGTGTCGGACGGCATCGTGCGCATCCACGGCCTCTCGGACGTGATGCAGGGCGAAATGCTGGAGTTCCCGGCCGACGCCAGCGGCCAGCCCACCTTCGGTCTGGCGCTGAACCTGGAGCGCGACTCGGTCGGCTCCGTGGTGCTGGGCGCCTACGAGCACATCTCGGAAGGCGACACCGTGAAGTGCACGGGCCGCATCCTGGAAGTGCCGGTAGGCCCCGAGCTGATTGGCCGCGTGGTCAACGCGCTGGGCCAGCCCATCGACGGCAAGGGGCCGATCAACGCCAAGATGACCGACGTGATCGAGAAGGTCGCCCCGGGCGTGATCGCGCGCAAGTCGGTGGACCAACCCGTCCAGACCGGCCTGAAGTGCATTGACACCATGGTGCCGATCGGCCGTGGCCAGCGCGAGCTGATCATCGGCGACCGCCAGACCGGCAAGACCGCGGTGGCGATCGACACGATCATCAATCAGAAGGGCCAGAACATGGTCTGCGTCTACGTCGCCATCGGTCAGAAGGCGTCGTCGATCAAGAACGTGGTGCGCTCGCTGGAAGCCAACGGCGCGATGGACTACACCATCGTCGTCGCCGCCTCGGCCTCGGAATCGGCTGCCATGCAATACGTGTCGGCCTACTCGGGCTGCACGATGGGCGAGTACTTCCGCGACCGCGGCCAAGACGCGCTGATCATTTACGACGATCTGTCCAAGCAAGCCGTGGCCTACCGCCAGGTCTCGCTGCTGCTGCGTCGCCCGCCGGGCCGCGAAGCCTTCCCCGGCGACGTGTTCTATCTCCACAGCCGCCTGCTCGAGCGCGCCGCCCGCGTGAACGCCGACTACGTCGAAGCCTTCACCAAGGGCGAGGTCAAGGGCAAGACCGGCTCGCTGACGGCCCTGCCGATCATCGAAACGCAAGCCGGTGACGTGTCGGCCTTCGTGCCGACCAACGTGATTTCGATCACCGACGGCCAGATCTTCCTGGAAACCAACCTGTTCAACGCCGGCATCCGTCCCGCGATCAACGCCGGTATTTCGGTGTCTCGCGTCGGTGGCGCTGCACAGACCAAGCTGGTGAAGAGCCTCTCCGGCGGTATCCGGACCGACTTGGCGCAGTACCGTGAACTGGCCGCCTTCGCGCAGTTCGCCTCGGACCTGGACGCTGCGACCCGCAAGCAGCTGGACCGCGGTGCCCGCGTGACCGAGTTGCTGAAGCAGGCCCAGTACCTGCCGCTGCCGATCAGCCTGATGGCCGCCTCGATCTACGCCGCCAACAAGGGCTACCTGGATGACGTGGACCTGAAGAAGGTGCTGTCGTTCGAGCATGGTCTGCACCAGCATCTGAAGAGCAGCCACGCCGCGCTGCTGGCCAAGCTGGAGCAGAACAAGGCGATGGACAAGGATGCCGAGACCGAATTGAACGACGCCATCGCAGCGTTCAAGAAGTCTTTCGCTTGATCTGACCACCCGACGGGGGCTTCGGCCCCTGCTTCCCCCAAGGAGAAGACATGGCGGCAGGCAAGGAAATCCGCACCAAGATCAAGTCGGTCGAAAACACCAAGAAGATCACCAAGGCCATGGAAATGGTCGCGGCGGCCAAGATGCGCAAGGCGCAGGACCGCATGCGCACGGCACGTCCGTACAGCGAGAAGGTGGCCATCATTGCCGGCCACCTGTCACTGGCGAACCCCGAGTACAAGCACCCGTTCACCGTGGCCAACGACGCGAAGAAGCCCGTCGGCCTGGTGCTGGTGACGACTGACAAGGGCCTGTGCGGCGGCTTGAATACCAACATGCTGCGTGCCGTCACTGGCAAGCTCAAAGAGGTGCAAGCGGCGGGCAACAAGGCCGAGATCGTGGCCATCGGCAACAAGGGTCTGGGCTTCATGAACCGCATCGGCGCCACCGTGGTGGCCCATGCGACCCAGCTCGGCGACACGCCGCACCTGGAAAAGCTCATCGGCCCGGTCAAGGTGCTGCTGGACAAGTACGCCAAGGGCGAGCTGTCGGCGGTGTTCGTCTGCTACACCCGCTTCATCAACACGATGAAGCAGGAGCCGATGGTGCAGCAGCTGCTGCCCCTGTCGGCCGAGGGCTTGAAGGACAAGGCCAAGACCGAACACGGCTGGGACTACATCTACGAACCCGACGCCGCCACGGTGATCGACGACCTGCTGGTGCGTTACACCGAGTCGCTCGTCTACCAGGCGGTGGCCGAGAACATGGCCTCTGAACAGTCGGCGCGCATGGTGGCCATGAAGGCAGCCACGGACAACGCCGGCAACCTGATCAAGGAACTGAAGCTGGTCTACAACAAGACCCGCCAAGCTGCGATCACCAAGGAACTCTCGGAAATCGTGTCTGGCGCCGCCGCCATTGGCGGCTGACGGCTGCAGATGAACTGAATACAGGCAACACAAGGAAATTCAAATGGCTAACGCTCAAGGCAAGATCGTTCAGTGCATCGGCGCCGTGGTGGACGTGGAGTTCCCGCGCGACCAGATGCCCAAGGTCTACGACGCCCTCAAGATGGACGGCTCGGCTCTGACCCTGGAAGTGCAGCAGCAGCTGGGTGACGGCATCGTCCGTACCATCGCGCTGGGTTCGTCCGACGGCCTGCGCCGTGGCTCGGTGGTCTACAACACCGGCGACACCATCCGCGTGCCCGTCGGCAAGGCCACGCTCGGCCGCATCATGGACGTGCTGGGCAACCCCATCGACGAGCGCGGCGAGGTCTCGAACGAACTGAACGCTTCCATCCACCGTGCCGCCCCGGCCTACGACGAGCTGAGCCCGTCGCAAGAGCTGCTGGAAACCGGCATCAAGGTGATCGACTTGATCTGCCCGTTCGCCAAGGGCGGCAAGGTGGGCCTGTTCGGTGGCGCCGGCGTCGGCAAGACCGTGAACATGATGGAGCTCATCAACAACATCGCCAAGGCGCACTCGGGTCTGTCCGTGTTCGCTGGCGTGGGTGAGCGCACCCGCGAGGGCAACGACTTCTATCACGAGATGTCCGACTCGGGCGTCGTGAAGCAGGACAACCTGAGCGAGTCCAAAGTCGCGATGGTCTATGGCCAGATGAACGAGCCGCCGGGCAACCGCCTGCGCGTCGCCCTGACCGGCCTCACCATGGCTGAAGCCTTCCGCGACGAAGGCCGCGACGTGCTCTTCTTCGTCGACAACATCTACCGCTACACCCTGGCCGGTACCGAAGTGTCCGCACTGCTGGGCCGCATGCCCTCCGCCGTGGGCTACCAGCCGACGCTGGCCGAGGAAATGGGCCGCCTGCAGGAGCGCATCACCTCGACCAAGGTCGGCTCCATCACGTCCATCCAGGCCGTGTACGTGCCGGCGGATGACTTGACCGACCCCTCGCCCGCCACCACCTTCGCCCACTTGGACGCCACCGTGGTGTTGAGCCGCGACATCGCCGCGCTGGGCATCTACCCCGCCGTGGACCCGCTGGACTCGACCAGCCGCCAGATCGACCCGAACGTCGTCGGTGAGGAGCACTACCGCACCACTCGCGAGGTGCAGGCCGTGCTGCAGCGCTACAAGGAACTGCGCGACATCATCGCCATCTTGGGCATGGACGAACTCTCGCCGGAAGACAAGCTGGCCGTGGCCCGCGCGCGCAAGATCCAGCGCTTCCTGTCGCAGCCCTTCCACGTCGCCGAAGTGTTCACCGGAACCGCCGGCAAGTACGTTCCGCTGAAGGAAACCATCCGCGGCTTCAAGATGATCGTGAACGGCGAGTGCGACCACCTGCCCGAGCAAGCCTTCTACATGGTCGGCACCATCGACGAAGCCATCGAGAAAGCGAAAAAGCTGCAATAAGCGGCGCCTGCGGTCCGGGGGCGTCGTTGCCGTGCTCAGCGGACGAAAGTCCGCTTCCGCGCGGCGCCTAGCCCGCGAACCGCATGCTTGCTTCTTGCACCTTTTTCACACGCTAAGAGAGATCGAACATGGCAACCCTCCACGTTGACGTCGTCTCGGCCGAAGAGAGCATCTACTCCGGCGAGGCCAAGTTCGTCGCCCTGCCGGGTGAGAACGGTGAGCTCGGCATCCTGCCGCGCCACACCCCGCTCATCACCCGCATCAAGCCCGGCGCGGTGCGCATCGAAAAGGCCGACGGCAGCGGCGAGGAGTTCATCTTCGTCGCTGGCGGCATCCTCGAAGTGCAACCGCATGGCGTGACCGTGCTGGCTGACACGGCGGTCCGCGGCCACGACCTCGACGAAGCCAAGGCCGCCGAGGCCAAGGCTGCCGCCGAGGAGGCGCTGAAGAACGCCAAGAGCGACATCGACCTCGCTCACGCCCAGGCTGAGCTGGCCACCCTGGCCGCACAGATTGCCGCAGCGCGCAAGCTGCGGGGCATGAAAAGCTGATACGGCGACAGCTTGTCGACGCACGAGCCCGCCACCGGCGGGCTTTTTCTTTGGGACTGAAGGCATATGGACAAGACGCTCACCCTCAAGTCGCCCTGTGGTGCCCGCGCCGAGGTAGCGCATTGGGGCGGACAGTTGCTGAGCTGGGTCCCGGCTGGCGGCGCGGAGCGCTTGTATAGCTCGCCCGCTTCGAACGCCAGGCCCGGCAAGGCACTGCGCGGCGGCGTGCCCGTCATCTTTCCGCAGTTCGCCGACCTCGGGCCTGGCCCACGCCATGGCATCGCCCGAACCCGCGCTTGGCAAGTGATCCAGCACGACACGGGTCGCGACGACGCACTGGCCACCCTGCGCTTGGAAAGCGATGGCGAGACGCTCTCTCTGTGGCCGCATCGCTTTGCGCTGGAGCTGACGGTGCGCATTCAGCGAGCCGTGCTGGAATTGGAGCTCTCAGTGGAGAACCTGGACACTGCTCCCATGCAATTCCAGGCCGCCCTGCACAGCTACTGGCGTGTGGCCGACGCCGGGCGCGTCGTCATCGACGGGCTTCAGGACCGCCCCTACCGAGACGCCGCCACCGGCGCTAAAGGGGTCCAGCACAGCCGGCGCCTGGAGCTCCTGACAGGCCGCGCCATTGACCGCTTGGTAAGCGGGCCGGGCGGACCGCTGGTGATGACCGAGTTGGACAGCGGCCGCGCGCTCTTGCTGGAGCCCGAGGGGTTCGAGAATGCGGTGATCTGGAATCCAGGCCCAGAGCACCAACTGCCGGACCTGCCGAGGCAGGACTGGCAGCATTTCCTTTGCCTTGAGGCAGGCCAGATTCAAGAACCCGTCACCCTTCTCCAGGGCGAGAGCTGGTTGGCGCGGCAACGCGCCGTGGCCAACTGAGTGTCCGTGAAGAGTTCACGGTCTCATTCGATACCGGTGTCGGGAGAATTGACAGGGTTCCCGGCAGCGCCATGAAATCTCTTGGAAATCAACAGCTTGGGGTCCTGGCTCGAATCTTGAATGCGGTAGGCAACCGGCGCGTTGAAGCCACCCCTTCACAGGAGAACAACATGGGTCCCAAAAATCTTGGTGCATACCTTCTGGCCTTGGCAAGCTTGGCCGTTTCGTGCGGCGTGCAAGCAGCAGCCATCAACCGGGTGGCGTACGACCCGAATGGAGGCTTCGGGGTCGCCCTGGGCGGCCTTCAGTGCGAAACCGATCCCCCGGTGAGTCCGAGTGCGTCGGGTTGCACGATTGACAACCTCCTGGACCTGGGGAACGTCAAGTTCGGCGAGCGCTTCGAAGGTCAGACGCTTTCGCGCTCGGGCAACTCCGACATGCTCGGCGGCCATGATTCCGTGCAGTCCCCACAGTGGCTGTTGACGGGGGACGCGGGCAAGAACCTCGCACTGGTGGATGGCGGCGCAGATGGCATTCTGCTGGCCGGTGTCGGCCCCGACGGATCGAACGGCGGCACTCCGAAGACCGATGCGCTTGGCACCGGTGCACTCTCGTTGTTCTTCAACAACGACCAGTCGCGCTTCGACTTCATCCTGCATGGTTGGGATGGTTTTGACGCCGACAACAATCAGTCCACGCTCTTCCTGGCCTTCTTCAACTTCGAGGGCGTCCTGATCGGAGATGTCCTGGCGCTGAGCGACTTGGTCGATGGAAAGAACGAATTGGGTTTCAGCCGTGAAGGCGGTCGCAAAGACATCGCCGGCGTCAGCATCTGGAGCAACGACGATTTCGGCTTCCAGATCAGCGGCATGCGCCATGACGTTGACGGCGATCGCGAGCCAGGCGGCACGGTCCCGGCGCCCAGCGCCCTGCTGCTTTCCGGCTTGGCTCTGTTGGCTGCATCCCGCGCCACGCGCCGCAAGAACGTCTGACACCGCGCCTTTCCGTGTTCCAGATCAAGGGCAGCTTCGGCTGCCCTTTGTTTTGCCTGCTCGACAATGGCGTCCATGAGCTTCGCCCCCTTGCAGAACGACACCTTCCTGCGCGCCGCGCTGCGCCAGCCCACCTCGCATACCCCCATCTGGTTGATGCGCCAGGCCGGCCGCTATCTGCCGGAGTACAAGGCCACGCGCGCCAAGGCGGGCAGCTTCATGGGGCTGGCCACGCACCCGGATTTCGCCACCGAGGTGACGCTGCAGCCGCTCGAGCGCTTTCCGCTCGACGCGGCCATCCTGTTCAGCGACATCCTGACCGTGCCCGACGCCATGGGCCTGGGCCTTTCCTTCGGCGAAGGCGAGGGCCCGCGCTTCGCGCGCACCGTGCACGACGAGGCCAGCCTGGAGTCGCTGCACTTCGACCTGGAGAGCCTGCGTTATGTCTTCGACGCGGTGACCAGCATCCGCAAGGCCTTGAACGGGCGTGTGCCCCTGATCGGTTTCGCCGGCAGCCCCTGGACACTCGCCTGCTACATGGTCGAAGGCAAGGGCAGCGACGACTACCGCGCGGTGAAGACCCTGCTGTACCGCCGACCCGACCTCATGCAGCGCCTGCTCGACCTGCTGGCCGACGCCGTGGCTGCCTACCTGAATGCGCAGATCGACGCCGGCGCGCAGGCCTTGATGCTCTTCGACTCCTGGGGTGGCGTGCTGGCACACGATGCCTACCAGCGCTTTGCGCTGCCGGCCAGCCGGCGCGTGCTGGCGCAACTCAAGAAGACGGGCGCTGACGGCCAACGCGTGCCGCACATCCTCTTCACCAAGGGCGGTGGCTTGTGGCTGGGCGACATGCTGGACAGTGGCGCCGACATGCTGGGCCTGGACTGGACGCTGGACCTGGGCCGCGCCCGCGCCCAGGTGGGGGACCGCGTGGCCTTGCAGGGCAACCTCGACCCGATGCTGCTCTTTGCCCCGCCCGAGGTGGTGGCGGCAGAAGCCCGCAAGCTGCTCGACAGCTTTGGCCGCCCGCAGCGCGCCGACGGCGGCTGGGGGGGGCATGTGTTCAATCTGGGCCATGGCATCAGCCAGCACACCCCCATCGAATCGGTGGCCGCGCTGGTGGAGGCGGTGCACGCGCATTCGCGCGCCTTGCGCTGAGGCTTGTCCCCAAGCACCTGGACCCGGACGCGGGATTTGTCAATACCCGTCTAGAAGCCGCAGGCGCTCGTGCAAGGCATTGATTTGAAAAGAAAATTCCTGGAATCCTCAGGGATGCGGGTGTTTCCGGATGCATCGACGGGGGCCGGCCCTGCCCCGTTCCATCGCGTGTTGCCCACAAAGTTGTCCACAGGCTGTGGGTAGTTTTCAAACCCTCAATCAAATCAGCGGCTTGTGACTTTTTCCTCAAGTTTGCAGCCGACCTGGCGGGTGCAGGTGGCGGTGTCGCTGCCGCAGCATGCTGGCTTGGACACGGCGCTCGACTATCGCTACGGCGAGGCTTTGAGCCCCGGCCAACTCGTGCGCGTGCCGCTGGGGCGGCGCGAGGTCTTGGGCGTGGTCTGGGCCAGCGAGCTTCTGAGCGACGAAGAGGCCCAGGCGCTGAAGCCCGTGCAAGCGCTGCTGCCCCTGCCGGCACTGGATGCCGGCTGGCGCCGCTTGGTGGCCTTCGCCGCCGGCTACTACCAGCGCGGACTGGGGGAGTTCGCGCTGCAGGCCCTGCCCGTCGGGCTGCACCAGGCCACGCCGGCCACCTTGCAGCGGCGCCAGCGCGCCACGCCGCAGGTCGCACATTCGGTGGGTGCTGCCGGCCTGGCTTCAGCGCCACCCATGCTGAACGAAGCGCAACAGGCTGCGGTGGCCGCGGTCTGCGCGCAGTTCGAACCCGGCGCCGCCCGCCCGCCGCTGCTGCTGTGGGGCGTCACCGGCAGCGGCAAGACAGAGGTGTACCTGCACGCTGCCGCCGAAGCGCTGGCGCGCGGCCTGCAGGTGCTGGTGCTGGTGCCCGAAATCAACCTCACCCCGCAGCTGGAGGCCCGCTTCGCCGCGCGCTTCGGCGCGGAGCGCCTGGTCACCCTGCATAGCGCGTTGACCCCGGCCCGCCGCTTGCGCCACTGGTCGGCCGCGCATCGCGGCGAGGCGCAGCTGGTGCTCGGCACCCGGCTGGCCGTGATGGCCTCGCTGCCGCGCCTCGGGCTCATCGTGGTCGACGAGGAGCACGACGCCAGCTTCAAGGCCCAGGACGGCGCGCGCCACAGCGCCCGCGACCTGGCCGTGCTGCGCGCCGCGCAGGCCGAGGTGCCGGTGCTGCTGGGCTCGGCCACGCCCTCTCTGGAAACCTGGCAACACAGCCTGAGTGGCCGCTACCACCGCCTGGACCTGCCCCAGCGCGTGAATGCTGCGCCGCTGCCCGCCATCCGCCTGCTCGATACCACCCGCCTGCCGCGCAGCAAGGGGGTGGCGCAGCCGCCGATGGCCCAAGCGCTCATCGACGCCATCGAGCAGCGCCGCCTGCGCGGCGAGCAATCGCTGCTGCTGCTCAACCGCCGCGGCTACGCGCCGGTGCTGCAGTGCGGCGCCTGCGCCTGGAAGAGCGACTGCCCGCACTGCAGCGCCTGGCGCGTGTTCCACAAAAGCGACCGCACGCTGCGCTGCCACCACTGCGGCTTCACCGAGCCCGTGCCCAAACGCTGCCCGGACTGCGGCAACACCGACATCCTGCCCGTGGGCCGCGGCACCGAGCGCCTGGCCGAGCAGATTGGCGAGTGGCTGCCCCAAGCCCGCGTGCTGCGCCTGGACGCCGACACCACGCGCGCCGTGGGCAGCCTGGAGGCGCAGCTGGCCCAGGTGCACGCGGGCGAGGTGGACGTGGTGGTGGGCACGCAGATGATCGCCAAGGGGCACGACTTCCGCCGCGTCAGCCTGGTGGCTGCGCTCAACCCGGACACCATGCTCTTCAGCAGCGACTTTCGCGCCCCCGAACGGCTCTTCGCGCTGCTGCTGCAGGCCGCCGGCCGCGCCGGCCGCGCAGGCGGCGGCGGCGAGGTCTGGATCCAGACCGGGCAGCCCCAGCACCCGCTGTTCCAGGCCCTGCTGCGCAGCGACTACGCAGGCTTTGCCGCCCGGCAGTTGGAAGAACGACAGGCCGCCGGCCTGCCCCCCTTTGCCCACCTCGCGCTGCTTCGCGCCGACAGCCGCGAGCAACTGCAGGCGCGCGACTTCCTGGCCGCTTGCGCCGAGCTGGGCCAGCAACTCGCCCCCGAGCTGAGCTGGTACCCCCCGGTGCCGCACCCGGTGGCCCGCGTGGCCAATCAATGGCGCTGGCAGATGCTGGTGGAGAGCCCCCACCGCCCGCCACTGCAGCGCGCCCTGCAAGCCTGGATGCCCGAGGTGATGCAGCTGGCCCGTCAGCACCGGGGCGTGCTGCGTTGGGCGATCGACGTGGATCCTTCAGGCATCTGACCCATCCGATGCGCGCCAGCTGCGCCACAGCCAGCGCCAAGGGACGATCAGCGGAATCAGAACCAAGCCAAGCCCGCAGGCGAACAGGTTCTCCACCAGCGCCGGTGTGGTTTGTCCGGCTCGCAACAAGGGCAGGGCAAAGGCCATCACCCACACCGCCTTCCAAAGCAGCTCGACCAGCAGCAAGGGCAGCATGCGCAGCGGTCGCCACACGCCGAGCAGCGCGAGGCCGGTGATCGTGGCCAACAGCGCGCTGACCACGGTGTGCGCCCCGCCTGTGTGCGCTTCGGGTTGCAGCACCCCGGGCCAAAACGTGAAGGCTCCGCCGACGGCCATCAGCAGGTAGAAGCTGCGCAGCAGGAGCAGGTGCCAGCGGGGCGGGGACTGAAGGGACAAGGGGGACCTCACGGCTACAAGGGGTTGGGGGCGCAGCATGGCCGCTTGAACGGGGCCAAGGCGCGCCCTTGCGCCGACCCACGTCTGCGCCCGACGGGCTGCGCTTCATCGCCCTGGAGCGCGACCGAGGGAAGCTGCAGCGTGGCCGGTCGGCGGTTCAAGGCACGGGACACCGTCACTGCCACACTGCCGCCATGCAAGCGCCCGAACGCCCCTTTCTGCAGCGCCTGATGAGCTGGCCGCGTTGGCGAACCACGCTGGGCGCGGCCAGCGTGCCCTTCGTGCTCTTCAGCTTCACCTGGCAGGCGGGCCACCATGTGCTGGCCTACCGGATCTACCTCACGGCCATCGCCTGCCTGCTGCTCTTCACGCTGCTGGAGCAATGGCCGCGCCGATTGCCGCGGCGCGTGGCGCGCTGGGTGTTGCAAGCCTTGCTGGTGACGGCCATTGTGCCGCCGCTGATGGCCTTCTGGTACTGGTTCGGTACGGAGCCCGGCGCACCGCCCTTCTACGAGGTGCCGCAGCGCATGGAGGGCTTCTTCGCGCTCAGCTTCCTGGGCGTGATCGTGACTCACTGGACCGCGCTGGCCGCGCTGTTCCGCGAGCGCGACGCGCGCATCGTGCAAGCCGAGCGTGCGCGCGGCGAGTTGGAGCGCGAGGCCGTCAGCGCGCGCCTGCGCCAGCTGCAGGCGCAGGTGGAGCCGCACTTCCTCTTCAACACCCTGGCCAATGTGCAAGCGCTGGTGGACGCCGGCTCGCCGCAGGCCTCGCCGGTGCTCGCCAGCCTGGTGGCCTACCTCCGTGCCGCCGTGCCGCGCCTGAACCAGAGCTCGCACCTGCTCGGCCAGGAGTTGGAGATGACCCAGGCCTACCTGCATCTGATGCAATTGCGCATGCCCGACCGCCTGCAGTACCGCGTGTACGCCGACCCCGCCGCCGCGCAGCTCGCTTGCCCGCCGATGACCCTGCTGACCCTGGTGGAGAACGCCGTGCGCCACGGCATCGACCCGAGCCTGGCCGGCGGGCGCATCGAGGTCGCGGTGCGCTTGGAAGGCGGGCGCTGCCGCATGAGCGTGCGCGACACAGGCGTGGGCCTGCAGCCCGGCAGCAAGGGGCTGGGCACGGGCCTGGCCACCCTGCGCGAGCGCCTGCGCCTGATGTTCGGCGACGCGGCCAGCGTGCGTCTGTCCGAGGTGCAACCGCACGGTGTGCTGGCCGAAGTGGAGCTGCCCGCATGACAACACCCACCGCGCTCATCGCCGACGACGAGCCGCTGCTGCGCGAGGTGCTGCGGCGCCTGCTTGCTCAGGCCTGGCCGGAGCTGCAGGTGGTGGCCGAAGCGCGCAACGGCTTGGAGGCGCTGCAGCGGTTCGAGCAGTTGCGCCCCAGCGTGTGCTTTCTCGATGTGCACATGCCCGGCCTGTCCGGCATCGAGGTAGCGCAGCGCATTGGGCGGCAGGCGCACCTGGTCTTCGTCACCGCCTACGATCAGTACGCGCTGCAGGCTTTCGAGCAAGGCGTGCTCGACTACCTGGTGAAGCCCGTGCAGGCCGCACGCCTGCAGCCCACGGTGGAGCGCCTGCGCGAGCGGCTGGGGCAGATGCCGGTGGCCACGGAAACCTTGCTGCAGCAGCTCGCCGCGCACTTCCACAAGCCCGCTGCGGAGCCGCTGCGCTGGATCAAGGCCCAGGTGGGCGAGGGCGTCCGCCTGATCCCGGTCGAGGACATCGACTACCTGAAGAGCGACGAGAAATACACGCTCGTCGCCTGGCGCGACGGCAGCCGCCCGGCCGAAGCGCTCATCCGTACCCCGCTGAAGGAGCTCGCCAGCCAGTTGGACCCGAAGCACTTTCAGCAGGTGCACCGTGCGGTCATCGTGAACCTGCGCGCGGTGCGCGAGGTGGTGCGCGGCCTGCACGAGACCGCCGACCTGTTCCTGCACGGCCGGCCCGAGAAGCTGCCGGTGAGTCGCACCTATCTGCCGTTGTTCAAGGCGGAGTGAGTCTTTGGATCAGCCGCCCAGCGCACTGATGCGCTGACGCGCCTCGTCCGCGGCCTTGCCCTCGCGCTGGTAGCTGAGGAATTGCCTGAACGCAGCGACGGCCTTCACCCGGTCGCCCAGGGCCTCGTAGGCCATGCCCAGGCGGTAATGGGCGCGCAGCTTGGGGTCAAGTTGCAGGCCACGCTCCAGCGCCGTCACGGCGGCGGCTGGCTGTTGCTGGGCGAGCAGCGCCCGGCCCAGACCGAGGTGGGCGTTGGCGCTGGTCGGAAGGTCCGCCAGCATGGCGTCGAACTGCTTGCGAGCGGCGGCCGGCTTGTCGTCCTGCAGCAGCGCAAAGCCGAGGTTGCTGCGCGCGGCGCGCAGCGCGTCGGCTAGGTCGGCATCCGAGCCCGGCTTCACGCCGGCCAGCAGGCTCTCCGCCTTGGCGAAGTCCTTCTCGTAGACCTGCACCTCGGCACTGAGCAAGGCACCGCGGGCCGCGTCACGTTTGCCGAAGTCCTCGGCCTGCTCGCGCGCCTTGCGCACGCTGCCGCCGGCAATGCCCGGTGCCTGCAGGTAGAACTGGATCAGGTCGCGACGCAAGGCGTAATGGCCGGGGTCGAGTGCAGCGCCTTGGATGAAGCCGTCCTTGATGCGGCCCACGAGCTTCATGGCGGCGCCCATGCCACCGCTCTGGGCCTGGATGCCGAGCAGGCTGCCGATGAGGTTGTGGCAGCGCGCCGACTGCGGCCGCTCGGCCACGCAGGCCTCGGCACGCTGCAGCAGGGCAGGGCGGGCGGTCGCGTCGTGGCCGGTCAGGCGGCCCAGCATCCACAGCGCCACCTCGTCCTTCGGGTTGGCCTCCACGCGCTGACGCGCGAGCGCCTCGGCTTCGGCGGCCTTGCCGGCGCGCAGCAAGGGGGCGAACTCGGCGTCGGTGGTCTGAGCCCCGACGGGCAAGGCGCTGGCAAGCCATACGGCCAGGACGATCGCAATCTGCTTCATGGGTGTTCGGTCCAATGAGGGCGGGGTAAGGCAACGGGTGAAGGCCCGAAGCGTGGACAGCCGGCGAAGCCTTCAGGCGGCTTGCGACCCCATTCCGTCCGCAGCCATCCAGTGCGTTCAGTCAGCCTCCAAGCCCAGGAAGCCGCCACTCTGGTGCGCCCAAAGCCGGGCGTAGATGCCGTTCTGCGCCAGCAGCTCGGCATGCGTGCCCTGCTCGACGATGCGGCCCTGGTCCATGACGATGAGGCTGTCCAGCGCGGCGATGGTGGACAGGCGGTGCGCGATGGCCACCACCGTCTTGCCCTCCATCAGCTGGTAGAGCGACTCCTGGATCGCGCTCTCCACCTCGCTGTCCAGCGCGCTGGTGGCCTCGTCGAGCAGCAGGATGGGGGCGTCCTTCAGCATCACGCGGGCGATGGCCACACGCTGGCGCTGGCCGCCGCTGAGCTTGACGCCGCGTTCGCCCACATGCGCCTCGAAACCGCTGCGGCCCTTGGGGTCGGTGAGCTGCTCGATGAACGCCAGCGCATGCGCCCGTTCGGCGGCGCGGCGCAGCTCGGCGTCGCTGGCGTCCGGGCGGCCGTAGCGGATGTTGTCGGCCACCGAGCGGTGCAGTAGCGACGTGTCCTGCGTGACCATGCCGATGTGCTGGCGCAGGGAGTCCTGCGTCACGCCCGCGATGTCCTGCCCATCGATGAGGATGCGACCGCCGTCCTTGGGCAGGTCGTACAGGCGCAGCAGCAGGTTCACCAGCGTGCTCTTGCCCGCACCGCTGCGGCCCACCAGGCCGATCTTCTCGCCGGGGCGGATGGTCAGGTTCAGGCCATCCACGACGGGTGCGCGGTCGCCGTAGGCAAAGCGCAGGTTCTCGAAGCGCACCTCGCCCCGTGGCACCTGAAGCAAGGCGGCGTGCTCGCGGTCGTTCACCGTGCTGGCCTTGGACAAGGTCTTGAGCCCGTCCTGCACCGTGCCCACATGCTCGAACAGCGAGGACATCTCCCACATCACCCAGTGGCTGATGCCGTTCAGGCGCATGGCCATGGCCGTGGCGGCTGCCACCGCACCGGCACCGATCAGGCTGCCGCTCCACAGCTGCAGGGCCAGCAGCGCGGTGCTGCCCACCAGCAGGGCCGAGAGCAAGGTGTTGACGACCTCGAAGCCCGTCACCAGGCGCATCTGGCCGTGTGCGGTGACCATGAACTCCTGCATCGCGTCCTTCGCATAGCTGGCCTCGCGGCGGCCGTGCGCGAACAGCTTGACGGTGGCGATGTTGGTGTAGGCGTCGGTCACGCGGCCGGTCATCAGGCTGCGTGCATCGGCCTGCTGCTGCGCGATGGCCCCCAGGCGCGGCACGAAGTAGCACAGCGCCAGGATGTAGAGCCCCAGCCAGGCCAGCAGCGGCAGCATCAACCAGGCGTTGAAGCTGGCCACCACGCCGACCAGGGTCACGAAGTAGACGAACACGTAGACCAGGATGTCGGCCACGATCAGCCAGGTGTCGCGCACCGCCAGCGCGGTCTGCATGACCTTGGTGGCGATGCGCCCGGCGAACTCGTCGCCGAAGAAGGCCAGGCTCTGCTCCAGCATGCGGCGGTGGAAGATCCAGCGCAGGCGCATCGGGTAATTGGCAAACACGCCCTGGTACTTGGTGAGCGCCTGGCCGGCCGCCAGCAGCACGCTGGCCACCAGCACCCAGATCAGCCACTCGATCACCGGCGGCGCCTGCTCCCACAGCCGGGCTGGCTCCTTCACCGCCGCGAGCCCGTCCACCAGCTGTGCCATCAGGCTGAAAAGGATCGCCTCCGCCGCTGCGATGCCGGCGGTGAGCAGGGTGATGGCGAGCAGATGCGGTCGCAAGCCGGCGCTGCAGCCCCAAAGAAAAGCAAAGAAGCTGGCCGGCGGCTGCGCCGGGCGCTGCGGCGGATAGGGGTCGACGAGGCGCTCGAAACGCCGGGCAAGGGCAAGCAACATGCACTCAGTGTCTCAGCACGGCCCGTGTCGCCGCCATTCGCCACAGCGGGTCGCCATCGCGGTCGAACTGGCGGGCGGCATGCACCAGCTTGATGACGTGCTCGTCCTGCTCCGCTTGCAGGGTGCGCGCCAGCAGCGCCTCCCAGGGCTCAGGGGCTGGCGGCTCACCGGCCTGATAGCGGCTGGTGCAAACCGCCGCTGCCCAGTGCACGCTGAATGCCCGCAGCGCCGTCTCGTGCTGTGAAGGGGCCAGCAGCGGCAGCAGGCGGCTCATGGCGCGGCAGGCGGTCAGGCCATGCAGCAGGGTGAAGTTGCCGCTGCCGGCGTAGAGCGCGGCCGTCCTCCGTGCCAGCCTGGGCAGCAAGCTCGCGTCCAAGCGCAAGGTCGGCGCCCAGGCCGCGAACGGGGGGTGATCGATCCACTGCTGCATGCGATGGCTGATCAGGCGCCCGGGCGGACTAGGCGGCGCTGGCAAGGCCAGCAGCGCGTCCAGCCAGTCTTCCAGCGCCAGCGCCGGGCGAGCGCTGGTCAGTGGCACCGGTTGACGCAGCAGCGACCACCAGGCCAGCGCCCGACGCAACTGGCCCGTGTGGCCGGACTCGAAGGCATGCGCGCAGCGGATCAGCGCATGGAAGGCCGCCGCGCCGGCATGCTGCAACAGCTCCGGCAGCCGACTGGCCAGCAGCTCGTGCGCCGGCCCATCAGGCAGCGCCCTTTCGGCGGCCTCGAGCGCAGGCCAAGCCGGCAGCCGCGGCATGCGCGCCGCCGCCTGCTCGAACCAGGCCCGCAGCAGGGCTGCATCCGCGCCC
>JAFLDE010000038.1 GCA_017302655.1 Burkholderiales bacterium
GCGCGAGGCCGCCGCCCGCGCCTACGCGAGCGCTGCCGCGCCCAAGCCGGAGGTGGCGACGCAGCTGGTGCAGACGGCGCGGCGCGCGCTGGACCTGTTCTCCGGCGCGGAGAAAGTCGCTGGCGAGGACGGCCCACCGGGTGGCCTGGCTGCGCTCTCGGCCTTCCTGGAACGCGATGTGCCGCAGGCCGAGCGAGAGCGCATCAGCGAGGTGCTGCTGCGCATCCTCAACGGCAGCCTGTTGGAGCTGGACCAGCTGGCGCGCGCAAAGGCTGGCGTCGCCCTGCCTCCCGCTGACGAGGCCCGCCAGCGATTCATGACGCAGGCCGTGGTGTCCTTGTCCGACGCCGCCTTCTTCCCGGCTCCCTTGCTCGTCACCCTGCAGGGCTTCGAGCAGCGCCAGGCCAGCGTGTTCCAGGTGGCACGAGCCCCTGGGCAGAAGCTGGTCTATCTGGGTGCGGTCTTGCTCATCGTCGGCGTCTTCGCCATGCTCTACGTCCGCGAACGCCGGATCTGGGTCTGGCTGACGCCCCAAGCCGACGGCAGCAGCCAGGCGCTGCTGGCCCTGTCGAGCGCCCGAAGCGGCCCCGACCTCGACGCCGAGTTCCAGCAATTGCGAACCCTCATCCAGCCATGAACACCGCCACGCTCTCCACCGCCGGCGCCCCCCGGCCCTTGCTGCAACGAGGCCCGCTGGACTGGGCCTTTGCAGCCCTTGTGCTGATGGGTGCCGCCTTCGCCTTCATGCGCTATGGCGCCTCCATGGACGGCTACGAGAAGGCCATCCTGGCTTGCTCGGCGCCCTCGCTCATTGCCTTGGGCTGGGCTTGGTCGCCCCTGCGCCTGCTGACCCTGGTGGTGGGTGCCGCCAGCCTGGGGGCCATGCTGCTCTACAGCCGGCAGACCGACGGCTTTGGCGCCGACCTGGAACTCGGCCAGCAGGCCTTCCTGCTCAAGTACTTCCTGGCCAGCCAGACGGCGATCCTGTGGATGGCCGTGCTGACGCTGCTGGCCACGCTCTTCTACTGGATCGGCATGTTCAGCCGTTCCGAGGCGCTGGAGTCCGGAGGCAGCAAGCTGGCCTGGGCGGCGGTGACGATGGCGCTCATCGGCACCATGGTGCGCTGGTTCGAGAGCCACCAGATCGCGCCCGACATCGGCCACATCCCGGTCAGCAATCTGTACGAGGTCTTCGTCCTCTTCATCTGGATGACGACCCTGTTCTACCTCTACTACGAGCAGCGCTACGCCACGCGCGCACTCGGCGCATGGACCCTGCTGGTGGTCAGCGGTGCCGTCGGCTTCCTGCTCTGGTACGCGCTCGACCGCCAGGCGCACGAGATCCAGCCCCTGGTGCCAGCGTTGCAAAGCTGGTGGATGAAGATCCACGTGCCGGCCAATTTCGTCGGCTATGGCTGCTTCGCCATTGCCGCCATGGTGGGGCTGGCCTACCTGCTGAAGACCGCCAGCGCGCAGGCGCTCTGGGTCGGTCTGGTGGCTGTACCCCTGAGCCTGGTGGCCGTGCTGCTGGGCTTCGCGCAGTTCGGCGACCTCAAGGCCGAGACCGTGCAAGGCCTGATCGGCTGGGCACGCAAATTCGGCGCCATCGCTATCTTCCTCGCCCTGTGCGTGGCGCTGCGCCAGCGAGTCACCGCCCGCCTGCCCGATCTCGCGCTGCTCGACGAATGGATGTACCGCCCGATCGCCCTGGGCTTCGCTTTCTTCACCATCGCCACCATCCTCGGTGCCTTCTGGGCGGCCGAGGCCTGGGGGGGCTACTGGAGCTGGGACCCGAAGGAGACCTGGGCGCTGATCGTCTGGCTGAACTACGCCGCCTGGCTGCACATGCGGCTGATGAAGGGGCTGCGCGGCGCCATGTCGGCCTGGTGGGCGTTGGTGGGCCTTCTGGTCACCACCTTCGCCTTCCTGGGCGTGAACATGTTCCTGTCCGGCCTGCACAGCTACGGCGAGCTGTAAGCACCTTGAGCTGGAACCGCGGCGAGGCAGACGCGTTGGACGCGAAGACGGTTCCGACGCGGCTTTCATGCGCGTTGGCTTGTGTCCTCTCATTCCTGGGCCTGGCTCTCGTCGCGACGCGTGCCCAAGCCAGGGAACTTCGAATCGCCACTGGCGAGTTCCCGCCCTTCGCCACGGCAGCGCGCAGCGACCAAGGCGTGGCACTGGCCATCGTTCGGCGCGCGTTTGAGTTGGGCGGCCATTCGGTGCAGTACACCTTTCTGCCATGGTCGCGCGCGCAGGTGGAAACGGAGGCCGGTCTCTGGGATGCCTCGGCGCACTGGGGCGCTTCGCGGGAGCGAAGGGAAAGGTTCCTGCTCAGTGACAACCTGCTCAGCGAGGACTGGGTGCTGCTGCATCGCGCAGACACCCGCCTGACATGGCAAGGGGTCGAAGACCTCGCGCCCTACCGCATCGGCATCACGCGCGACTACACCTACACGCCGGAATTCTGGGCCGCGGTGCACAGCCGCCAGTTGGCGAGGGTGGACTATGTGATCAACGATCTGGCGGGTCTGCGCGTGCTGCTGGCGCGGCGGATCGACGTGCTGCCGCTGGAACGAAACGTGGCCTGCGATTTGCTGACGGCGAACTTCACCGCCGCCCAGGCCGCCGAGGTCCGGGCGCACCCGAAGCCGCTGAACGACCAGTTCACCACCCACGTGCTGTTTCCGCGCGGCAAGCCCGCCAGCCCCAGCTTGCTGGCCGATTTCAATCGCGGCCTCAAGCAACTGCGCGCGAGCAAGGAGTACGCGCAACTGCTTCAATCGGTGAAATGCCCCGGCACGCTCAAGGCTTCGGTGCCGCTGTAACGTCGGCGCCCTCCGGCGCGAAGTGCAGCACCATGAAGACCCAAGCCTCCGAGATCACCCCGCAAGCCCTCTACCTGCGCCGCCGCGAGTGGTTGGCAGCAGTGGCCCTGCCCGGCGGCGCGGCCGCCAGCGTCCTGCCAGCCACGCGAAGTGTCGTCAGTGGCGGTCAGGTGATGGACGCGCCCACGCGCAAGCAAGACGCCACCAGCTACAACAACTTCTACGAATTCGGCACCGAGAAGGACGATCCGGTGCGAGAGGCCCATCGCCTGCGCACCCGGCCCTGGACGGTGAGTGTGGAAGGCGAGTGCCTGAAGCCGCGCAGCTTCGGCATCGAGGACTTGCTCAAGCTCGCCCCCATGGAGGAGCGCATCTACCGCCTGCGCTGCGTCGAGGGCTGGTCGATGGTGATTCCGTGGATCGGCTACTCGCTGTCGGCGCTGCTCAAGCAGGTGGAGCCCAAGGGCAACGCCAAGTTCGTCGAGTTCGTCACCCTGGCCGATCGGGATCAGATGCCCGGCCTGCGCTCCAGCGTGATCGACTGGCCCTACCTGGAAGGCCTGCGCCTGGACGAAGCCCAACACCCCCTGACCCTGCTCGGCTTCGGCATGTACGGCGAGCTGTTGCCCAAGCAGAACGGCGCCCCGCTGCGCTTGGTGGTGCCCTGGAAGTACGGCTTCAAGAGCGCCAAGAGCCTGGTGAAGATCCGCCTGGTGGAAAAGCCGCCGGTGACCAGTTGGATGGCCTCCGCGCCCCGTGAGTACGGCTTCTTCAGCAACGTGAACCCACAGGTGGATCACCCGCGCTGGAGCCAGGCCACCGAGCGCCGCATCGGCGAGGACGCCGGCGGCCTGGGTGGTCTCTTCGCCAAGCGCCGCCCCACGCTGATGTTCAACGGCTACGGCGAGCAGGTGGCCTCGCTCTACACCGGCATGGACCTGCGCCGCTTCTTTTGATCCAGCCGGCTCTCCTGCATCCGGCCATTCGGCCGGCCCTGCACCTGCTGTGCGCCCTGCCGCTGGCTTGGCTGGTCTGGCGCCTGTTGGCTCAGCAGCTGGGCGCCAACCCGGCCGAGGCCCTGATTCGCAGTCTGGGGGACTGGGGCCTGCGCGGCCTGCTGCTCACGCTGGCCATCACGCCGCTGCGCGTGATGCTCCAGCAGCCCTTGCTGCTTCGCTATCGGCGCCTGTTCGGGCTGTGGAGCTTTGCCTACGTGCTGCTGCACCTGCTCTGCTACGTCGCCTTCGACAAAGGTTTGGATGTGAACGAAGTGCTGCGCGACCTCCTCAAGCGGCCCTTCATCCTGGTGGGAATGCTGGCCTTTGTGCTGCTGCTGCCACTGGCCGCCACCAGCTTCTCCGCCGCGCAAAGGCGGCTGGGCGGTCGGCGCTGGCAAGCGCTGCACCGGCTGGTGTACGTGGCGACGACGCTGGCCTGCCTGCACTTCTGGTGGATGCGCAGCGGCAAGAACCTGTGGGTGGAACCCGCGGTCTACGCATCGCTGCTGGCGCTCTTGCTGGGCTGGCGCCTGCACCGGGCTTGGCTTAGGGCCTGCAACTGACAAGTCAGTAACGGGTCCTAGTCGACGACCTGCACCCCACGCGCAAACGCCACCCGGTCCTTGATGGACCCCGCGGCCTCGCTCGGCTCCGGGTAGAACCAGACCGCGTCGGGCAGCATCTCGCCGTTCACGAACAGGCTGAGCCACTGCGCCTGGCCCTTCCAAGGGCAACTGGAGCGGTGGTTGCTGAAAGTGGTGAATTCCCGCTTCAGGCTGGCGGCGGGGAAGTAGTGGTTGCCTTCGAGCACAACGGTGTCGTCGCTCTCGGCCACCACGGTCTGGTTCCAGATGGCTTTCATCAGTCGATCTTCACGCCCGAGGCCTTGACCACCGCCGCCCAGCGCTGCGTCTCGCTGCTCACGAAGCGACCGAAGTCATCGCCGTATAGCGCAGGGGGTTCGCTGCCCAACTGGGTCCACGCGGCCTTGATCTCCTCGCTGGCAAAGGCCTTGCGCAATTCGGCCTGCATGGCGGCCACGGCCTCGCGCGGCGTGCCCTTGGGCGCCCAGAGCCCGTACCAGGTGGCCACCACATAGCCCGGGGCACCGCCGTCCTTGGCCAGGGGCACGTTCGCAAAACCTGGCGCGGGTTTGTCGGCCGCCTGCGCGATGGCGCGCACACTTCCGCTGCGAATGTGCTGGGCCGAGCTGCCCAAGCCGTCGAACATCAGCTCGATCTGCCCCGCCACCAGATCCTGAAGCGCCGGGCCGGCGCCGCGGTACGGGATGTGGGTGATGAAGGTCTTGGTCTGCTGCTTGAAGAGCTCACCCGCCAAGTGATGCGAGGTGCCGTTGCCGGCGGACGCGTAGTTCAGCTTGCCGGGGTTGGCCCGCACATAGGCCAGCAACTCTGGCAGGGTGCGCACCGGCAGCTTGCCCGGGTGTACCACGATGACCTGCGGCACGCTGCTGACCAGCGCCACCGGCACGAAGTCGCCCTCCAGGCTGTAACTCAGGTTCTTGTAGACCGAGGGCGCGATGGCGTGGTGAACCGCGCCCATGAAGAAGTTGTGCCCGTCCGGCACGGCCTTGGCCGCCACGCCGGCGCCCAGGGTGCCGCCGGCGCCGCCGCGGTTGTCCAGGTTGAAGGTCTTGCCGGTGGCCTTGCCAAGATAGCCAAACAAGGGACGCGCGAAGGCGTCAGTTCCTCCTCCCGGCGGGAAGGGAACGACGATGGTCACTGGCTTGGTGGGCCAGGTCTGCGCGAAGGCCGAAGCGGCCAGCAGGGGCAAGGCAAGCAGCAGGCGTCTCAACATGGGGCGTCTCCATTCGGGGAGCCGAAGTAAAGCCGGCCTTCGCTTTCCGCGCATCCGGTCACACCCGTAGGAAGCGCGGCCGGCGTTCGCCCTTGTGCTCGATGGTCTCGAAGAACATCGCATGCGGGCGAACCCAAAGCCCGGTGGCGTTGTAGAGCGGCCGGTACACCACCAGCGGCTCCAAGGTCTCGGAGTGCCGGGCCACGCCCAGCACCTCGTACTCACCGCCCTTGTAATGGCGATAGCGACCGGTCGGCGTGGGCGGCAGGGGCGGGAGCTCGTCTTGCATGCGCCCATCATGCCCTGGGTTGCCAAGCGGCTTTGCTGGGTCGGCCCTTGGGAGCCGCCCCAGGATAATCCCGAGCTTCATGAGCCCCCTCGCCCGCAACGACCGCCCCTGCCCGGCCCAAATGCCAGACCGCCCCGTGGTGCTGGTCACGGGTGCCGCGCGTCGCCTGGGCCGTCACCTGGCCTTGCACCTGGGGCGCTGCGGGTACGACATCGCCGTGCACCTGCGCCGCCTGCCGGACGCCGACGGCCAGCAGTTGCTCGACGAGTTGCGCCGACTCGGAGCCCGCGCCGAGTGCTTCGCCGCGGATCTCGCGGTCGAGGCTGACGTTGAGTCTCTGGTGCCGAGGGTGCTGGCAAGCCTGGGCCGCTTGGACGCGGTGGTGAACAGCGCGTCGCTGTTCAGCGATGACGACGTGCATGGCCTGAGCTACGACTCGCTGCAGCGCCACTTGCTGCCCAATTGCGGCGCCCCCTTGCTGCTGGCGCGCGCGCTGCACCGGCATTGCGAGCAAGCCGAGCGGACCGGCTGTGTGGTCAACGTGCTCGATCAGAAGCTCTGGAACCCCAATCCCGATCATTTGAGCTACACGCTATCCAAGGCCGCGCTGGAATCGGCCACCGGCTTGCTGGCCCGCGCGCTCGCCCCGCGCCTGCGCGTGGTCGGTGTGGCGCTGGGCGTCACCCTGCCCAGCGGCCCGATGACCGAGGCCGAGTTCCAAGCCGCCCACCGCATGACACCGCTGGGCCGCTCCAGCACGGCGGACGACTTCGCCGAAGCCGTCGCCTTCTTGCTGCGCAGCCCCGCCATCACCGGCACCACGCTGCTGGTGGACGGTGGCCAACACCTGGCCGCGCAGCCGCGCGACGTGTTCCATCTCTTGAAAGAAAGCTGAAATGAATCCCCCAGTCTCGCTATCACTCGCCTCCCCTGCAGGGCGCGCCGGTCCTTGCGGCCCGGCCCTTCGCCAGGCAGAACCAGTCCGCCGGAATGGTTCAGTCCGGGCTCAGCCCCAGGGGGGCGCTCAGCGGCTTCGGGCGGCCGGGCGCCACTGAGATGGCCTCCGCCCTCGACCACCCCAGCCTGCTCGCCTGCCGGCGCCTGTTCCTGCGCAATTACGAGGTGTGGATCAACATCGGCGTGCACGACTTCGAAAAGAAGGGCGAGCAGCGCGTGCTGATCAACGTCGATCTCTACACCCCGTTGGCCGAGACCACGCCGCAGGCCGACCAACTGGCCGAGGTGGTGGACTACGACTTCATGCGCCGCACCATTGCGGAATATGTGTCGAAGGGCCACATCCATCTGCAGGAAACCCTGTGCGATGCCATCCTGGCACGCATGCTGGCCCACCCCAAGGTGAAGGCCGCCCGTGTCAGCACCGAGAAGCCCGACGTGTACCCGGACTGCGAGTCGGTCGGCGTCGAGGTGTTCGGACTGAAAGACTGAAAGACTGAAGGACCGACGATGTCGAGGAAAGACCGGGACACCCACGAGGCCAACAAGCTCAGCAAGCGCCTGCACCGGCAAGTGGGCGAGGCGATCGGCGACTTCAAGATGATCGAGGACGGCGACAAGGTCATGGTCTGCCTGTCCGGCGGCAAGGACAGCTATGCCCTGCTCGACATCCTGCTGAACCTGCAGAAGCGCGCACCCATTGCCTTCGAGTTGGTGGCGGTGAACCTGGACCAGAAGCAGCCCGGCTTCCCCGAGGAAGTGCTGCCCACGTACCTGAAGAGCGTGGGCGTCCCCTTCCACATCGAGGAGCAGGACACCTACAGCATCGTCAAGAAGCTGATTCCCGAGGGCAAGACCACCTGCAGCCTGTGCTCGCGCCTGCGCCGCGGCATCCTGTACCGCGTGGCAGGTGAATTGGGCGCGACGAAGATCGCGCTCGGCCACCACCGAGACGACATCGTGACCACGCTGATGCTGAACATGTTCCACGGCGGCACCATGAAGGGCATGCCGCCCAAGTTGGTGAGCGACGATGGCAAGAACACCGTCATCCGTCCGCTGGCCTATGTGGCCGAGGAAGACCTGGCCGCCTGGGCCGAGCATCGTGGCTTCCCCATCATTCCCTGCAACCTGTGCGGCAGCCAGGAGAACCTGCAGCGCGCCGCCATCAAGGCCATGCTGCAGGGGTGGGAGAAGCAGCAGCCCGGGCGCCTGGACAACATGTTGCGTGCCATGGCGCATGTGGTGCCCAGCCACCTGATGGACCGCAAGCTCTTCCCCTTCGAAACCATCCAGCCCACCGGCAGCGCCTTCGCCGGTGGGGACATCGCCTTCGACGAAGACGAGGGCTGCGGGACCCCGCCCCCGCTGCCCACGTTGGAAGAAGGCGGCAAGGTCATCCGCCTCAACCCCGCCACCGTTTGATTGGCCATCAGGAGGTACCGCCATGTTTCGACGCTCCCTGCTTCTCGTCCCATTGGTCGCCTTGCTGAGCGGCTGCGCGGCGCTGAACACCGTCAGCCCGGAGGTGCGCAGCTTCGGCACCTGGCCCGCCGGTCGTTCACCCGGCAGCTACGCCTTCGAGCGCCTGCCCAGCCAGCAGCAGCCGCTGAGCCGCGCGCCCGACTGGGAGTTGCTCGCCGCCCCGGCACTGGCCAAGGCCGGCTTCCAGCCGGCAGCCGCAGGTGCGCAAGCGGATGTCATCGTCAGCATCGGCGTGCGTGTCAGCGTGAGTGGCGAAGACCCTTGGCTGGATCCGCTCTGGTACCGCTGGAACGCGCCGCTGTATGCGTGGCGCTTCGGCATGCCGCCGCGAGCCCACCCGATGTTCATCGAGCGACGCTTCGAGCGCGAGGTCGGCTTGCTGCTTCGCGACCGAGCCAGCGGCCAGCCGCTCTATGAAGCCCGCGCCAGCCACGACGGTGCCACGAAGGGCGACGACGTGCTCATCGCGGCTCTGTTCTCCGCCGCGCTCTCGGACTTCCCCGCCGCCAAGCCGCAGGCTCATCACGTGCCTGTGTCGCTGACCCGCTAGGGACTGGCTCAGCCTTCCCTTGTTCCAGGGGGAGCCCTGGGGCCGAGCGCCGGCCATCCTTCAGATAATGCCCGGCTTTTTTCCAAGGGGCGGCGCAATGGCTCACAACATCGTGGTGATGGCGGCAGGCAAGGGCACACGCATGAAGTCTGCGCTGCCCAAGGTCTTGCATCCTTTGGCCGGGCGTGCGCTGGTGCAGCATGTGCTGGACACCATGGCGCCCTTGCCCGCCAGCCGCCGCATCCTGATCACCGGTCATGGCGCCGAGGCGGTCGAAGCACGGGTCCTCGGCGAAGGCCTGTCCTTCGCACGGCAGATGCCCCAGTTGGGGACCGGTCACGCGGTGCAGCAGGCCTTGCCGCTGCTCGACGACGCCGCCGCGACCACCCTGATCCTCAACGGCGACACGCCACTGGTGCGGCGCGAAACCGCCGAACAACTGGCCGCCGCTTGCGCCGGCACCTGCCTGGCCTTGCTGACGGTGGAACTGGCCGACCCGAGCGGCTACGGCCGCATCTTGCGCGACGCTTCCGGCGCCGTGCTCGGCATCCGTGAGCACAAGGATGCGAGCGATGCCGAGCGGCAGATCCGCGAGGGCTACACCGGCATGATGGCCGCGCCCACGGCCCTGCTGCGGCGCTGGCTCGGGCAGCTCACGAACGACAACGCCCAGGGCGAGTACTACCTGACCGACATCGTGGCCATGGCCGTGGCCGAGGGCGTGCCGGTGGTGGCCACGCTGGCGGGCAGCGAATCCGAAGTGCTCGGCGTGAACGACCCCTTGCAACTGGCGGATCTGGAGCGCCGCTTCCAGCGCCAGCAAGCCGAGCGCCTGATGCGCGCCGGCGTGCGTCTGCTCGACCCCGCCCGCTTCGACCTGCGCGGCCGCATCCATCACGGCTGCGATGTGCAGATCGATGTCGGCTGCGTCTTCGAAGGCGAGGTGGAACTGGGCGACGGCGTGCAGATCGGCGCGCATTGCGTGATCAAGAACGCCCGCATCGCCGCCGGCGCCGTCATCCACCCCTTCACGCACATCGAAGGAGACGCTCAGTTGGTGGAGGTCGGCGAGGGCGCGCTGGTCGGACCCTTCGCTCGCCTGCGCCCTGGCGCCAGGCTCGGCCGCGAGGTGCACATCGGCAACTTCGTCGAGGTCAAGAACAGCCAACTGGCCGCCGGCGCCAAAGCCAATCACCTGGCCTACCTTGGTGACGCCGAGGTGGGCGAGCGCGTCAACTACGGAGCCGGCTCGATCACTGCCAATTACGACGGTGCGGCCAAGCACCGCACGGTCATCGAGGCCGACGTGCACGTCGGGTCCAACTGCGTGCTGGTCGCCCCCGTACGCGTGGGCGCCGGCTCCACCCTGGGAGGCGGCTCGACCATCAGCAAGGACGTACCACCCGACCGTCTGGCGGTGGCGCGTGCGCGGCAGGTGCTCATCGAAGGCTGGAAGCGGCCCACCAAGAAACCAAAGGGAGAGAACCAGACATGAAGCGAGCCTTGAAGATCACTGCAGCCCTGGCTGTGCTGCTGGTTGCGGTGGTATTGGTGGGCGGCTTGTTGCTCAAGCCCAGTTACCGGGTGGAGCGCAGCCTGCTGATCCAGGCACCCGCTGATCGCGTCTACGCGCACTTGGACTCCAGTGCTGGCTGGCAGCGCTGGGGAGTGTGGTACCGCCGTGACCCCGACATGCGCGTCCAGAACAGTGGCTCGGCCCAGGGGCTGGGCGCGAGTTGGCAGTGGTCCAGCGCGAGCCAGGGCAACGGACGCATGCGCATCACTGCAGCCGATGCCGGCCGCTTGGTGGGCTACGAGCTGGCCATCGACGACTTCCCGCCCTCCCAGGGCGAACTGCGCCTGGAAGCCGAAGGCCAAGGCACGCGCGTCATCTGGTTGATGCAGGGTGAGACCGGCGCCAGCCCCATCGGACGCTGGTTCGGGCTCTTCATGGATCAACTGGTCGGTCCCGACTTCGAGGGGGGTCTGGCCAATTTGAAGCAACTGGCGGAGAAAGGCTGATGGCTGGCGCTTCGCTGCTCGCTCTGCTGGATGACATCGCCACGGTCCTGGACGACGTGGCGGTGCTGACCAAGGTCGCCGCAAAGAAGACGTCCGGCGTGCTTGGCGATGACCTGGCCCTCAACGCCCAGCAGGTGGCTGGCGTGCGAGCCGAGCGCGAAATCCCGGTCGTCTGGGCGGTCGCCAAGGGCTCCTTCGTCAACAAGGCCATTCTGGTACCTGCGGCGCTGCTCATCAGCGCCTTCGCGCCCTGGCTCATCCCCCCGCTGCTGATGATCGGCGGCGCCTACCTGTGCTTTGAGGGCGTCGAAAAGATCTGGCACCAACTTGCCCACCGCGCCGAGGCGCAAGCGGACGAGGAAGCACTCACTCAGGCCTTGCTGGAGCCAGAAGTCGATCTTGTGCAGTTCGAAGCCGACAAGATCAAAGGCGCGATTCGCACCGACTTCATCCTCTCCGCCGAGATCATGGTCATCTCGCTGGGCGCGGTGGCCGGCAAGGGCCTCGGCACGCAGTTCGGCGTGCTGACGCTGGTGGCCATCCTGATGACCGTGGGCGTTTACGGGCTGGTGGCCGGCATCGTCAAGATGGATGACGCCGGCCTGTGGCTGACGCGGCGCCACCCAACTGGCCCGCTGCATCAGGTGGGCCGCGGACTGCTGGCTACCGCACCGCCGCTGATGAAATTGCTCGGTGTGGTCGGCACGGCCGCCATGTTCCTAGTTGGCGGTGGCATCCTGGTGCATGAATGGCATGCACTGCACCATGCCGTGCAGCAGCATCTGGGCAACGCCTGGTGGGTGGATCCGGTCGCCGGACTCACCGTGGGGGTGCTCGCCGGTGCACTGGCGCTGGCGGTGGTGAACACTGTGCGCCGACTGCTCGGCAAGCCGTGAGAGTTTGAGCGCTTCGCCCATGCTCGCCTTGCAGGCCCGAACATCGCCGCTTGTCGGGCTATTGCTCGCCATGGCGCGAGCCGTCACTGCGCCTTGCGCCTGGATTGGCGGCGATGTGACGAGTTCTTCGGGGACGGCCGCCCCCTCAAGCTCTTGGCCAGCGAAGTGCAGTGCAAGCCCAACAAGTGCTCGCAAATCCCGCTTTCGGATCTCGCGGTCCCTGCGTAGCATGGCACGCTTGTTGCGGAGTGACGGAAACCGATGTTGACCGACTTGCTGGCCTGGGCAGGACTCATTGCTGTGCTGCTGATCAGCCTGCATTGGGCCTTGCAAGTGGCTGGCCGTCGCTTGCCGCTGCCTGGCCCCTTGCGTCGCCTGAGCGGTCTGCTGGATCGCTTGGTCCACCCGTTTGATCCTGACCATCGCGCAGAACGGCGGCGGCAGCAGCGGATCGATCGCGCACGCATGCAGCGCGAGGCCATCGCGCGGGCGTCGGCCCCGGTGCCCCTGGACGAGCCGGTGAGTTGGGAAGGAAACGTCGCTCGTCCGCAGTTCGGCGCCAAGCGACCGCGGCAGCCCCTGCATTGAGCTTTGCAGCGGTTACGCTGTCGCCATGAAAGCAAGTCTTTTCCGGCGCAGCGCGCCACTCGTTGCTGCTGTTTCCACGGTCCTGTTCCTGCTGACCACCGGTCAGACACTGGCCTTGCCTGTCCCCACGCAGGGTGTTCGCCCGGTCAGCCCCGGCCCTGGTGGTGCGACGGGCGACCTGCAAGAGGCGGTCGCGGCCTTGCGCGACAAGCAACCGGATCAGGCGCGCAAGTTTTTCGAGGCGGCGTTGCGCACCGACGCGCGCAGTCTTCCCGCCATGCTCGGCTTGGCCGAAGTGGCCTTCGGCCAGCGCAACGACGCAGAGACGCTGAAGTGGCTTCTGCAGGCAGAGCGCATCGCACCGCAATCGGCCGAGGTGCAAGCTGCGCTGGGCCGCTACCACCTGTCGCGCAAGCAGTTCGACAAGGGCGAGGCTGCGCTGCGCAAAGCCATTCAGCTCGACCCCAAGGCCGCGAGAGCGCGTATCGATCTGGCGGAGACCCTGGCGCGCAAGGGTTCAGCGGCCGCAGCCCTGCCGTTGCTCCAGGAAGCCATCGCGCTCGACGGACAGCACAAGGGCGCGCTGCTGCTGCTGGGGCAGTTGCAGTACCAATTGGGAGCGCCGGCCGAAGCCGAGAAGGCCTTGCGCCGGGTGGCCGAGTTGGATGTCAAGGATCCCGTGCCTTGGCTGCTGATGGCCGGCGTCGCCAAGACTTCCGCTGCGGCCAAGCCCTTGCTCGACGAAGCGCTGCAGCGCGACGCCAAGAATTACAGGGCGCTGATGCTGAAGGCCCAATGGCAGGTTCTTGACAAGGACCGCAGCGGTGCGCAGGACAGCCTGCGGCGCGCGGCTGACGCCGATCCCAAGTCCGCCGAACCCTGGGTGCGCTTGGGCATGATGGAAGAGGAAGGTGGCCGCAAGGCAGAAGCCAAGCGCCTCTACCTCTCGGCCATCGAGCGCGACCCGCACCAGCCTGTCGCGTTGAACAACCTGGTGATGATGGGCATGGCCGACAAGGAGGATCCTGCCCGCCTGGAGACGATGGCCAAGCGCGCGGCCAAGGCCCTGCCCGACAACGCCCAGGTTCACGACACCCTGGCCCTGGTGCTGCGCCTGCGCAAGGACAAGGCGGGCGCCCTGGCTGCCGCACAGACTGCCGTGAAGCTCGCGCCCAAGGACGCCGGCCTGCTTGCCACCTTGGCCGACATCCAGGCCTGGAACGGTGACCGCGACGCTGCACGCCGCAACGCGGAGGAAGCGCTGAAGCTGCAGCCACAAGGGGAAGCGGCAGTGCGCGCGCGGGCGGTGCTGTCGCGGGTGTAGGAGAGCCTCTAGAGCCCGGGCAATTCGGCCCGTTTGAGTTGCTCGCGCGCGCCTTCGAAGCCCGGCAGCAGCTCCCCCACCAGCGCCCAGAAGCGGGGGCCGTGGTTCATCTCGCGCAGGTGGGCCACCTCATGCGCCACGACATAGTCGATGAGGGCCGGGCTGAAGTGCATCAGCCGCCAGTTCAGGCTGACCACGCCCAGACTGCTGGCACTGCCCCAGCGGCCCTTGGCGCTGGACAAGCGCAGGCGCGGCGTGGCCATCTGCAGACGTTCGGCGAAATGGGTGAGTCGCCGTTCGAAATGCTCGCGCGCTCGCGCTTGCAGCCAGGCCTGGGTGGCGTCACGCCATTGCGCTTCAAGGGCCTCGGGCGGCAGGCGCAGGCGAAGGCGAGCCGGCTGTTCGCCTGCGGCCGGTAGCCATTGCGTGGCCTGTTCGGCACGCTCCACGCGCAAGGGCTCACCCAAATAGGGCAGGCTCGCCCCCTCGCCCCAGCGCACGCGCAGCAACTCCTGTTGCTGGCGACGCTGTTCTTGCAGGCGCCATTGGCGCAGGATCCAGTCGGAGCGCTGCACCAGCGCCGCCTCGATCTCCGCCAGCGCCACCCAGCGTGGCGCGCGTACTTGCAGTCCCTCGGGGCCGACGCTGAAGCCGATGGACCGGCGCCGCGCACGCAGCAAGCGGTAAGACATGCGCTGGTCGCCCAGCCAGACCTGACGCAAGCGCTCAGCGGAAGTCCCGGCAGCCCCCGAGGCGCCTGCAACTTCGACGGCCTGGTGCGATGTGTCTGATGGAAGCCGGGGTGGAGCCGACTCGGTCACCTCGTCGAACAGCCCCAGTTGTTCGCCCACACGGCGCAGCAGGCCAGGTTTCATGGGCCCGGTCCAGCCCACCGACAAGGCCACTGGACAGTGCTCACCGCAGCGGCATCGGGGCCGACTCGGCCGCCACAGTTTCACCACGCTCAGCGCGCAGGCGTCGCTCATCGGCCAAAAGCCAGTCAACGAAGGCACCCAGATCTTCGTGCTCGCGCGCACCCGGCACTTGGCGCAGCAGTTCGGCCACGACGTGCACAGGCACGCCCGCCAAGCGATCGCCGCGCAGCAGATGGGGCTGGCAGCCGGCAGCCTGTGCAGTCTGCAGGTCGCGAAGTGAGGCGCCCACCAAGTGCACATCCCGCATGGCCACGTCAAAGCGCTGCCCAATTTCTTCAATGAGCCCCGGCAGGGGCTTGCGACAGGCGCAGCCGTCTTCGGGGGCATGAGGGCAGAAGAAGGCGGCGTCGATGCGGGCACCCGCCTGCTGCAGCAACTGGTTCAGGCGCAGGTGCACGCTGTTCAGCGTGCCCATGTCGATGAGCCCGCGGCCGATGCCGGGCTGGTTCGTGGCCAGCACGCAATGCCAGCCATGGTGGTTCAGTCGCGCCACCGCCTCCAGCGCGCCGGGCAGGGGCTCCAGCTCGTCGGGCGATTTCACATGGTCGTCGCGATAGCGGTTGAGCGTGCCGTCACGGCCCAGGATGACCAGCTTCATGTGCTGGTGATGGGTGGACGAGTCGGCGCGCTGCATCAGTCGCGCGGCGCAGGGCCGCTCCCAAGCCGCGCGCAGCCCCCACGTGGGGCGACGAAGGTGCGCAACGCTGACCGGAAGGCCATCATTGCGCCAGTCGGGAGAGATCGGCCACGCGATTCATCGCAAGGTGCAGCTGACGCAGCAAGGCCAGGCGGTTGGCACGCAGTTGGGCATCCTCGGCATTGACCATCACGCCATCGAAGAAGGCGTCCACCGGTTCGCGCAGACGCGCCAGCTCGCGCAGGGATGCGGCGTACTCCCCGCTATCAAAGAGGCGAGTCGCAACGGGTTCCACCTCGCCCAGCGCGGCGCCCAAGTGCTGCTCGGCCGGTTCGCGCAGCAGCGCGGCCTGCAACGCCACCGGCGCGTCTTCGCTCTTTTTGAGGATGTTGCCGACGCGCTTGTTGGCAGCCGCCAGCGCCGCGCTTTCCGGCAGCGCGGCGAAGGCTCGTACTGCGGCCAGGCGCTTCGGGATCTCGCCCCAGCGCGGCGGGCGCAATGCCACCACGGCGTCCACCTCCTGGCTGCTGTAGCCTTGCTCGCGCAGGGCGCCTGTCATGCGCTCGTAGGCAAAGTGCAGCAGGTCCTCGCGCGCTTCGGCATGGGTCAGCATGTCCTCGGGGAAGGCGCCCAGGGCGGCGTCCACCAGCGCGGGCAGCGACAGCGGCAGGTTCTTCTCGACCAGGATGCGCATCACGCCCAGCGCGTGGCGTCGCAGCGCGAAGGGATCCTTGTCCCCGGTGGGCAGTTGCTTGATCCCGAACAGGCCGACCAAGGTCTCCAGCTTGTCGGCCAGGGCGAGCACGGTGCCGGTGTGGTTGCGCGGCAGCGCGTCGCCGGCGAAGCGCGGCTTGTAGTGGTCCTCGATGGCGATGGCCACGCCGTCCTTCAGGCCCTCGTGGCGGGCGTAATAGCCGCCCATCACGCCCTGCAGTTCAGGGAACTCGCCCACCATGTCGGTGAGCAGGTCGGTCTTGGCCAGGCGCGCCGCCTGCTGCACCTTGGCGTCCAGCACGTCGAACTGGTCCTTGGCCTCCACCGTGTAGGGCACTGTCGCCTCGCGCAGCTGGTTCACGATGGCGTGCGCGATGGCGCGCACCCGCTCGGCGCGCTCCCCTTGGCTGCCCAGCTGGCCGTGGTAAACCACCTTGGCCAGGCCGGACACGCGGCTTTCCAGGGTGCGTTTGCGGTCCTGGTCGAAGAAGAACTTGGCATCGGCCAGGCGCGGGCGAACCACGCGCTCGTTGCCCTGCACGATGGCGCTGGCGTCCTGCGGCTGGATGTTGCTGACCACCAGGAAGTGCCGGGTGAGCCTGCCGTGCGCATCGAGCAGCGGGAAGTACTTCTGGTTGGCCTTCATGGTCAGGATCAGGCACTCCTGAGGCACGGCCAGGAACTCCTGCTCGAACTGGCAGCTCAGCACGTTCGGGCGCTCGACCAGCGCGCACACTTCGTCCAGCAAAGCTTCGTCCTGGATGGGCTTGAGGCCCAGCTTGGCACCGGCCACTTCCAGCTGGCTGCGGATGAGCTCGCGGCGCTCGGCGAAGCTGGCCACCACCGCCCCCTGCTCGCACAGTTGGCGGGCGTAGTCGTCGGCATGCGCCAGCTCGACGCGCGGCTGCGTGGCCTCGAAGCGGTGGCCCTGGGTGCTGCGCCCAGCCTGCAGGCCCAGCAGTTCAACCGGCACCACCTCGGCGCCATGCAGGGCCACGAGGCCGTGCACTGGACGCACGAAGTTCACATTCGTCCAGCCGTCAGCAAGCTGGTAGCTCATCACCTTCGGAATGGGCAGGGCCTTGAGCATGTCGAGCAGCGCCGCTTGCAGCCCTTGCTGCAGCGAGGCCCCGGCCTGCACGGTGTTCGCATACAGCGCCTCGGCCTTGCCATCCGGGGCACGCTCCAGCGGCGCATCGGCGCCCAGGCCGGCCGCAGCCAGCTTCTTCAGCAGCGCGGCGGTGGGCTGGCCGGCGGCATCCAGGCCCACGGCCACCGGCATCAGCTTGACGCGCAACGCCTTGTCGGCGGCACGGGCGGTCACGCCCTCGATGTGCACGGCCAGCCGGCGCGGCGTGGCAAACGAGGTCAAGGCGGCTCCCTCGGCCACCAGGCCCTGGCCTTTCAGCGACTGGGCGATAAGGCTGGCGAAGCTTTCGCCCAGCTTCTTGAGTGCCTTGGGCGGCAGCTCTTCGACGAAGAGTTCAACGAGCAGGTTCTGGACGGACATCAGGCAGCCTTCTTGTTCTTCGCTTCGATCTGCGCCACGACTTCATCGGCCCAGGCCTTCGGGGCCATCGGGAAGCCGAGTCGCGCGCGGCTGTCCACATAGCTCTGCGCCACGGCGCGCGCCAGGTTGCGGATGCGCCCGATGTAGCCGGCGCGCTCGGTGACCGAGATGGCGCCGCGCGCATCGAGCAGGTTGAAGCTGTGGCCGCACTTGAGCAGTTGCTCGTAGGCCGGCAGCGCCAATTGCTGTTCCATCAAGGCCTTGCTCTGACGCTCGTGCGCCGCAAAGGCGGCGAGCAGGAACTCCACATCGCTGTGCTCGAAGTTGTAGGTGCTCTGCTCGACCTCGTTCTGGTGGAACACCTGGCCATAGGTCAGCCCGTCGGTGAACACCAGGTCGTAGACCGACTCCTTGCCCTGCAGGTACATGGCCAGCCGCTCCAGGCCGTAGGTGATCTCGCCGGTGATGGGCCGGCAGTCGATGCCGCCCACCTGCTGGAAGTAGGTGAACTGCGTGACTTCCATGCCGTTCAGCCAAACCTCCCAACCGAGGCCCCAGCAGCCGAGCGTGGGGTTCTCCCAGTCGTCCTCGACGAAGCGGACGTCGTTCTTCTTCAGATCGAAGCCCAGGGCTTCGAGCGAGCCCAGGTACAGCTCCAAGATGTTGGCCGGCGCGGGCTTGAGCACCACCTGGTACTGGTAGTAGTGCTGCAGGCGGTTCGGGTTCTCGCCGTAGCGACCGTCCTTGGGACGCCGGCTGGGCTGCACGTAGGCGGCCTTCCAAGGCTCGGGGCCCAGCGCGCGCAAAAAGGTGGCAGTGTGGCTGGTGCCGGCACCGACCTCCATGTCGTAGGGCTGCAAGAGCGCGCAGCCCTGCTTGGACCAATAGTCCTGCAAGCGCAGGATGAGTTGCTGGAAGGTCAGCATCGCAGAGAAACCCAGAGGGAAAACCGGGTGCGATTCTAGGGAGCCAGTACGAGTCGGCCTCTTGTGCCCCAACAGTACGATTCCGAACGATTCGAGGAGAAAGAAGATGGTTGCAAGAGGGGGGCTGGCCCAGTTGGGCTTGGCGATGGCTGTGTGCCTGTCCGGATGCGGTGGTGGTGGTGATGGCGCGAGTGGCGCATCGCCAACGCCGGTGCCGCCACCGCCCCCTGCGCCCAGCACGGTGCCCCTGACCCTCACGGCTGCCAATGCCGAGGACGCCGCCTCACTCAGCCAGGGCTTGGCGCACACGGCCATCGCCTTGGCGCATCAGGCGATTGCGCTGCTTGACAACATGAAGCTGCCGGTCGAGCCAGGTGCTCAGACTTGCCGTGGTGGAGGCAGCATGGAGTCGACCTGGCTGGATCGAAACAGCAATGGCATGGTTGACGCCGGCGATCGCGTGGGATGGCGCCTCGCAAGCTGCTGGCTCGACAGCGTGGAGGAGCGCTTTCTCGGCCGCTGGGCCGTTGAAATCACCTCACGCGACACGGGCGGCTCGCGCTGGGCGGGTCGGCTGGAGTTTGGCAACGACTTCTTCACCGGCGATACGCAGGGCAACTCCTACCTGGAAGGCCAACTGCAGTTCAGCCAGACCGGCACGCATGTGTTGCGCGAGCTGCACGTCGGCTTGGCAAGTGGCAGTGATTGGCGCCTGCGTGTCACACCCGCAGCGAGCACCCAAACCCTGACGCTTGACCGCGTGACGCAGTTGGAGGCGAGCTGGGCTTCACGACGCGACAGCGGACGCAACACGATTCAGGTGCAACAGTTCACCCTGCAAAGCGAGGTGCTGAAGGGCCAGGTGCAACTGCGCACCGTGCAAGCCTGGGCCTCCTGGCTGGATGCCGAGCCCGATGCCGGCGAGTCTGAACTGGCCGGTGCAGGCACGCAGCGCCTTCGAATCGCCTTGGGCGCCAAGTTGCCGAGCCTGAGCTTGCGTTTGAGCCTGGATGGCTCGGTGTTGACCGCCACACCGAGCTTCCAGGACGCCACCCAGCGGGTCCTGTATTCGTCCGGGGCCTGGCTGCCGCCGCCCGCGCAGGCCCTGGGCTATCCGCTCGAGGACGGTGCGCGACAGGCGCAACGCTTGCTGGCACAACCGGCCAGCACGGGCCGCTGGTCGCCCAAGCAGCGCCTGGAATGGTGGTTCGCACGACCGCTTGAGGGCGCGGACGGGCTGGCGGCCTCGTTCGGTTCCTATGACACGGCCTGGGGTGTCTCAGGCATCCCTGCCAAAGTGAGCGTGGAGGGTGGTTTGATCAGCGTCGAGCCAGAAACGCAACTGGCCCCGGGTGCCACCTACCAGCTTTCGATGCCAGCGCCGCTGAACGCTTTCGTCAGCGGTCATGTCGACGCCGTGATCAGCGCCTCGCTGGTCGCGCCCGCCCGCCGGGTCCTCGCTGGCGCGGGCGACAGCTTGCAGCTTGACGGCAGCGGCTCACGCACCGCTGCGGGCGGAGCGGTGGCCAGTTACCGCTGGCGGCAGTTGTCGGGGCCATTGCTGGCGTTGAGCGCCACCGATACCGCGCAGATTCGGGTGCAGGCCGCCATTGGCAGTGGCAACGGCGCCGCGGAGCTGGAGCTGCAGGTGACTGACGCTGCTGGATTCTTCGATCGCCGCCGGGTCACGCTGGTCGTGGTGGGCGATCCGGCGTCGGCGCGCTGGGGCCTGCGCGAGTCCGCTGGTGCCCCGATCGAGTGGTGGGTCGAGGGCTTGCAGCCCGACAGCAACTTCAGCAGCCAGTTGACTTTCCTGCCGGCCATCAATGCGGCGCAGTGGTCCTTCGGTCATCTTGTCTTTGGCCAACGCCTGCCGCTCGGCGTCCCCTGGCTGACAGGGCAGCGCCACCTCTTCGACACGGCCAACAGCGTCGAGACGCACGCCTATGCCCATGCGGACGTCGACAGTCAGTGCAGCACGCGGGCCGGTCACTTCGACATCCTGCAGGTAGAGCAAAACGACGACGGCAGCTTCCGCCGGCTGGCGGTCGACATCGACTATGTTTGTCAGCCCAGCGGCCGCCGCCACCGGGCGCAATTGCGCTGGGACTCAAGCGTGCTGCCGAGCGGCTTTGCGACTCCAAGCCCACCCTAGCAGCAGCGGCAGCAGGGCCAAAGCCCACAGCGGCCGCAGGCCTGCGGCGTGCAGCCAACGCGCGTAGGGCGTGGTGCCTTTCCGCCCTTCCACCTCAACAACCAGTTGGTCACGTTCGCCCGCAGGCAGCCGTGCAAGCACCTGGCCGCGGTGGTCCACATGCGCCGTGGCCCCGGTGTTGGTGGCGCGCACGAAGGGGCGCTGGAACTCGAGCGCACGCACTTGACTGAATTGCAGGTGCTGGTCCAGCACCATGCGCGTGCCGAACCAACCCAGGTTGCTGGTGTTCACGAACACGTCTGCCGCGTCTTCGCCGGCGACGGCGGAAGCAACGAAATCCTCGCCGAACAGATCTTCGTAGCAGATCAGGGCGCGCAAGCGCAGGCCATCCAGCAACAGCGGGCGCTGATGCTGACCCGGCGACTGGGAGCCGATCGGGATGTTCAGCAGGCGCATGAAGGCGTCGAAGCCCGGCGGGATGAACTCGCCGAAAGGCAGCAGGTGGCGCTTGCCGTACTCATGCACGGAGCGACCCTGGTGCAACGCCAACATGGAGTTCACCCAGCCACCTTCATCGCTACCCAGGAAGGTGCCGAACCACACCGTGCGATCGCTGCTCGCGCGCAGCAGGCGTTCCTGCTGCTCGGGGCGCAGATGCGCCATGGGCAGTGTGATGACGGACTCCGGCGCGATCACCAGCGGCGTGCGCGCGGCTTCGATCTGGCCGAGCAGCGCGTCCAGATGGCGATCGATGTGCGCCGGGTCGAACTTCTGCGACTGCGGCACTGCCGGCTGCACCAGGGTCACGGGCAGACTGCCCGCGCTCTGCGTGAATTGCTGCGGCAACAAGTAGCCCGCCAGGACCAGTGCCCCCAGGCCGGCCAAGGGCGGTAGGCAGCCTGCGCGCCAGGCCGCCGCCAACGCTGCCGCCAAGAGCGCCGCCAGCCAGCCCATGCCGTAGACGCCCAGCCAGGGCGCCCAGGCCGCCAGTGGGCCCACGCTGTGCGCGTAGCCACCGGCAATCCAGGGAAAACCGGTGAAGAGTTGCGCCCGCGCCAGTTCGGCCGCCAGCCAGGTGCAGCCGAGCAAAGCCACGCGCGCCGGCGCCGGGGCACTGCGCAGCGCCGCCCAGCCGGCCAGCGCCGCCGCGGGATACAGCGCCAGGAAGGTGGCCAGCAGCAGCACCGCCAGCACCGCCAGCGGCGCGGCCAGGCCACCAAATTCATGCAGGCTGATGAAGAGCCACCACAGGCCGCCGGCGAACCACCCTAGCCCGAAGCAACCGCCCAGCCAGCCCGCCCTCACAGGCGCCGCCGGCCAGGCCAGTGCCAGCAGTCCTGCGAGCGACAAGATCTGAAGCCACCAGGCCTCGGTGGGGGCGAAGCTCGATGCCTGCAGCAGGCCGCAGATCAGCGCCAGGCAGCCAGCGATCACGTGCCGTCGTCGTCCAGCCCGGCGGCGCGGCTGACCTTGAACCAGCGCACCGCGCCGCCCCGGGTCAGCATGACGAGGAAGTTCAGCCCATGCAGGGTGACCACCTCGCCCCGCCGGGGCACACGGCCGAACTCATGGGCGACGTAGCCGCCGATGGTGTCGAAGTCCTCTTCAGAGATGTGCAGACCGAAGGCCTGGTTGACGACCGAGATATCGGCGTCGCCAGCCACGCGCTGGCTGCCATCGGCCAGCGTGTAGAGGCCGCTGCCCGCCGCATCGCGCTCGTCGAACTCGTCCTCGATTTCGCCGACGATCTCTTCCAGCACATCCTCGATGGTGATGAGGCCGGCCGTGGTGCCGAACTCGTCCACCACCAGGGCCAGGTGGTTGCGGTTGGTGCGGAAGTCACGCAGGAGTTCGTTCAGGCCCTTGCTCTCGGGCACGAAGACGGCAGGCCGCAACAACGTACGCAGGTTCAGCTCGGGCGCGCGCTGCAGCTTGAGGAGATCCTTGGCATGCAGGATGCCGATGATGTTGTCGCGCTCACCCTCGAACACCGGAAAGCGCGAGTGCGCGGTGTCGATGACGGTGGCGAGCAATTCCTCATAGGGAGCGTCGATATCCAGCGAATCCACCCGCGGCGCCGCCACCATGACATCGCCCGCGCTCATCTCGGCCATGCGCAACACGCCTTCGAGCATCTGTCGCGACTCGGGCTCGATGAGGTCGCGTTCCTCGGCATCCGCCAGGGTTTCGATCAGCTCGGTCTTGGAATCGGGGCCGGGGTGCAAAAACTCCAGCAGGCGCTCCAGCAGGCCGCGGTGGGGCCTGGAAGCGCCGGGTCGACTAGGCGCCGGGTCAGACATGCGGACGCAATGCCTCGCTCAAACGTGGGGCCGGCAGGATAGCCCAGCCTTGTGAAAGCCGGCGACAGCCCAAAATGCCGTCCTTTGCCGTTTCTGGAAACTCCCATGTCTGCTGCCGACTCCGGCCTGATCCCCGCCACCATCCTCACCGGCTTCCTGGGTGCCGGCAAGACCACCCTGCTCAAGCGCGTGCTCTCCGAGACGCACGGCCAGCGCATCGCGGTGATCGAGAACGAGTTCGGCGAGGAGAACATCGACAACGAGATCCTCGTGGCCGACACCCAGGAGCAGATCATCCAGATGAGCAACGGCTGCATCTGCTGCACCATCCGCGAAGACCTGCGCGTCACGCTGGCCGAGTTGGCGGCGAAGCGGCGAAAGGGCGAGTTGCAGTTCGACCGGGTGATCATCGAGACCACTGGTGTCGCAGACCCCGGACCTGTGGCACAGACCTTTTTCATCGACGACGAGATTGCCGAGAGCTATGTGCTGGACGCCATCCTGACCCTGGTCGACGCCAAGCACGCCGAGCAGCAACTCGACAGTCGCCAGGAGGCGCGCCGGCAGGTTGGCTTCGCCGACGAGATCTTCATCAGCAAGAGTGAGTTGGTGGAGCCGGCAGCGCTGGCCGCCTTGCAACACCGTTTGAAGCACATGAATCCGCGTGCGCCGCACACCTCCGTGCACTTCGGCGAGGTGCCACTGGCCAAGGTGCTCGACCTGCGGGGCTTCAACCTCAACGCCAAGCTGGAGATCGACCCCGACTTCCTGAAGGCCGACGAGCATGGGCATCACGATCACGCGCACGGTGAGCATTGCGAGCACCACCACCATGACCATGCCCATGGTGAGCCCTGCGACCACCCGCACCACCACCACCACGATGACGATGTGAAATCCTTCGTCTTTCGCGCCGAACGCGCCTTCAACCCGGCCAAGCTGGAGGACTTCCTCGGCGCTATCGTGCAGGTTTACGGCCCCAAGATGCTGCGCTACAAGGGGGTGTTGAACATGAAGGGCACCGAGCGCAAGGTGATCTTCCAGGGAGTGCACCAGTTGATGGGCTCGGATCTGGGCCCGGCCTGGGGCAAAGGCGAGAAGCGGGAGAGCAAGATGGTCTTCATCGGCATTGACCTGCCCCGGGAGGTTCTGATGCAGGGGCTGGAAGGCTGCCTCGTCTGAGGGTAAGTTAGGGATGGGGTGCTGACTACAATCCGCGCCCCGTTGGGGTCGCCCCCACCACAAACAAGCGTGCGTCGACCACCGGTTCCGTCCGGTGGCCGCAAGGAGAACCAAGTGAGCAAGACCGCCGCCGCCACCGAGACCAAGCGCCCCGCCGCGAAGTCCAAGGCGGGCACCAACGACGCCTGGAAGCACAAGCCCGGCCCGCTTCTCACCGATGAGGAAGTGCTGGGCATGCCCGATAGCGAGTACATGGGGGATCAGCAGATCGCCTTCTTCCGTGCCAAGCTGCATGAACTGCGCGACAGCATCCTGTCCAACGCCGACGAGACCACCGAACACCTGCGCGAGGACACCACCATCGTCCCCGACCCGGCGGACCGCGCCACGATTGAAGAGGAGCACGCGCTGGAACTTCGCACCCGCGACCGCGAGCGCAAGCTGCTGAAGAAGATCATGCAAAGCATCGCCCGCCTCGACAGCGGCGAGTACGGCTACTGCGACGAGACCGGCGAGCCCATCGGCCTGGGCCGTCTGATCGCACGCCCGACGGCCACCCTGTCGCTCGAGGCGCAGCAGCGCCGCGAGATGAAACAAAAAATGTTCGGCGATTGAGCCACTGAAAGCCCGAAGCGCGCATGGCCGACGATCCCAAGCAATCGGAAAGCTTCCTGCGCAAGGTTGCGCGCTTTGTCGCCAACCCCACGACCGACTGGAAGGACATCAGCTCGCGCCAGGACGACCCTGAGAACGAGCTGGCCAAGGCCGAGCTGAAGGCCATGATCGAGCGCAAGCGGCGCAACGACTTCGTGCGCAAGCGCGAACTCGACATGCTGCGCCGTCTGCGTCGCGAAGGCCTGACACCGGAGCAACTGGCTGCCGCCGGCGCGCAGAACAGCTCTCACATCTCCGACGCCGAGCGCGCTGCCGCTGAAGGCTCGCGCGACGAGCCCATGGCGGTGAAGGACAAGATCGACCAGATCGAGCAGCAGATGGTGAAAGAAGGCTTCCGGCCCAGCATGGTGCCGCGCAGCCCTGGAGCGGACTTCGACGCCACCACCCGAGCCGCGGCCTTCGCGCCCACCCAGCCGGTGCCCATGGCGTCGCCGCCCGCCTCCACCATCACCACCGACGCCATCCCCCACGCGCCGGCCGCGGCCGTGATGGGGATGGGCCTTTCGCCTCCTTCCGATGCCCCGCCGAGCGCACTGCCCACCCTGCCAGCGCTGGACATGGGTCTTTCCTTCGATGCGGCGCACGAAGTCCGGCCGGCCACGCCGCCAGCGCCGCCGCCGCCCACCTTCGATCTCGTGCTCGATGCCAGCGCCCAACCGCCGGCCGAGGTGCAGGAGCTTGGCCACGACCCCGAGCTTGACGAGGCGGTCATCGCCTTTGCCAACGGCGACAACGAGACCTGCGAACGGGCGCTGCGCGAACTGACCGAAGCCGGCGGACCGCGCAATCTCCATGCCGACACCTGGCTCGTGCGCTTTGACTTCTTCCGCGCCACCGGCCAGCAAGCCCCTTTCGAAGCCCTGGCGCTGGACTACGTGCATTTGTTCGGCCTGTCGGCACCGCAGTGGTTCTCCATCCCGAAGCTGGTCGCCGAGGGCCGCAAGCTGGACACCAAGAAGCCCGCCGCGCCCGCCCCTCGGCCGGGTGGCGTCACTTGGGCGGCGCCGGAGCGTCTGGACCCCGAAGCCGTGGCACTGATGAAGAAGCGCTGCGAGCTCGCTCCCCTGCCCTGGTTGCTCGACTGGCATGCCTGCAAGGCCGTCGAGCCCGACGCCATCGGCCCCTTCACGGACCTGCTGCGCGCTTGGAGCAAGCAACAACTGGAGATGCGCTGGCTCCATGGCCAGCAATTGCTGGACATGCTGGCCGAGCAGACGCCGGTGGGCGAGCGCGATGTGGATCCGGGCTGGTGGATGCTGCGCCTGGAGTTGCTGCGAGCGGGCAACCGTCCCGACCAATTCGACGAAGCGGCCATCGACTACTGCGTCACCTACGAGGTGTCGCCGCCCAGTTGGGAACCGGCGCGCTGCAAGGTGCGCTTCGCCTCCGGTGCGGCCAGCACCCTGGGCCCGAGCACCAACATCCCAGGCTCCGAGGGTCTGGGCGGGTTCCTGGAGTCGACCCTGGTCGACGAAGCCGGCGCAGGCAGCATGGCGCACCTGGAGCTGTCCGGTCAGCTCGTGGGTGACATGACCGAATTGCTCGGAAAGATGAACGGCCAGATCGGCACCGCGGTGCAGGTCGAGATTGCTTGCCCCAAATTGCTGCGCCTGGATTTCATCGCCGCCGGCGACCTGCTCAACTGGGTGCTGCTGCAACGCAGCGAGAACCGCTCAGTGCAATTCGTCGACGCCCATCGCTTGGTGGCGCTGTTCTTCGGGGCCATGGGCATCAACGAGCACGCGCGCATCAAAGTCCGCGCGGTGTAACCGCCCCCAGTCTTCGGCGGCGAGGCCTGAACGGCCCGCCGCCTGCGCCACCCCCCAAGGGGGCGCGCCGCCCTTGGGGCGGCCCTGCGGGCGGCGGCACGCTAATTGAAGGAGTTGGAATTGAGTGAATCTCTCGTCTTCCATGGAACGACGATCCTTTCGGTGCGGCGCAACGGCGTCGTTGCGCTAGGGGGCGACGGCCAGGTGACGCTGGGCCACATCGTCGTCAAGGGCACGGCGCGCAAGGTGCGCAAGTTGTACCGCGACCAGGTGCTGGCTGGCTTCGCCGGTGCCACGGCCGACGCCTTCACGCTCTTCGAGCGCTTCGAGAGCAAGCTGGAGAAGCACCAGGGCCATTTGCTGCGCGCGGCGGTGGAACTGACCAAGGACTGGCGCACCGACCGCGTGCTGCGCCGCCTGGAGGCCATGCTGGCCGTGGCCGACCGCGAGCACAGCCTCATCATCACCGGCAATGGGGACGTGCTGGAGCCCGAGGAAGGCGTGGTGGCCATCGGCAGCGGCGGCGCCTACGCGCAGGCGGCGGCGCTGGCGCTGCTTCGCCACTCGGAGCTCGGCGCCGAAGCCATCGTCAAGCAGGCGCTGACGATTGCTGGCGATCTCTGCATCTACACCAACCAAAGTCACACCCTGGAAGTTCTGTCGTGAGTGCCATGACCCCGCAGGAGATCGTCTCCGAACTCGACCGCCATGTCGTGGGCCAGCAAGAGGCCAAGCGTGCGGTGGCCATTGCCTTGCGCAATCGCTGGCGGCGCCAGCAGGTGCAAGGGCCCCTGGCCGGTGAGATCACGCCGAAAAACATCCTGATGATCGGCCCCACTGGCGTGGGCAAGACGGAGATCGCCCGCCGTCTCGCGCGCCTGGCCGACGCCCCCTTCATCAAGGTCGAGGCCACCAAGTTCACCGAAGTCGGCTACGTGGGCAAGGACGTGGACACCATCATCCGCGACCTCATCGACATCGCCGTCAAGCGCGAGCGCGAGGCACAGGTGAAGCTCAAGCGCCAGCTGGCCGAGGACGCCGCTGAGGAGCGCGTGCTCGACATCCTGGTACCGCCGCCGCGCAGCATGGGTTTCGGCGAGGAAGCCAAGACCGATGGGGCCGCCCGCCAGATCATGCGCAAGCGCCTGCGCGAAGGCCAGCTTGACGACAAGGAGATCGAGCTCGATCTGCCCGAGCGCCTGCCCACCCTGGAGGTGCTGGGCCCGCAGGGCATGGAGGAGATGGCCGAGCAGCTCAAGGGTCTCTTTGGCCAGATGGGTCAGGCCAAGCGCAAGACGCGCAAGCTCAAGATTCGCGAGGCCCTGCAGGCGCTCACCGACGAAGAGGCCGGCAAGCTGGTCAACGAAGACGAGATCAAGCAGGCCGCGCTCACCAAGACCGAGCAGAACGGTATCGTCTTCATCGACGAGATCGACAAGGTCGCCTCACGGCAGGAGACCGGCGGTGCCGACGTCAGCCGCCAGGGCGTACAGCGCGACCTGCTGCCGCTGGTGGAAGGCACGACCGTGAGCACCAAGTACGGGCCGGTGAAGACCGACCACATCCTCTTCATTGCCAGCGGCGCCTTTCACCTCGCCAAGCCCAGCGATCTCATCCCTGAGCTGCAGGGCCGCTTCCCGATCCGTGTCGAGCTTTCCTCGCTGTCCGTCGAGGACTTCAAGGCCATCCTGACCAGCACGCACGCCAGCCTGATCAAGCAGTACCAGGCCTTGCTGGCCACCGAGGGCCTGCAGCTGCAGTTCAGCGAGGAAGCCATCGAGGCCATCGCGCGCATCGCGCACGAGGTGAACGAACGCACCGAGAACATCGGCGCGCGCCGCCTGGCCACGGTGCTGGAGCGCCTGCTGGACGAAGCCAGCTTCGACGCCCCGAACCGCAGCGGTCAGGCCCTGCAGGTCGATGCCGCGATGGTGGCCGAGCGCCTGGGTGAGCTGGCGAAGAACGAGGACCTGAGCCGCTTCATTCTTTGACGCGCCGCCGGCCCATCAGGAGGCCGGCCAAGCCGAGCGTCATCATCAGCCAGGTGCCCGGCTCGGGCACGGGCACCGCCTCGAACACCGCCCCCCCGCCCGCCGTGTAGCTGAAGCTGGTGAACGTGTAGTCGCTGCTGCTGGCCGCAAAGGAGACCGTGCCGAACGCGTCGTCTGGCAGGGCTGCGCCGTCGGCCTGCACGAACTGGTCGATGTCGAAGCCGCCGCTGGCCTGGAAGGCCGTCGGGTCGGTGCCGGCCAGGAATCGGAACTCGATGGCCAGTCCGCCCAAGTCCACCGCACCGCCGTTGAGCAGCAGCCGGTCGGTCAGGAAGCCCCCCTGGCCATCGCTCTGCACTTCGAGCAGAAGACGCCCCCCGGTGGCGACGCTGAAGCTGCCGTTGATCGTCAGGGTGCCGGGTGAGTCGCCCGGGTTGAACACGCCGCGGTTGATCACATTGGCGTTGATGGTGCCGCTGCCACTGAGCAGGCCGTGGCTGCCAATCTCCAGCGTGCCTGCCGTGAGCTGCGCCCCGCTGGTCACGTTCAGCCAGCCCTGCCCCGTGTCGGTGCCCGGTGCGTTCACACCCACACCCACCCAGCCGGCCACGGCGGTCGAGCCTTCGCGCAGCCTCAGGGTGCCCGTGCTGCCGGTCTCCTTGGCAATCCACAGCCGGCCATCGCCCACGTCCAGGTGGCTGGCGCCGCTGAAATCGGCCAGCGCGCTGCCGCTCTGCCCGATGAGGGCCTTGGCCGCGCCGGCTTGCGACACGATGTCAATGCGCGAGCCCCCGCTGACGTTGAGCAGCGCGTGTCCGCCCGCCGAACTGCTGATGCCGCCCAGCACCAGCGCCGCGCCGTCGCCGCTGCCGCCGTTGTCCAGCCACACCCGGCTGCCGGCCTGCAGGCTCACGTTGCCGCTGCCACTGCCGGCCCCGATGGCCAACCGCGCGCCGAGATCCTGGCTGTCCCAGTGCCCCTGAAGATGCAGCTCAGCAGCGTTCATGGTGAGCTGACCCTGGCCACCCAGGCCGACGCCCAGGTAGGTGCTGGCCAGCACGCCACCGGCGCGCAGTTGAAGCTGACCGCTGCCGCCGCCCTCGCCCACCATGACGCGCGCATCGCCTCCCAGCACATCCACGCGGCTGCCCGCGCCCTCGATCCACAGCGAGCCCATGCCGGCGTCCTTGCCGACCGCCAGCGTGGTGTAGGCCTGCGCGTCTGGCGTGGCGGTGCGCCCCCCCTGAAGGCCCAGCACGGCACCCCCCGCAACCCGCACCTGGCCCAGACCGAACTGGCCGACATGCGCCACGGGGTTCGTGCCCGCGCCCGCGCTGCCGCTGTGCAAATCCAGCCGCGTGCCGCTGCCGCTGAGGTGCAACTGGCCGCTGGAGTTGGCGTTGGCCACCATGGTCAGGTAGCTGGCATCGCTGCCCGTCAGACGCATCTGCGCGCCATCGCTGAGTACGGCACGGCCGTGCCCCGAGGAGCCCACGCTGAGCTGCGCGATCGTGCCTTCGAGGTTCAGGCGCGTCGCGGCACCGCTGGCCGTCAGGCTGCCGCTGCCGCCGCTGCCGCCCAGGAACAAGAGGTCCAGGCCTTCCAGCCGCGCGCCCTCGCTGAAGCTCAGGCTGGCATTGCCATTCAGGCGACCGACTCGAAAACTGGAGAGGCCGGCTTCGCCGGTGAAGCGCAAGGTGGACCCCACGCCGCGCACATCCATCAGGGTCTGACCACCTTCACGCGCCAGGGTCATGGTGGAGCCAGCGGTGGTCGAGCCCTGCATCTCCAGCAGCGCGCCATTGCGCACGGCGATGTTCACCTGGCTGCCCAGCCCGCCCGCCAGGCCGGTGTTGAAGACGGCGCCACCCGTGCCCTGGCCGCGCACGATCCATTGCGAGCCCGCGCCGTCCAGCAACACGTCCACCTGCGCACGCTCGCTGCCGCTCTTGCCGCTGCCCTGCGGGCCGTAGCCCAGGCTCACGGTCTCGGTTTCGAGCAGACCTCCGCCATTCACCTCGATGGCCACACGGCTCAGCGCGCCGGCCTGACCAATCACATAGCCCTCCACCGCCTGCGTGCTGACAAAGCTGCCACCGGCAATGAAGTTGGAGAGGAAACTGGCGCGCGAGCCGCTACCGGTCACGCGCAGCGTGGCATCGCTGCCAGCGTTGTTGGCCAGGAAGGTGCCGCACCAGCGGCCCGCGCAGGCGGCGGCGTTGTCGGCGGCGTCCAGCCAGGCGCCCCCGCTCACCACCACGCTGCCGCGCTCCAAGCCCACGCGGTGCCAGTCAACGCCCTGCAGGCTCAGCCGGGTGTCGGCGCCCGCCAGCAGCAGCTCGCCGGTGCCGGCGCCGGGCTTGGCCGCCCCCACGGACAGCGCGAAGGCCTGCACCGAGGCGCCCTCGCGCAGGTCCATCAGCCCATGATTGACCAGCACCATGCCGCTTGAGCTTCCCGCGTTCTGCTGCGTCTGCACGCGGCTGCCAGCGCCCGCCACGAGCAGCTCGCCACGAGAACGGCCGTCGTGAGTGCCTACGTTCAGGTCGCGCATGCCCTGCAGCGTGGCGCCGCTGAGCACCTGCAGGCGCGCCGTGCCGCCCTGTTCGCCAAGGTTCAGGTAACTGTGGCTGCTGCCCTGCAGGTCGAGCAGGGCGCCCTGCTCGAACACGGCCTCGCCCTTGCCGCCATCGCCACCCATCACGAACCGTGTGTGCTCGCCCACCAACTGCACTTGAGAGCCGCTGACGCGCAGCTTGGCCTCGCCGCCGCGCCAGCCCAGGTCGACCGTGGCATTCAGCCCGGCCGGCGCCTGCAGGCGCAGCACGCCACCATCCAGCACCTGCAGGTCGGCAAAGCTGCGCGCGCCATGGGCCAGGCCCAGCGACGCACCCCGTCCGTCGCCGATTTCGCCGTGGAGCAGCCAGCGCGAACCGGCGCCCTGCACCAGGCCGCTCATGAAGCTGCGTTCCTGGCCATTGGCCGAGAGGCTGTCGGTGATGCCGCTGTGCACGCTGCTGGCGCTCAAGCCACCACCGTCGAGCACCTCGATGCGCGCATTCGTGGTGCCGCCGGGCGTGCCGTGGCTCCAGCCCTCCACGCCCTGCGTGGCCACCTGGGTGGTGGCGATGTTCAGGGTGTCGAGGAAGCGCGCCTCGCTGCCCGCGCCGGTAATGGTGAAGCGGGCAGTCGAGCCCGCTGCGTGGCCAATGAGCGCGCCGCACCAGCGGCCTGCACAGGCGGCCTGATCCTGCGTGGCGTCAAGCAGCGCGCCGCCGCTGACCATCAACGAGCCCGTGCCCCATTCGCCGACCTGCAGGCGGTCGCCATCGCGCTGGCGCAGCACGAGGCGGCTGCCCGCGCCGTCGAGCAAGACATCGCCCACGCCGCCATTGCCGGCGCCGATGTGCAGGCGCTGCGCGTCGAAGACCGAACCGCTGAGGATCTCCAGACGGCCCTGCCCACCGCTGGCGCGGCCGACCACGGCGTAGGCGGAGTCGCTGCCGGCTTGCAGCCATTGCGAACCGTTCATCAAGCGGAGCAGGCCCTGGCCGCCCTCGATGCCCAGGCCGAACCCCGAGCTTTGCGTGGCGTCCAGGCGCAGGGTGCTGGCGTCCAGCAGAAGGGTGCCGCGCCCGCCATCCTGGCCCACCTGAACGTCGGCGCGCTGCCCGTTCACCTGCACCGCGCCGCCGTTGTGCAGCGCCATGTCGCCCTGCGAGTCAGCGCCGCGCCCAACGCCTACAAACTGCTGGCCGGCACCGCCCAGAAGTTCCAACCGGCCAGCATCCAGCAAGAGGTTCGCCGTGCCGCCGTTCTGCGCCACCAGGAAGTTCGTATCCGTGCCGCTCGGCGCCAGGCGCATCAGCGCGCCATTGCTTATGACGGCCGCCGTCGTCGAGCGCACGCCTTCGGCCATCACCACTTGGGCGTGGCCACCGTTCATGGCGATGCCATTCACCTCCCACAGCGAGCCGGAGCCCTCGACGGTGATGAAGGCGCGGCTGCGCTCGTTGCCATTGCCGTTCGGACCGAGCCATGACACGCCGGCCAAGAGTTCGTCGCTTCTCAGCGTGCCACCGGCCTGCACCTCAACACGACCCGTGGTGGTAGCGCCGGCCACCCCGAAGCTGCCGCTCACATTGATGTTGGCCACCACGAAGCCGTGCAGGAAGCGCGCCTCGCTGCCGCTGCCATGCACCACTAGGTGCCCCTCCGAGCCTGCCGCGTTGCCGATGAAGTTGTTGCACCAGCGCCCGCCAAGCTGGCACAGATGGGCGTCGGCACGGCCGTCGAGCAGGCCGCCGTTGACCACCGCCGCGAAGCCCGCGCCGCTGTTGCCCACCTCGAAGCGGTTGCCGTTGCCGTCGCTGTGCAGCGACAGCCTGCTCCCCACCCCGTCCAGCGTGGCGGTGGACAGTCCCAGGCCGTTGCCGACCGACAACTGCGACAACTGCGCCACCCCCCCAGAGATTGCTGCAAAGCTCGCCCCGCCGTGCAACCAGATGCGCGTGCCCGGCAGCAGCAGCGTCGGCTGGTTGATGGGGCCGGGCAAGTTCGGGTCGGAGCCGTAGGAGCCGTCGAGGATGACGCCGGCCTGCAGCGGCGACTGCAGGCCCAGCAGGGCACTCGCCACAGCCAGGGCGAGCAGGCGACGGCGCGGGGGAAAGCGGTTCATGGCAGCACTCCGGTAGAAGGGTCGGGATGGTCGGCAATCAGCGCGCTGCGCGCTTCCTCAAGCGGTGGGAGAAGGCCGCCAGGCCCAGCAGCAGCAGCATCCAGGTCTGCGGCTCCGGCACCGGGTGGGCGTCGTTCAGGGCCTGCCATTGCAGGCTGCCGCCTTGCAGACTGAGCGCGAACTCGAAGCCCTCGGCCACGCCGCTGACGCGCCACTGCGCGGGGTTCAGGCCGTCCACGGCGTGGGCCTGCAGGATCGTCAGCCGGTCTCCGGCGCGGGGCAGGTAGCCCTGGCCGAACGCAAGTTCGATCCACGCGCCGGCGCCAAAGTTCAGGTTGCCCTGCACGTTCAGCAGGTCGGACTGGCCCGCGCCCAGCCCGTGCACTTCGAGCACCAGGCCGGCTCCTTCGGCGAAGCTGGCGTTGCCCTGCACGGTGAGCACGCCGGGGGACAGGCCGGGGCGCACCACGCCACCGCGCTGCACTTGCAGCGCGCCGATCAGCAGCCCGTCGCCGCTCAGCACGCCGTTCTCCAAGTCGCGCAGCCCGTCGCCCACCACCGTGCGGGTTGCCTGCACCACGCCGCCCTCCTCGATGACGAGCCGACCACTCTGCAAGTTGTCCGTGCCCAGGCGGTTGGAGATGCGCAGCGCGCCCGGCATCTCGATGCGGCCACCGGCCTGCACCTCCACCAGCCCCTGACCCAGGCCAAGGCCGATGACCATCTGCGTGTGGTTGGCGGCGCCCGCATGGCTGGGCTGGAAGCTCAGCACGCCGCCATCGCGCACCAGCAGGCGGCCGCTGCCGCTGCCCAGGTGTGAGGTGGCCGAGAAGGCGTTCGCCACCCAGAGCGAGGCGAACTGTCCGGTGATGTCGATGCGGCTGCCAGCCCCTTCCACCACCACCAGGCCGCTGGAGCGATCGCCTCGGCCGATGTGGAAGCCACCCTCGCTCGTGGTGCCGTCCACCCGCACACGCCCGCCGGCCTGCACCCAAAGCTCGCCCCGGCCTGGCTCCGGGCCGGCGAAGCTCAGATTGGCGTTGCCGACGTTCAGGTAGGCGCTGTTGCCACGCAGCGTGAGCTGACCGCCCTCGCGCACCGCCAGCGTGCCGTCGCCGGCAAAGGCGCCGTCGGAGCGGCCGATCATGATGTCGTCGTCGGCACCGAAGCCGCCTCGATCCTGCACGAGCAGGTGCCCGCCCCTTGCCAGCAGCGCCGTGCCATTGCCACCTCGGCCGAGGTAGAAGCGCGCATCGCCGAAGTTGGGTGCGTTGTTGAAGGCATCCACCGTGAGCAAGGCGCCATCCAGCACTTCCAGGTGCCCGGTGCCGCCACCCTGCCCCACCCCGAAGGTCGAGCCGCTGACCCCGCCCAGCGCCAGCTCGGCGGCAGCGCCGATCACACGCAGTTCGCCGCGCGAGGGGCCGAAGGCGCCTACCAGGCCCTGGCCGGGCACCGCCAGCCTGTCGCCGGGCCCAAGCAGCAGGCTGCCATCGCCGCCGCCGTCGCTGCCCACGCGCAGGGTGCTGCCGATGCTGCAGTTGCCGCTGCAACTCGGTGCCGCCCCAGCACCCTGCCCCAGCGTCAGCCCAAGCAAGAGGGCGGCCAGGGATATTGCCCCGCAGCGCCAGGAAACGGACACCCACGGCGTGGGACGGCTGAACGAATGGCTGCGCATGAACAGGTACTCCGGCAAAGGGGTGCGTGCAGTCTGGCCAGCCTGGTGCCGGCCTGCCATCGCGCCCGCCCAACTGCCCCCCGCGCGGGGGGCGCGGCGGTTCATCAGCCTGGTGGATGCGACTGGCGCGGCGGCGCCATAGATTGCTGCACATGTCCGCAAAGCAGACCCGCCAGCTGGCCCACTTGCGCGACCTGTGCGCCCTGCCCCTGCCCAGCGCGCAATGGATGCCCGAGCTGCTCGCCGAGCTGCACCGGCTGGTGCCTTCCCACCGCAATCTGTTCGACTGGTGCGACGGCGACGGGCGCCTGACGCGCTACTGCATCGAGGGACCCATCGACACGCGTATCGAGCGGCTCTACTTCGACGAGTTCCACAACCGCCGCGAGGCCGAGGCCATGCCCTCCTTCGGCTCGGCCCTGCGTGGGCCAGCGCTGCTGCACAGCGCGCGCGAGCTGGACACGGCGCGCTTCATCCACTCGGCGCTGTACCACGAGATCTGGCGGCCGCAGGGGCTGCGCTGGCGTGTCGAACTGCTGCTGCGCGAGGCGTGCGGCCGGCCGCTGGGGTCTCTGGTGCTCTACCGCGCGCCGGGGGAGCCCTGCTTCACGCCGGCCGAAGAAGCGCGCCTGCTGCCGCTGCTGCCGCACCTGGTGCGCGCGCTGGGGAGCGAATCCGCCGCGCATCGGGCCGGGAAGGATGGCTGGCAGCCCAGCCTGCAAGCACCCGAGACCCTGCTGCTCGACGCCGGCGGGGCGGTGGTGCACGCCAGCAGCCATGCCCTGGTGAGCCTGCGCCAGGCCGACGATGGGCAGGCCGTGCCGGGTCTCACCCGGCTGCTGCAGGCCTGCGCCGGGCGCGACGCCGCCGAGCTGACGGTGGACGGGATCTGGGGCCGCTTTGTCCTGCGCGCCCAGCGCCTGCGCGCCTGCACCGCCGCCGGGCCTGGCAGCCCCGCGTTCATGGCCGTGCAGCTTCAGCGCCACGAGCCGCGCAGCCTCGCCT
>JAFLDE010000039.1 GCA_017302655.1 Burkholderiales bacterium
AATACTGGACAAGGCAAGCAAACCCATATTGGCCGTCGCACCGGTGGCATTGAAACTTTGTTCCGAATGGTACATGCCACCAAAAAAGAAACAACATCCCAGTACCAATAGCAAATTGGACAAGATCGATCCTAACATGCTGGCTTGAACGACCCGAATTTCGTTGGCCAACAAGGCTTGGACCGCTACCACAACTTCCACGGCATTGCCAAAACTGGCATTGAGCAAACCACCAATTGTATCGTTGGTGTGTAATGCGGCTTCTTCGGTAAAATCACTCAGGATACTTGCCAAGGGGATCATGACGAGGAAACTCAACCAAAACACATACGTGTCACTCCACTGTGCATGGACCGCCCACAAGGCCAACGGCGCTGCCAAGAGCAAATAACTCAACCATCCTTTGCCAAAAATCATTCCCCAAATCGCTTGACAGGTCGTGACAGGTTGCAATAGAATCGATTTGTCATCACCGTTGTTGTCGGTGGTGTTGCCTCCATTGGCCCGGTAGTGATGGTGGTGTTCTGGAATGATTGCATTGGTGGCCGATGTCCCAATGACACTGGGGATCCGACCAACGCCTCCCTTGAGGGAGCGAGTTCCTTCGCCTTCTACTCCTTCTCCTTCATGGAGCAAAGACGAACGCTCGGAGGCAGCCGGCCAGGCCGCCGCAGCCGCCGGTGCCCGAGGAGCCGGTCATCAAGGGCGCCGCGGTGGCCATTGGCGGCGCTCTGCGCGCCGACAACGACGAGGTCTGGGGCCGCATCGTCCAGTTGGCGGGCGGACGGGGTGCGCGCTTCGTGGTCTTCGGCACCGCCAGCGAAGATCCGGAGGCCAGCGCCAAGCAGGCCGTGGAGCTGCTGCAGCGCCGTGGCGCGGTGGCCGAGGCGCTGCCGGTGGCCCCCAAGTTCGGCTGGGTGGACCTCGACAAGGTGGTGCGCGACCCTGCGCTCATCGCCAAGGTGAAGGCCGCCAAAGGAGTGTTCTTCACCGGTGGGCTGCAGGAGCGCATCGTCGACGTGCTGCAGCCCGGCGGTCAGTCCACGCCCATGCTCGACGCGATCTGGGACGTGTACCGCCGTGGCGGCGTGGTCGCCGGCACCTCGGCCGGGGCGGCCATCATGAGCAAGGTGATGTTCCGCGACGCGCCCTCCATCGTGAAGGTGCTCAAGGGCCAGCTGCAGGACGGCAAGCAACTCGACCGTGGCCTGGGCTTCGTTGGGCCGGACGTGTTCGTCGACCAGCACTTCCTCAAGCGTGGGCGCTTCGGCCGGCTCATCCCGGCCATGCGAGCCAAGGGCTACCAGTTGGGCCTGGGAGTCGAGGAGAACACCGCTGCCGTGTTCAAGGGCGATCAGGTGGAGATCGTCGGTGCCGCAGGGGCGCTCTTCATCGACCTGGGCGCCGCCCAGAGTGACCCGGGCGTGGCGGCCTTCAACTTGAAGGGGGCGCGTGTGGCGTATGTGGAGGACGGCGACAAGATCGACCTGAAGAACCGCGCCGTGGTGCCCTCGCCGGTCAAGCTGCGCGGCCAGCGCCTCGAGTCCGGCAGCCCCGAGTTCAAGCCCTACTACACCGAGCCGCGCTTCGTGCTGGACATGCTGGGCGACCAGATGGTGGCCAACGCCATGCGCTACCTGATCGACAGCAACCAGAGCGAGGTCAAGGGCCTCAGCTTCGACCTGCTGCCCCCCGAGGACGACCCGCTGCGCGAGCTGGGCTTTCTGTTCCGCCTCTACAAGGCGCCCGACAGCGTGGGGTGGAGCACCGACGAGTTCGGCGGCGAGCAGTACACGGTGATCAATGTGCGCCTGGACATCACCCCGGTGCGCCTGCCGCAGCCCCTGTTCAGCCCCTGGACGCCGCCTTGAACACACGCCGGCTGCGGTGGCAGCCGGCCAGCAGCAGCAGGTCGCCGGGGAGCAGTTGGAGGTCTTCGTCCGGGCACAGCTGCGCCATGCCGAAGCGCATGTGCAGCAGCGGCACCATGTGCACCCTGCCGGCGAAGCCCTGAACCTCCTCGCGCATGGCGCGCAAGGTCTGGCCGCGCCAGACGCTCTGCGTCCAGCTCTCCAGAATTTGATCGCCCACCTCCTGGCGCAGGCGCTCCAGCAGGGCCGCGGCCCAGGTCTCGTCCTGCTGTGCCGCCGTGGCCAGGAATTGGCCGAGCAGCGGCGCCCGCGTGTGGCGCAGCACCTCGGTGGCGATCAGGTAGCCGGTGGCCATGATGAGGCGCGCGCCGGCCTCGCGGAACAGCAGCGCGTTGCGCGACTGGGTGCGCCGCAGGATCAAGGGCACTTCCGGTGCCAGCTCGTGAGCCGCCATGGCGATGGCCAGGTTGTCGAGGTCCACATCGGTGGCCGCCACCACCAACTGCGCGTCCTCGATGCCGGCCTTGCGCAGCACCTGCGCGTCCACGGGTTGGCCGCGGGTGACCCGCTCACAGCTCGCGTCGGGTTCCGGGTCGACGATGTGCAACTCGAGGTCCTTGCCGCGCAGGCGGTGGCGCAGCGCGCGGGCCAGCGGGCTCCAGCCGCAGATCAGCCAACGCCCCTTGGGCAGCGGCTGCGCCGGCACCATCACCGTCTGGCGCTGCGCCGTGATCGCCTCGTAGATGACATGCAGGCTGGGTGCTTCCAGCGCGATCGCCATGCGTTCGGCGAACACGTCGAAGGGGTTGATCAGCGCATCGACCCCGGCTTGCGCCATGCGCGGATGCCAGACATGGTGGCTGACCGCGCTCAGCACCTGCAGGTCGGGCGCCAGCATCTTGGCGCTGAGCACGATCTTGGTGTTCACCGCATCGTCGCCGGTGAGCGCCAGCACGCCCTTGCACATCGGATGGCGCAATCCGGCGGCCAGCAGCACCTGCGGGTCACTGGCGTCGGCCTCCAGGGCTGGCACCGGCAGTGCCAGGGGGTCCACGTCGGCGGCTTCCACGCGCTCGGGGTCGCGGTCCAGCACCACCACCTGCATGTCGTCGGCGGTCAGCTCGCGGGCCACGCGGCGGCCGGCGTCGTCGTAGCCGCAGAGCAGGTAGAAGGGTTCGCGCAGGCCGTTGACCAGGCGGTAGAAACGACCCTGCAGCAGCAGGCGGCGCATGGTCGGGTCCTGCAGCACCGCGAACAGCGCGCCGAAGCTGTACAGCCAGGCGATCACCGTCATGTAGATACTCAGCGTGCCCCACAGGCGCTGCGCCGGGGTGAAGGGGTAGGGGATCTCGCCCAGGCCGATGGTGCTGCCCAGGAAGCTCACGAAGTAAGTGGCGTGCAGGAAGTCCATGCGCCAGGGCTTCCCGTCCGGGGTCTCCCCAGGCACCATCACGAAGCCAAGGATGGCCACCGCGTACGCCAGGATGAGAACGGCCAGTGGCCGGCGCATGCGCCGCAGCAGGATGAAGACGCTGTGGCGCCCGGCCAGCGCGCCCTGCGAGCTGGCCATCAGCGGCGCTGGTTGGCGGTCTCGATGACCAGCAGCACGACCGAGATGACGTTCGCCACCATGGCCCCGGTGGCGAAGGAGACCACGGTGGCCATTTGCTTCACGCCCAACTCGGCACCTGGCGCCAGCTGGGCCACCGCCACGCCCCACACGCCGGCCGCAGCCAGCAACTGCACGTCGGCCACCAGGCTGGTGGCCAGCATGGTCGAGCCCAGCGGCGAGCGGTCACCGAACTTCATGACCGTGGCCACCAGACTGACGATGATGGCGAGGAACAGTTCGACGGAATCGTGATGCGCCGGGTTGTCGATGTCGCCCACCACGAAGCCGACGTTGAGGGTCAGCGCCAGCACGATGACAAAGGCAAACAGGACGCGTTCGAGGCTCATGGTGGAGGGAAATCGTGACCAACGGGACGGCAGTCTAGGGCGGCTAGGCTTGCCTACCTACATGGAGAAGCCATGCCCCGACGGATCACCGCACTGAACACCGCTCTGAGCGCACTTGCCCTGGTCACGAGCACCGCGTTCGCCCAGGCCCTGCCTGAGCCCGCCGCACCGCCGGCCGCGCCCACCGGCATGAAAGGTGCCGAGCTGCTGCCCGCGCTCGTCGAGCATTCGCGCAGCCGTTTGGAGCTGCAGGGCGGGCGGCTCGCCGGCGAGGGCCTGCCGGCGCTGCGCCGCCTGCTCGCGCCCACGCAGTTCGTGCTGCTCGGCGAGGATCATTTCGTCAGCGGCATTGCCGACTTCGCCACCGCGCTCTGGCAGGAGCTGCAGCCCCTGGGCTACCGCCACGCGGTGCTGGAGGCCGACCGCTGGAGCGTGGCACAGCTGGAGCAGCGCCTGGCCCGTGGCGACGCCCTGCAGCCCTGGCTGCAGACGCAGGGCGGCGCAGGCACCATCCCCTTCTACACCCTGGCCCCGGAAGTGCGCTGGCTGCAGGCCATCGTGGGCAGCCAGCCGGCGCCGCGCGGGCCGCGGCTGTGGGGTGTGGATCAGGTGTTTCTGGGCGGCGTGCCGCTGGTGCTCGACGCGGTGGCCCGCGAGGCGCGCGACCCCGAGGCCCGCCGCCAGGCCCAGGCTTTCGTGGATGCCTCGCGCGGCAATCTGCAATGGCTGCCAAAGGTGCCGGTGGCCGAGCTGGAGGCCCTGCACGCGCGCCTGAAGGCCCAGCCGCCACTGGCCGAACGGGTGCGGGCGCTGATCGACTCGCGCGCCATCTACCAACCGTTCACCGGCGGCGAGGGCGAGGCCTGGACGGCCAACGAACGGCGCGAGCAGGGCATGCGCCGCGACTTCCTGCGTCACTACCGCGCCGCCGAGAAGCAGGAGGGTGCGCCGCCCAAGGCCATGGCCAAGCTGGGTGCGAACCACTTGTTCCAGGGTGCCAGCACGACCTGGGTGCAGTCCTTCGGCAACGCCCTGGTGGAGCTGGCGCGCCAGCACGACCGTGCCACGCTGTCCATGCTGGTGCTGTGCGTGCCCGGCGGACAGTCGGGCACCTTCCAGGGAGGCGAGGCGCCTTGCAATGCCGCGCGTTACGGCGGCGACTGGGCGTTCATCGAGCCCTTCCTCCACGCCGATGCCATCACCGTGTTCGACCTGCGCACCTGGCGCCTGCGCCCCGGCCGCTTCGCGCACCTGAGCCACGGCGTGCAGCGCGCGGTGGCGGGCTTCGACCTGCTGGTGTTCGTGCCCAGCGGGCCACCGGCGCGCTTCCTGGAGGGCCTTCAGCCGCCGCGCTGATCGTCGCGCTGGAGCGCGGCCTCGATGCCTCGCAGCGCCGCCAACGCGCCCATCGGCAGGCTGAGGCCCAAGCTGCGTGGCAGCGCCGCCTCGCGCGGATTGATGCGCAGCAGCCGGCCGCCGCCTTCCAGCACCACTGCTTCACCGAACCGGCGCACCGAGGGGATGGCGGTGCCCGCGCCCAGCTCCACCACCAGCGGCCGTTCGCAGCGGCGCAGCCAGCTCTGCAGGCGCACCGCCTGCGCCTCGTAGCGCGAGCCGTCCCAGCCCCCGTCACCGAACATCAGGATGTTGGGCCGGAGCAGCGCGCCGCAGGCACAGCGCGGCAGCACGCCGCGCCAGCGGCAGGTGGCTTCGTCGATGTCGGGCCGCAGCGCATCGGCCGGCTCGGGCGGGCGGCCGCAGCCGTTCAGGCACTGCAGCCAGTGGATCGAGCCATGGCACTCGTGCACGGTGTCGAAGCCAGCCGCCTGGAACTGCCCATCGACATTGCTGGTGAACACCGCCGCGCCGCCCGGCAGGCGCTCGCCCCAGGCCTTCAGGAGCGCAAAACCGGCGTGCGGCAGCGTGTCGCGGTACAGCTGCAGCCGGTGGCCGTAGAAGCCCCAGGCCAGCTCGGGCTCCTGCGCAAAGGCACGCGGGTTGGCGATCTCGGTGAAGTCCAAGCCCGCGCGGCCCAGCGCCGGATAGGCACGCCAGAAGCCCTCGTTGCCTCGGAAGTCGGGCAGGCCGGAGTCCACCCCCATGCCCGCGCCGGCGCACACCAGCAGAGCGTCGGCCTGCTCCAGCAGCTCGGCGGCTTCTTCGAACAGCAGGTCGTCGTTCACAGCGGCTCCTGCGCCTCGTCCAGCGGCGGCGCCAGCGGCACGGCGCGCGCCAGCGCCAGCCAGGTGGGGAAGTCCGGCTGGTGGCTGCGCCGGGGGGCCGGGCGGGCCAGCTCGAAATGCGTGGCGTGCGCGAACCACACGCCGTACTCGGGCGGTACCTCCTCCACCCGCGCGATGCCGGCGGCGAGCACGAAGCAGGTCTGCCCCGAGAGCGCCGCGTAGGCCGCGCTCTTGGCGGGGCGGCGCAGCTCGCCGAGCAGGTCCGCGCGGCTCACCTTCACCTCGTGGATGCACACCTCCAGGCCCTCGGGCTTGCTGCTCGGGCGCAGCGAATAGACGTCGGGCTGGCAGAGCAGCCAGCGCAGGCGCTCGGGTTCCTCTTCCCGTGGCAGCCCGGCGCGCAGGCTGAGCCGGGTCCAGCAGATGCGTCCGGCCCGCTGCAGCTCGAAGGCCACGCGCGCCACGAGCAGTTCGTGCGCGTCGCGCAGGCGGCGGTTGGTCTCCAGCCCCAGCGCCGCGGCCTGGATGCCGGCGTCGGTCAGGCGCAGGCGCTCGCGCCCATCGGGGTCTTGCACCCTCGCCAGCCAGCCGGCGGCCAGCAGCTCCAGCTCCAGCGCATCCAGGCAGGGCCAGCCGGCGCTGCGGTAGAGCTGGCGCAGGCGTCGGACCTGGGGCCGGGTGGGCATGTTGCCGGGCATGGAATGGGTGAATCTATCGGACCGGCCAGTGCCGCGCTGCGTAGGCCGGGCTTCTGCTGCCTTTCGATCCGGGGAAATCGAGCTTCAGCCCGGTCTTCGCAACAGCTTCACGAAGCGCTGACGCTGGCCGCCCAGGGGCTCGCTCCAGCGTTGCCATTCCTTGAATCCAGCCTGGGCGAACAGCGCCAGTGCGGGGGCGTTGGCATGGGCCAGCCGCACACTGACCGGCCGACCCAGTCCCTGACGGGACAGGGCTGCGTGCAGCAGCAGCGTGGCCACGCCCCGCCGCTGCTCACACGGCAGCACGCCCAGCGCACCGATGCAGCCCACCGCCTCGTCGTCGGCGTCGGCATGGAGGCTCACAGCGCCCACCAACCGGCTCTCCTCCCAGGCACCGATCCAGTCCTCGCCCCCCGTCTGCAGCGCATGCACCGGGTGCTGCAAGGGCGGGAACTGCGCCGGGTCCACGCCCAGCAGCAGGGCTTCCTGCGTGTAGGCTTGCTGCAGCAGCGCGTGCAACTCGGTGGCCAGGGCGGCGTCCTGGGCATCGAGCGGGGCCAGGTGGGGGAGGGGCGACATGGCCGGGATTCTGAGTGGGTGTTCGCCGCTCACTCGCTGCACACATCGAAGCCGGTCGATCTGGCCGCGAGGCACCGACTGCAGCCCTGCGCGAGACCTACCGGCCGTTGGTGCAGCAGGGGACTCTTAGGGCGGAGTGCTGGGGGGTAGTCGCGCAAGGAAAGGGCTAGGGATGCGATGACGGCTGATCTGGGGTTACAGCCGGAGACGTCTTCGCGTGATTCCACGGAGATCCAAGCGACGGGTGCTTTGAGCAGAATCGATCCCCGCTGCAAGCCTTGATGCTTGACGGCAGAGATCCTGTCCAGGGAGGACAGGCCGAACCACAGGCACTGTAGGGATCGTCATGCTGTTCAATCGCGCTTACGCCAACACGGCGACCTCATCCTTGACCCGCCAGCTGAGTGGTATCGCTCATCGGCGCATGGTCTCCCCTGGGATAGGCGCAATGCTCGCATCCGCGCTGGCGTTTGCCCCGAGCGCAGCATCCGCAGAGACCGCAGCCCAGTTGGACCTGGTGGTGGTGACCGCCAAGAAGCCGCAGCGAGACCCCGATCCTCAGCCAATCAGGATGGGCGGTTTCTCCACGTTGAGCGCCAGCCCGGCAGGCGCACCGGAGTTCATCGCAAAGGGTGAGCCAGATCCCGACAAGAACAACCCGCGAGGACCCTGCGACAAGGGCAGTTCGTCGCCGTCTACACGGCACCCCGTCATCATCGCCACCGGCGAGAAGTTCCTTGAGGAAACCGACTTCACCGACGCCTCCCGCGCCGGCCTGAGCCTGCAGCGCCTCTACCGAGCCAACACCCCTTCCACCGAAGCGATGTTCGGCCCGAACTGGCGCACCGGTTGGCTCTTCCCCAAGCTGGTCGCCAGCACGCAGTGCTCGGGGCCGCTCAAGACCCCGCTCAGCCTCGAGCTGACCGAGCGCGCCAAGCAATCGGTGCAGCCCACCGCAGCGCTGGCCGCCATCAGCCCGGCCTTCGTGGCACCCGCCGATGGCCGCAGCACCACGTCCAGCACCTGCTACCCGGTACACATCACACTGACCCTCCCCAACGGCGCCAACTACCGTTTCGTCAACGAAGGCGGCCGGGTGTATGTGCCCAGCAATCTCGGCCCCGACTCCACCGTCGGTTGGCTCGACGTGCGCGGCTTCACCGCCAGCCACGAGTGGGTGGTCACCATCGCCGACACGGTCTATGCCTACCACGCGATCACCAAGCAGTTGAAGTACATCGCTGCAGCCAAGGGCGCCGAGCTGCTGCAGGCCTTCGAATACGACACTGCCGGCAAGCTGACCAAGGTGACGGGCGCCAGCGGCGCCAACATCCGCTTCAACTACACCGGCAACCGCGTCACCAGCGTCATCGACAGCGTGGGCCGCACCTGGGCCTACGGCTACAACGCGGCCGGTCACCTGAGCAGCGTCACGCCGCCCAGCGGCACGGCGGGTGCCAAGGTCTACCACTACGAGTCGCCCCACGGCGCCGACCTGCTCACCGGCTACTCGACCGATGGCGTGCGCAACACGCGCTACGCCTATGACAGCAGCCGCCGGGCCACGCGCAGCGGCAGCGACAACGGCGAAGAGGTGGACAACTTCAGCTACGCCGGCAGCACCACCACATTGACCGACCAGCGCGGCCAGCCCACCACCTACAACTTCTCCGGCAGCACCTACAAGCGCCTGGTGTCGGTGGACCGCGCGGCCACCAGCACCTGTGCAACGGCAATTCGGGAACAGAGCTACGACTCGCGGGGCTTCGTCACCAGCAGCACCGATTGGCGCAATACCACCACCGCCACCACCTACGACAGCAGCGGCCAGCCAACCCAGCGCATCCTGGCCTCCGGCACTTCGAGCGCCTTGCGCACCGACTACACCTGGGTCGCCGGCAACCTCACCGCCGCTGACGAATTCACCAGCAATGGCCAGCTGTTCCGCCGCACCACACGCACCTACCACAGCAGCGGCCTGGCCAACGGCAAGCTGGCCAGCGAGACGGTGAGCGACGCCGGCGGCAGCGTGCAGCGCGTGCGCACCTTTGCCTACACCTTCCACGCCAACGGTGTGCTGGCCTCGGTGAGCGAAACCCTGAACCTGCCCACCGGCAACGTCAGCCGCAGCCAGGCCTTCAACACCGCCGGCTGCCTGACCGGCCAGACCAACGAGGCCGGCCACACCGTCAGTTACGCCGGCCACAACGCCCAATGCCATCCAGCCAGCGTCACCGACGCCAACGGCGTCGTCACCCAACTGGCCTGGGATGCCGCCGGCCGCCTCACCGGCAGCACCCAGCTGCTGGCCGGCGGCAACCGCAGCCGCAGCCTGGCCTACAACGGCCTGGGCCTGCTCAGCAGCGTGACCGAGGTGGGCGTGAGCACGCAGTTCGCCCGCAACAGCGCCGGGCGCGTCACCGGCGTGGGCTATGCCGGCGCCAGCACCACCGAGGCGCTCGACGTGGCCAACCGCACCGAGACCTCTACGGCGCCGCGCCTGTTGCCCGCCGGTGCCACCACCGGCGCCCCATCCAGCACCGCCGCCAGCGCCTTCAGCCGCACGGTGGTGCGCGACAGCCTGGGCCGCCCCTACACCGCCTTCGGCGGCAACGGCCAGCGCAGCGACATGCGCTACGACTTCAACGGCAATCTGCTCACCCAGGACGATGTGAACGGCCGCCGCGTGAGCTTCAGCTACGACGCCCTGGACCGCCCGCGCACCCGCACCGAACCCGGCCTGGGCACCATCACCACCACCTACGACCTCAGCGGCCGGCTCGACACCGTCACCGACGGCCGCGGCCTGGTCACCGACTACAACTTCGACGCCCTGGGCAACCTCGTGCGCCTGGCCAGCCCCGACACCGGCGTGCGCACCCAAGTACCCGACCGCTGGGGTCGCATCACCGCCCTCACGCGCAACGACGGCAGCAGCATCAGCCAGAGCTGGGACGCGCTGGATCGGTTGACCAGCCGCGCCAGCGGCGGCGTCACCGAAACCTTCGGCTACGACGCCGGCGCCTTCGGCAAGGGCCGCCTCACCAGCCTCTCGGATGCCAGCGGCAGCAGCAGCTACAGCTACAACGGCGCTGGCCAGCTCACCCAGCAGGTCAACACCATCCAGGGCCAGAGCTTCACCACCGGCTGGGGCTACAACGCCGCTGGCTTCCTGAGCAGCCTCAGCTACCCGGTGGGCGCCCTCTCCTTGAGCTACGGTTACGACAGCTTTGGCCGCATCAGCAGCGTCGTCGCCACCCTCAATGGCAGCACCATCACCCTGGCCGACAGCTTCGTCTACCAGCCCGGCTCAAGCATTCCGCTGGCCTGGCGCCTGGGCAGCAATTTGCAGCGCCGCCTCGTGCAAGACGCCTCCGGCCGCCTCATCCAAATCAGCAGCCCCGGTGCGCAAGACCTCACGGTGGCCTGGAACCCCAACGACACCGTGGCCAGCTTGGGCAACACGACCACCCCGAGCCAATCCGCCACCATAGGCTACGACGCCGCCCTGCGCGTCAGCAGCTACAGCGGCAACGGCACGGCCGCCAACCCGAACCTTGCCTACGGCTATGACGCCGTGGGCAACCGCGTGAGCGGCGTTGAGAATGGCGCCACCGTGACGCCCACCGTCTCCCTCGGCAGCAGCCGCATCACCGCCCTGAGCGGGCCGCAGTGGCGCAACTTGCCCCACAACGTCCTGGGGGCGCGCGAGGGGGCGCGTGGCGCGGCGCGAGGGTCTTTCGCGCAGCGGGAAGTCAAGAATCTTCAGCCGACTTCCGACGGTCAGGCGCGCTCTTACCCCAAGACGCCACCCCTGGCGTTCCGCTCTTCAGTCTGATCGGCACCGGTACAGGCACTTTGGCAGGAAGAGGGCGAGAGGCAGGCCCATCAGCGCCTCGCCCCGAACTGAGCCAGTGCCACGCCGCCCAACACCACACCAGCGCCTAGCAGCTTGGCAGCGCCGAACTGCTCGCCGGCCCACAGCCAGCTGGCAAAGCCGGCCACCACCGGCATCAGGTAAATCAGCGGCGCGGTGGGTGCCACGCCGTTGCGCTCGTTCGCCCAGCCCCAGGCCAGCCACCCCAGGAAACCGCCGCCGGCCACCTGCCAGAGTTGGCCCCACCACACCCAATTCGGCACGGCGGCCCAGTCCAGGCTCAGCAGGGCGGGGCTGGTGAGCAGCAGCGCCGGCAGCGTGGCGGCGAAGGTGCCGTAGCAGAGCATGACCACCCCGCCGTGGTGAGCGATGAGGGGTTTGCTGGCCACGGTGTAGTAGCTGAAGAGCGCGGCGGCGAGCAGCAGCACGAGGTCACCGAAGCTCGCTTGCCATTGAAGCTGCAGCAGTTTGTCGCCGGTGAATGCCAAGGCCCCGGCGCAGGCCACGGCCACGCCGGCGATCTGCGCGCGGCCCAGGTGCTCCACACCGCTGGCGCGCAGGATGAGCAGAGTGAACACCGGACCCACGGCCAGCAGCACGCTGGCGCTGAAGGCAGTGGAGTGCTGCATGCCCCAGGCGGCGAACACCAGGTGCAGCACCTGCCCGACCACCGCCACCACCCCCAGCGGCCGCAGTTCCTCGGGCGACAGGCGCGGCCAATGCCAGCCGTAGCGCCACAGCATGAGCAGCAGCGCGCACACCGGGGTGATGAAGTAGCGCGTGCCGACGTTCGCCAGCGGCGACACCTGGCCCAGGATGGCCTTCTGCAGCGGGAAGTTCAGACCCCAAACGGCGATGACGGCCAGGCCGGCCAGCAGGGGGAGGCGGTGATGCATCACAGGCAATCCTTCGAATCAGACAAAGGCTGCAGCCCTCAGAATGGCGGCGTGTTTCAGGGAGAGCCGATAGAGCATGGAACTCAATGCCTTCGCGGAGCAGCGCGCCCACGAGCGACGCCCTTTGCGCACCCAGGTGGAGCTGCTGCTCCCGGGCCGGCCTGCGATGGCCATGCGCACCACCGACATCAGCGTGACCGGCATCGGCCTGGTGGCCAGCGCCAACCCGCCGCTGGGCTTGCGCGTGGGTTTGCGCATCCCGCTGCCGAACCTGGGCACGGCCTTGGCGCCCAGCACCGTGTTCGAGGTGCAGGCCCTGGTGCGGCACAGCGTGTACAGCGTTCGCGAGAACGGGTTCCGGATCGGCATGGTGTTCGTGCAGCCCACGGACAAGCTGATCGTCGCCATCGGCAACTACATCGCCCGCTGACCTCTCGGTTTTGCTGGCATCATCTCAGAAATGAGAGAAGACGCCGCCACGCCGGAAGAACAACAGATGGCCCTGCGCCTGGCGCGGCGCCTGGCGCAGCTGCGCGTGCAGGCCGCGCGTTCGCTGGATGAACTGGCCGAGCAGACTGGCTTGAGCCGCGCCACGCTGTCGCGCTTCGAGCGCGGCGAAAGCAGCCCGAGCGCGGCACAGCTGAGCCGCCTGGCCATTGCCTACGGGCTGACCGCCAGCCGCGTGCTGGCCGACGTGGAGGCGCTGCCGGTGCGGCATCTGCCGCTGGCCAGCCAGCCGCAATGGCGAGACGCGCCCGCCGGCTTTGCACGGCGCATGGTCTGCCCGCCGCTGGCCGGCTTTGCGACCGAAGTCATCGCCGTGGAGCTGGCCGCCGGCAGCGAGGTCGACTACCCGGAACCCGTGGTGGCCGGCATGGAACACCACCTGTGCCTGCTGCAGGGGCGACTGGCACTGCAGGTGGACGCGCAAGGATTTGATTTGCGGGCAGGCGACTCGGCGAGCTGGCAGTCCAGCGGCCGCACGCGCTTTGCCAACCCTGGGCAGGAGCCGGCGCGCTACCTGCTCGCCATGAGCACCCCCCGATGAAGCTTCAGCCGCTCGACCCCTTCCACCCCGAAGCCCTCGCCTTGCTGAAGGCTTCGGACGACTTTCATGCCGCGCTCTATCCGGCCGAGAGCAATCACCTGCTCGACCCAGCCGCGCTGCTGCCGCCGCAGGTGCTGCTGCTCGGCGCCCATGCCGAGGATGGCCGCCTGCTCGGCATGGGTGCGGTGCGCCGGTGTGAGGAGGCGGGCTTGCGCTACGTCGAGCTCAAGCGCTTCTTCGTCCGCCACGACGCGCGTGGGCGCGGCGTGGCGGCTGCACTGTTGGAGGCGCTGGAAGCCGCAGCGCGGGCCGAGGGCTTTGCCTGCGCACGTCTGGAGACCGGCATCCACCAGCCCGAGGCGCTGCGCCTCTACCGGGCCGCGGGCTACCAGGACTGCGGCCCCTTCGGCGACTACGCGCCGGACCCTCTGAGCGTGTTCATGGAGAAACCCCTGTGAGTGTGGAAGCCCTGCATGCCCCCGATGCGCAAACGCTGGCCGAACTGACCGACCTGCTGATCGACACGGTTCAGGCCGGCGCGAGCATCGGCTGGGTGCGCCCTCCCAGCCACGAGGCCGCGCTCACCTTCTGGCAGCGGGTGGCGGCCAGCGAGTCGCGTGGCGAGCGCTGCTGGTGGGTGGCGCGGCAGGACGGACGCATCGTGGGCACGGTGCAGCTGGTGCTGGACGCGCCGGAGAACGGCCAGCTGCGCGCCGAGGTCTGCAAGCTGATGACCCACCCAGTCGCGCGTCGCCAGGGTCTGGCGCGCAGCCTGATGCTTGCCGCCGAGGCCGAGGCCCGGCGCCAGGGCAAGCGCCTGGTGCTGCTCGACACCAACACCGACAGTCCGGCGCAGCGGCTCTACGAGCGTCTGGGCTGGCAGGTTTGCGGCGTGATGCCCGACTACGCCCTCCAGGCCGATGGTTCCCTGGGTGCGACGACCTGGATGTTCAAACGTCTTTGACTCTGCCGCGCCCGGCCTTCACGCCGGCGCGCACGGCCTTGCCTGCCAGGCGGCGCTGCTGCGAGCCTCGTGTGGGTCTTGTGAGGCGCCGGGGCCGCGGCACCTGGGCGGCTTCGGCCACCAGGGCCGCGAGGCGCTCCAGTGCCTCCTGCCGGTTGCGCTCCTGGCTGCGGTGAGACTGCGCCTTGATCACCAGCACGCCGTCCTGCGTCAGACGCTGATCGCCGAGTTGCAGCAAGCGAGCCTTCACGGCTTCGGGCAGGCGCGAGGCGCGCACGTCGAAGCGCAGTTGCACGGCCGTGCTCACCTTGTTGACGTGCTGGCCACCCGGTCCTTGAGCGCGGGTGAACTGCCACTCGATTTCGTCGTCGGCCGGGTGCCAGTCTGGCGTCATGACGCTGCTGCGTCTTCCACCCGCACCGGCACGCGCGGGGCCAGCGCGCACATCAGCTCGTAGCCGATGGTGCCGGCGGCATGCGCCACTTCGTCGATGGACAGCAGAGCGGCGCCATGGCGCTCGCTGGCCTGACCCCAGAGCGTGACCTCGCTGCCGAAGCCGCTGCCGGGCAGGTCGGTCAGATCCACGGCCAGCATGTCCATGCTGACGCGGCCGAGGGTGCGCGTGCGCCGCCCGTCCACCAGCACCGGGGTGCCGGTGGGGGCCAGGCGCGGGTAGCCGTCGGCGTAGCCGCAGGCCACGGTGCCCACGCGCATGGCGCGTTCGGCCACGAAGCGGCCGCCGTAACCCACGGCCTCGCCGGCCGGCACCTCCTGCACGGCCAGCACTTTTGCGCGCAGGCTCATGCCAGGGCGCAGGCCGTGGTGGGCGGCATCGTTCTCGGGGAAATCGGGCGCGCTGCCGTAGCCCATGATGCCTGCGCGCACCCAGTCGGCGGCCAGGCTGATGCCGCCGCGCAGCGGCGTGCCGGCATGGCGCAGCACGGCGGCGCTGTTGCAAAGGCTGCGTTCGCCGGGCAGGTCGCTGCTGGCGGCCTCGAACACGGCTTGCTGCGCGGCCACGCCGCCGGCGCCGTCGGCGTCGGCGAAGTGGGTCATGAGCACGATGTCCTCGACCTGCGGCATCTGCGAGAGGCGCTGCCAGGCGGCGCGAAAGGCCTGGGGGCGAAAGCCCAGCCGGTTCATGCCGCTGTTCATCTTCAGGAACACACGTTGCGGTTGTTGCAGCTTGTGCGCGGCCAACCAGTCGATCTGCTCTTCGCAGTGGATGGCGTGCCAAAGGTGCAGGCGCGAGCAGAGCTCCAGGTCGCGCGGCTCGAACACGCCTTCCAGCAGCAGGATGGGGCCGCGCCAGTCGAGGTCGCGCAGGCGCTGGGCCTCGTCAAGGTCGATGCAGGCGAAGCCATCGGCCACCTGGCGCTGGGCGTCGAAGCAGCGCTCGATGCCGTGGCCGTAGGCGTTGGCCTTGACCACCGCCCAGACCCGCGCGCCGCCGGCTTGCTGCCGCGCCACGCCGAGGTTGTGGCTCAGGTGCGCGCAGTGGATGACGGCTTCGATGGGACGTGGCATGGCTGGGGATTCTGTCAATAACGTTGCGTTACGCTTCGCGCCCCCGTGGATTCCAAGAAGAGCCGGCGCGAAGACGCACGCTTTGCGATGAAAAAAGGCTTCTACACCATCATGTCGGCGCAGTTCTTCAGCTCGCTGGCCGACAACGCGCTGTTCATCGCCGCCGTGGAGCTGCTGCGCCCGCTCGACGCCACCGGCTCGCAGCGCGCCAGCCTGGTGCCGATGTTTGCGCTCTTCTACGTGCTGCTGGCGCCCTTAGTGGGCGCTTTTGCTGACAGCCGGCCCAAGGGCCAGGTGATGCTCATCTCCAACGCCATCAAGGTGCTCGGCTGCCTGCTGATGCTGGCGGGCCTGCACCCGCTGCTGGCCTTCGCCGTGGTGGGCCTGGGAGCGGCCGCCTATTCGCCAGCGAAGTACGGCATCCTCACCGAGCTGCTACCGCCCTCGCAGTTGGTCAAGGCCAATGGCTGGATCGAAGGCCTGACCATCGCGTCCATCATCCTGGGCGTGCTGGTGGGCGGCCAGTTGGTCGGCCCGCATCTCTCGCCCTACCTGCTCGCCTTGAACCTGCCCGGCGTGCATCAGCCGGCCGAGGCGGCGCTGGCCGTGCTGGTGCTCGTCTACGGCGTGGCGGCGGCCTTCAACCTGCGCATCCCGCGCACTGACGCGCCACTGCAGCCCATGCACAACCCCTTTGCGCTGGTGCAGGACTTCCGTCAGTGCAACCGCCGACTTTGGAAGGACAAGCTGGGCCAGATCTCACTGGCGACCACGACGCTGTTCTGGGGCGTGAGCGGCAACCTGCGCTACATCGTGCTGGCCTGGGCGGCGGCGGCGCTGGGCTACTCGGTCACGCAGGCCAGCAACCTGGTCGGCGTGGTCGCCGTGGGCACGGCCATCGGTGCGCTGGTGGCGAGCTGGAGCATGCAACTGGACAAGGCGGTGAAGGTCATCCCGCTGGGCATCGGCATGGGCTTGCTCATCTTGCTGCTCAACGTCATCGACAACGTCTGGCTGGCAGCGCCCTTCCTGGTGCTGCTGGGCGCGCTGGGCGGCTTCCTGGTGGTGCCGATGAACGCCCTGCTGCAGCACCGTGGCCACAACCTGATGGGCGCGGGGCGCAGCATCGCGGTGCAGAACTTCAACGAGCAGGCCTGCATCCTGGGCCTCGGCCTGCTGTACGCCAGCCTGACTCATTTTGGCCTCAGCGCTTTCGCGGCCATCAGCGCCTTCGGCCTGGTGGTGGCCTGCATCATGGAGTTGATCCGGCGCTGGCACGCCAGCAATCTGCGCTGGCACCCGGCCGAGGTGGAGCGCCTGCTGCAGATCGCGCGCTCCGACCCCGGGCATTGAGCTGCGCGGGCAAGCCCGGGCTCGCCGGGTCGGTTGGCTCGCTACCATCAGCCATCGCATCCTTGAGGCGATGACCGGTATGGCCGACGATCGGGACGAGATCAGCAGCCTGGACTTTCCATGCGGGGCCTTCCCTGCGCATGGTGAGTTCCGCGTGCGTTTTCAGGACGGGCTGTTCCGCTGGACCAACCGAGGTCCGTTCAACGCCGAAGCCCTTCAACAGTTCGACCAGGCGCGCAAGGCGGCCTTTGCGCGGTGGTGCCGAATGCAGGAGCCGGTGGCCGCGGTAGTCGAGTGGCGCGAGAGTGCGCTGATGTCACAGGATGCCTTTGACCTGTACCGTCAAGGCTTGGAGCGCTTTTTGGCCAGCCCTCACCAACTGCGCGCGGTGGCTTGGGTGGCACCGCAGGAGCTGGAGGGCATGCGCTTCATGAGGCAGCGCTTCATCGATCTTTTCGAACACCACCAACTACCGCTTCAGCTGTTCGAGTCACTGGCTGAGGCGCTCACCTGGGTGGCGGCGATGCAGCGAGGCAAGCACTCTCCATCCGCTTCATCGGGCCAAGCGGGCCGCACGAACGCCTGATCGGGCGGACGGCCAGGCGCAACGCCAGGATTCAGGCGCAGCCAGCGCAGGCCAGCGCTTCAGCCCTTGCGTCCGCGACCCTTCGTGGGCGCAGCCACCACCAGCGGCTTGCCAGAGAGCACCGCCTCGATGTGCGTGCTCCAAGCCCGCGCAATCTTGAAGCAGCCGCTGTGGTTCAGGTGGATCTCGTTGTGCCAGTCGCCGCTGATGCCGCTCGAGCCCGGCGCCGCCGGGGCAATAGGCACCTGCGTCGAGTCGAACACCTGCAGGTTCGGGTACTGGGCCGTGTCTGCAGCACAGGCCTTCAGGAGCGCAGCCAACTTGGCCAGCATGAGCCGGCTCATGGCCGCCCAGTCGGCCTGGGGGATCGCGTAGGCCTTGAGCGCCGGATAGAGCCAGGGGCCGGAGGAGGCATCGGCACTTTCACCCGCCGGTCGCGGCATGGGGACGGCGTAGCAGTGCATGAAGACAGGTTTGCCCTGGTTCGGACCGTCGTCGCGCATGCTCAGCACATGCTTGAGATTGGCCTTCACGTACTCGGCATAGGTCAGCCAGCCGTCTTCGCTGAAGTAGCGCGATACGCCCTTGCTGGGCGCGTCCCACTCGGTCTGGCGGCGCAGCAGGCGCTGGTGCAGGGGCGTCGGCTGGCCGTTGCCGAGCAGCGCCGGCACCATGGCGGCCGCCACGAGGTCGTTGCCGCCCATGCTGAGCAGGATGCCGTCCCACACCGGTCCCGAGGCGTCGTCGCCGTCCAGCAGTTGGACGAAGTCCCGACTGCCCTCCAAATCCACCATGCGGCGCAGCGCGTTGTGGTGACCTGCGCAGCTCACGGCCACCGTGGGCTGGCTGAACACCAATTCCTCGAGCAGATTCGCATGCGCATCCACGCGCGCCGAAGTGAAGGAGAACCAGGAGTCGCCATGCGCCAGCAGCCGCCAGCGAGCCGGGTCGAGCTGGCCCTTGCGCCGGCGGAACTCGTCCGGCGTCAGGCACTGCAGGTGTTCGAGACGGGCTTCCATGTCGCAGACCCCTTCATTCGCCCCGGTTCGGGGCGGCGCATTGTGGGGGCAAAAGACATGCACTTCGGTGGCGTCCTACCATGCGTGCCCTTCAGGAGAAACCCATGCCCGCTTCCATCCACGACTTCGACGTGCAGTCCATCACCGGCCAGACGCTGAAGATGTCTGATTGCGCTGGGCGCGTGCTGCTCATCGTGAACACCGCATCCAAGTGCGGCTTCACCCCCCAGTTCGAGGGGCTGGAGCAACTTTGGAAGGAGTTTGGCGACCGAGGCCTGACGGTGATCGGCTTCCCGAGCAATCAGTTCGGCGCGCAAGACCCGGGCAGCAATGGCGAGATCGCCGAGTTCTGCCAGCTCAACTACGGTGTCAGCTTCCCGATGATGGCCAAGGTGGACGTGAATGGCGCCGACGCCCACCCGCTCTGGCAATGGCTGAAGAGCCAGAAGAAGGGCTTGCTGGGCACCGAGATGATCAAGTGGAACTTCACCAAGTTCCTGGTGGGCAAGGACGGTCAGGTGATCGAGCGCTACGCCCCCAATGACGAGCCGGCCAAGCTGCGCAAGGACATTGAAAAGGCGCTGAAGGCCTGATGAGGGTTGTCGTCTGCCTGCCCGAAGGCGGCCAGCCCTGGGCTGAAGCCCTGCAAGCCGCCTTGCCTGAAGCGCAGGTGCAGTGGTGGCAGCCGGGCGCCGAGCAGGCGGACTTCGCGCTGATCTGGCAGCCGCCCGAGGCGTTCTTCGCCGAGCAGACGCAGCTGAAGGCCGTGTTCGGCGCCGGTGCCGGCGTGGACGCCTTCGTGGAGCGCGTGCCGCCCACCCTGCCGCTGTACCGCACCGAGGACGCCGGCATGGGCGCGCTGATGGCCGAGTACCTGCTCTACGCGCTCCTGCGCTGGCACCGCCAGTTCGACCGTTACGACACCCACGAGCGCTGGGAACCCCTGCCGGCTCAGAAGCGCGAGGATTGGACGGTCGGCGTCCTCGGTTGCGGCGTGCTGGGGCGCCAGGTGGCGAGGGCGGCGCAGCAACTCGGGTTTCCCGTGCGCGGTTGGGTGCGCACGCCGCGCGAGGACGCCGAGATCCCGCTGTGCGCCGGGCTCGACGCGCTGCCCGACTTCCTGGCCGGCACCCGCGTGCTGGTGGCGCTGCTGCCGCTCACCGCGGCCACGCGCGGACTGCTCAACGCCGAACGCTTCGCGCAGCTGCCGCCGGGCGCTTGTTTCGTCAATCTGGCGCGGGGCGGCCTGGTGGTGCAGGAAGACCTGCTGGCCGCGCTGGACAGCGGGCACTTGCACGCGGCGCAACTCGACGTCACCAGCCCCGAACCCCTGCCGCCCGAGCACCCGTTTTGGCGCCACCCGCGCATTCGTCTCACCCCGCATGTGGCCGCGCTCACGCCTCGCGCGGCGGCCGTGGCGCAGATCGCCGACAAGATGCGGCGCCTCGCGCGGGGCGAGGCGGTCAGCGGTCGCGTCGGGCCGGAAGGTTATTGATCAGCAGCCGGCCGGCCGTGCCTCACAGCAGGAGGCCCATCTCCACCGTCTCAAAGAACACCCCCCGGTGGCACAGGCCCTTGGCACGGCGACCTTCGAGCACAAATCCCAGCCGCTCGTAAAGCCGGATGGCCGGTCCGTTGTCGGCGCGCACCTCCAGGTCGATGCGAGTGATGTCGCCTTGGGCATGCGCCGCGGCGATCACCGCTTCGCCCAGCCGTTGCCCCAGGCCCCGGCCACGCCACTCGCGGCGCACGCCCATGCCGAACTGGGCACGGTGGCGCAGGCCGTCGGCCCAAAGCGGGATGGCGTCAGCCCAGCCCAGCACTTGATGGCCGTCCCAGGCCACGAAGGCCGGATGGCCCGCCGCCACGTTGTCGGCCACGAAGGCCTGCACGCGTTCAAGCGACGGGGCGCCCGATTGGCCAAGCATCAGGCTTTCGCGCGCCACTGCGTCCAGGCAGTCGCGGAAGGATGGGGCGTGCTCCAGGCGCAGCGGGATGACATCGGGCATGGGCCCATTCTGCGCAACCGAGAATGCGCACCGTCCTCCGCGAGTTCCCACCCATGTTCGAACACATCCCTCCCTACGCCGGCGACCCCATCCTCAGCCTCAATGAGGCCTTCCAGAAGGATCCGCGCCCTCACAAGGTCAATCTTTCGATCGGCCTGTACTTCGACGAACAGGGGCGCATTCCCATGCCCGCCTCGGTGGCCGAGGCGGAGCGCCGCGTGGTGGCCCGTGCCGGCAGCCGGCCTTACCTGCCGATGGAAGGCGCGGCCAACTTCCGCGCGGCCGTGCAGGAGCTGCTGTTCGGCGGCAGTGCCGCCTTGCAGGAGAAGCGCATCGCCACCATCCAGGGCGTCGGCAGCTCGGGCGGCTTGCGCGTGGGCGCTGACTTTCTGAGGGCCCATTTCCCGGCCAGCCCGATCTACCTGAGTACGCCGACCTGGGACAACCACCGCGCAGTCTTCGAAGGCGCGGGCCTGGAGGTGCGCGCCTACCCCTACTACGACGCCAGCACCGGTGGTCTCGACTTCGCCGGCCTGCTCGCCGCGCTGGAGGCCGCCCCGGCGCGCTCGGTGGTGCTGCTGCACGCCTGCTGCCACAACCCCACCGGCGTGGACTTGAGCGCCGCGCAGTGGCATGAACTGGCCGTGCTGCTCAAGCGGCGCGAGCTGCTCGCCTTCCTGGACCTGGCCTACCAGGGCTATGGCGACGGCCTGCAGGAGGACTTGCTGGGCGTGAAGGCGCTGCTGGATGCCGGCTTGCTCTTCTTCCTGGCCAACAGCTTCAGCAAGAACATGAGCGTGTATGGCGAGCGCTGCGGCGCGCTGTCGGTGGTCTGCGAGAGTGCCGAGGCGGCCGAGCGAGTGCTCGGTCAGCTGAAGTTCACCATCCGCCGCAACTACAGCAACCCACCTACGCATGGCGGGCAGCTGGTCGCCACGGTGCTGCTGGAAGCCGACCTGCGCGCGCAGTGGGAGCAGGAGGTGACGCAGATGCGCCAGCGCATCCAGTCCATGCGCCGCCGCCTGCACGAGGTGCTGAGTCAAAAGCTGCCGGGTCGCGACTTCGGGTACTTCCTGAGCCAGCGCGGCATGTTCAGCTACACCGGTCTGAGCGCCGAGCAGGCCGAGCGCCTGAAGACCGAGCATGCCGTGTACATCCTGCGCAGCGGGCGCATGTGCGTGGCGGGCCTGAACGAAGGCAATGTGCAGGCCGTGGCGGAAGCCATGGCGACAGTACTCGGGTAAGTACTGAGAAGCCGCTCGGCCGGCCGGCGCGTATGGCAGGTACCGCGCCATGTCGGCGTGGGCTAGTTCATCCTTCCTAGGAGCCTCCTATGCAAGTCAAGTCCGCCGTCGCCCTGGCCACCACCGCCGCCGCCCTGTTCGCCACCGCCCTGCCCACCGCCGCCCTGGCGGACAACCATGGGGCCAAGGTGAAGTGCTCCGGCGTGCACAGCTGCAAGGGCAACAGCGATTGCAAGGCTGCCACCCACGCCTGCAAGGGCCAGAACGCCTGCAAGGGCCAGGGCTGGGTCTACAAGAAGTCCGCTGAAGAGTGCAAGAAGGACGGCGGCAAAGTGGTGGACGGCAAGTAAGCCGTGATCCAAGGCTTCGGCCTGGGCGCCCGCACCGAGCACTATGAAGGGCTCAAGCGGGCGCACGACGAGCGCTGGGGGAGCGCCCCCCAGTGGCTCGAATGCATTTCCGAGAACTACTTCGTGAAGGGGGGCGCCCCGCTGCGCCACCTGGACGAGCTGCGCCAGCGCTACCCGATGGTGCTGCACGGCGTGAGCTTGAACCTGGGTTCCACCGACCCGCTGCGCGCGGACTACCTGGACGATCTGGCGCGGCTCGTGGATCGCGTGCAACCCGCCTGGGTCAGCGACCACCTGTGCTGGACGGGCACCGCCCATGGCCAGGTGCATGACCTGCTGCCGCTGCCGTACGCGCGCGCCACGCTGGAGCATCTGCGCAGCCGCATCCAGCAGGTGCAGGACCGCCTGCGGCGGCCGCTGGTGCTGGAGAACGTGAGCAGCTATGTGCAGTTCGCCGCCGACGAAATGGGCGAGGCCGAGTTTCTGGCCACCCTCGTGCGCGAAAGCGGCTGCCAGCTGCTGCTCGACGTGAACAACGTCTACGTGAGCCACCGCAACCACGGCTTCGACGCGCAGGCTTTTATCGACGCCATGCCGGCGCAGGCGGTGGTGCAAATCCACCTCGCCGGTCACGAGGACCTGGGCGAGCTCGTCATCGACACCCACGACGCGCCGATCCGCGACGAGGTCTACGCGCTCTACGCCTACACGCTGCGGCGCCTGGGCATGAAGCCGACCATGATCGAACGCGACGCCGACATCCCCCCGTTGGCTGAGCTGCTGCTTGAACTGGATCGCGTGCGCGGCGTGGCCGCCGAGGCGGTGTCCAAGCCGCGCGTGGCAGAGGTGGCCTGATGCTCGCGGCCCTCCAAGCCCAGTTCCAGGCCGCCGTGCGGGGGCAGGTCGACGCGTCGCCGACCCTGCTGCGCGCCGGTGCCCAGTCGGCGCTCGGCTTGCAGGCCTATCGGCATGCCTACCGCGCCCGTCTGGTCGAGGCCCTGCAAGACAACTACAGCGCCTTGCACCAGGCGCTGGGCGACGAGGCCTTCGTCGATTTGGGTCACGCCTACCTGCTGGCGCACCCGCCGTCGGAACCCAGCATCCGCAGCTTCGGCCATGCCTTGCCCGCTTTCATGGACGCCTGGCCTGAACTGCCGCACCCTGCGCTGGCCGACCTGGCCCGCCTGGACTGGGCGCTGCGTCACGCCTTCGATGCCGAGGCACGGCCTGCCCTGAGCGCCGGGCGCTTGCACGACGCCGAGCAATGGGCGCTGACTCCGCTGCGCCTGCAGTCGCACGTGAGCCTGCTGTCGCTGCGCTGGGCGGTGGCGGGCGCTTGGCATGCGCTGCAAGAGGCCCGCGAAGCCGGGCAGGAAGCCATGCTGGAGCCGCCCGAGGCGCTTGAGCACCACGTGCTGACTTGGCGACAGGGCGAGTCACCGCAGTGGCGCACGCTCGGTGACGACGAAGCCAGCGCCTTGGCGAATCTGCGAGGCCAGAGTGCCACGGATTGGCTGAGCGCCCGAGGCGAGGCGGCGCTGTCGCGCGCCGTGGCGTGGCTGCAAGCCTGGGTGAAGGACGGCTTGCTCGTCGCTTGATGCGCCGAAAGCCGGGCAAGATGCCGGCATGCGCCTCCAACTGACTTTCTCCCTTGTCGCTCTGCTGCTCGGTGTCACCACGGGCGCTCGCGCCCAGGCCACAGCGCCCGCCTTGCCGGCTCTCGGTGTCGAGTTGCGTGGCGCCACGGTGTCGGGTGTTTCGTCCGGCGCCTACATGGCCTTGCAGATGCAACTGGCGGTGCCTGAGCGGTTTACGCAGGGCGCCGCTGCCGTGGCGGGCGGGCCGCCCGGCTGCGCGGAGGGTTCCGTGTTCAAGGCCATCGGCCCCTGCCTGGGCCGAAGCAGCATCGACACGGCCTCGCTGGTGCGACAGGCGCGCGAGCGATCCAGCGCCCAGCAGGCGCCGCTCGAGCCCTTGGCCAGCACGCGCATCTACCTGTTCGCTGGCGCCAAGGACGGCGTCGTCCAGCCCGCCACCAGCCAAGCCGCCCAGGCCTTCTATGCCGAACTGCTGCCGCAGGCGGCGGTGAAACTGGAGACGGGCGTGCCCGCGGGTCATGGCTGGGTGGTGGAGCGGGCCGGCGAAGCCGCCGACTGCGAGCGCATGTTGGCCCCGCACCTGCGGCCCTGCGGCTTCGACCTGGCCGGTGCGCTGCTGCAGCACTTGCTCGGGCCCCTGAAGCCACGCGGCGGCGAGGGCGAGCTGCTGCGCTTTGACCAAGGTCCCCATGCCAGCGCGCAAGCGGCGTTGGGTGAACAAGGCCTGCTCTTCGTGCCGGCCGCCTGCCGTAGCGAGCGGGGTTGCCGCGTGCACGTGGTGCTGCACGGCTGTCAGATGAACCTCGACGCGATCGGCGATGCCTTCGCCCGGGGCAATGGTTTGAACGAGTGGGCGGCCAGCAACCGGCTGGTGCTGCTCTACCCGCAAACCGGCTCGAAGGCCGTCAATGGCTGCTGGGACTGGTGGGGCTACACCGGCCCGCAGCATGCGAGCCGCGATGCCCCGCAGATCGCGGCCATTGGGGCCATGCTCCAGCGCCTCGCCGAAGTGCCGCGTTAGGAATTCAAGCGCCGTTGCAGCCCGCGCACAGACCGTACAGGGTCAGCTCGTGGTCTTGCACGGTGAAGCCGGCCGGGGCCAGGCGGGCGAGATTGCCCGGGCAGGCGTGCACGTCGAACACGCGCTGGCAGCCACGGCATTGGAAGTGGTGGTGGTGCTGGTGGCCGGCGCGTTCATAGCGCGGGTTCTCGCCGGGTAGCTGCACCACCTGCAGCTCTGCCGCCTCCACCAGGTTCTTCAGGTTTCGGTAGACGGTGGCCAGGCCGAGGCCTGGCACGTCCTGCTGCGCCAACTCCAGCACTTCCTGCGCCAGCAGGGGGCGGGCGGCGTGATCGACGGCGGCACGGATGGCGGCGCGTTGGCGGGTCGAGCGTTCCATGGGCATGGATTGTCGGATCAGGCATGAGGGCCTGTTAGCACCACGGTAAGCGCTGGCTTCCCGTGGTGCCAACAAGCCATAGTGAGAAGGCATTCGCATGTTCATTTAGAATTGATGCGAAAGCAATCTCATTAGAACGCCCATGCGACCCTTGCCCGTGACGGTGCTGTCCGGCTTCCTCGGCGCCGGCAAGACCACCTTGCTCAACCACGTGCTGGCCAACCGCCAGGGCTTGCGCGTGGCCGTCATCGTGAATGACATGAGCGAGGTGAACATCGACGCCTCGCTGGTGGCGCAAGGCGCCGAGAAAGCCGGCGCAGCCTTGCACCGCACCGAGGAAAGGCTGGTCGAGATGAGCAACGGCTGCATTTGCTGCACCTTGCGCGAGGACCTGCTGCTGCAGGTGCGCCAGCTGGCCGAGGAAGGCCGCTTCGACCACCTGCTCATCGAGAGCACCGGCATCGGCGAGCTGCTGCCGGTGGCCGCCACCTTTGACTTCACGGACGAGAACGGCCAGTGCCTGAACGACGTGGCGCGCATCGACACCATGGTCACCGTGGTGGACGGCCACAACCTGCTGCGCGACTTCAGCAGCCGCGACCTGCTGGCCCATCGCGGCCAGGTGGCCGCCGAGGAAGACAAGCGCAGCCTGGCCAGCCTGCTCACCGAGCAGATCGAGTTCGCGAATGTCATCGTGCTGAACAAGCTCGACCTCGTCAGCCCCGAACAGCGCGAGGAGCTGCATGGCCTGCTGATGGCGCTGAACCCGGGCGCGGAGATCGTCGAGGCGGTGCGCGGCAACGTGCCGCTGGATCGCCTGCTCGGCACCGAACTGTTCGACCTCGAAGAGGCCAGCGAGCAGCCCGGGTGGGCGCGCGCGCTGGAGGGCGAGCACTTGCCCGAGACCGAGGCCTATGGCATCGGCAGCTTCGTGCTCAGCAGTCGCGAGCCCCTGCATCCCGAGCGCTTCGCCGCCTTCATGGAGATGCCCTTCGCCGGCCTGCTGCGCGCCAAGGGCTACGTCTGGCTGGCCAGCCGGCCCGACTGGGTGTTGGCCTACAGCCGCGCCGGCCATGTGGCCACCCACGAGGCCATGGGCCGCTGGTGGGCGGCGGCACCGCGCGAACGCTGGCCCGCGCCCGGCACGCCCGAGCGAGCCGGCATCGAAAAGAACTGGCGCGAGCCGCATGGGGACCGCCTGAACGAAGTGGTGTTCATCGGCCGAGAGCTGGATCGCCCGGCCATCGAAGCCGCCTGGAAGGCCGCGCACCTGAACTTCACCGAGACCCGCAAGGGCCGCGCCCACTGGGCGTCGCTGCCCGACCCCTTCCCGCAATGGCAGGCCACGGCCTGAGCGCCGCCCGATCTGCCCTCAACCCAAGGAACAAACATGAAGAAGACCCCGTGGATCGCCACACTGCTGCTGCTGGCCAGTGCCACCAGCCTGGCGCAGGGCAAGAAGGACAGCTGGCAGTTCGGCGGCGTGTTGGACATCACCCACACCACCCGTGCGCTGGAGCTTGGCGCTCGCGACCAGGGCCTGCAGCTCGGTCACAGCGACCTGTCAGCCACCGGCCCGGTGGGCCCCTGGCTGCGTGCCTACCTGGGTGCCGTGGTGGAGACCCACGATGGCAAGCTGGAGAAGGGTATCGAGGAAGCCTTCCTCGAAACCACCGCCTTGCCCTACGGCCTGCGTGCGCGGGCCGGTCGCTTTGCCTCTCAAGTGGGCTACCTGAACCAGCAGCACCAGCACGCCGATGACTTCAGTGAGCGGCCGCTGCTGTACCGGGCCTTCTTCGGCGGGCACTGGAACGATGACGGCGTGCGCCTGAACATGACCCTGCCCACGCCCTTCTACTGGATGGTGGGTGGCGAAGCCTTCCGTGGCAAGAAGCTGGTGCCCGAGACCTGGGACCGTGTGAAGAACCCGGGCATCGCCACCTTGGTCACCAAGTTCGGCGGTGACCTGGGCCGCTCGCAAAGCTGGCAGCTCGGGCTCTCTTACATCAAGAGCCGGCGCGTGGCCGCCTTGGAAGAAGAGCACGAGCATCACGACGACGGCGACGAAGGTCATGAAGAAGGCCACGAACACGAGCATGGCCATGGTGCCGCCTTCAGCGGTCGCAACACGCGCATGCTCGACTTCACCTGGAAGTGGGCACCCAGCGGCAACAACCGCGAGCAGCAGGTGCGCGTGAGTTTCGAGACCGCCCGCATCACCAAGATCAATCCCTTCGCCGGCAAGGGCGACACGCACCGCGCCAACGCGCTCTCGGTGGTGTGGCGCTTCCACCCCTCATGGGAAGTGGGCGCGCGCACCGATTCGCTGACCGTCGCCATGCCGCACGACGATCACTTCCACAAGGGCCGTCTGCGCGAGGACGCGCTGATGCTGGCCTGGAAGCCCTCGCACATGCAGGCGCTGCGCCTGCAGTACAGCCGCCAGCGTGATGCCCAGGAGTTCGAGCACCCCAGCAAGCGCACGCTGCAACTGCAGTGGGTGCTCGCCTTCGGGGGGCATGGTGCGCACAGCTTCTAAGTGCCTGGCCGCGGCACTGCTCTGCGTGAGCAGTGCCACGCAGGCCTTCACCGTCTTCGCCTGCGAGCCCGAGTGGGCAGCGCTGACCCGGGTCCTGCTGCCCAGCGCCAAGGTGTTCGTGGCCACGCACGCCGGTCAGGACCCGCACCACATCGAGGCCCGCCCGAGCCTGATCGCCCAGCTGCGTTCGAGCGACCTGGCGGTGTGCACCGGCGCCAGCCTGGAGTCCGGCTGGCTGCCCATGCTCCAAGAGCGCGCCGGACGCAAGGTGCCGCTCTTTGAAGCGGCCGACCACGTGGAGCTGATCGATCCTCAACCTGGTGCCATCGGCAGCCCCTGGGCGGGCGACGTGCATGCCGAGGGCAACCCGCATCTGCACGCCGACCCGCGCAAGCTGCTCGAAGTGGCGCTGGCGCTGAGCACCGAACTGCAGCAGCGTGTGCCGGCTGAAAAGGCGGCCATCGCCCAGCGCGGGCAGGTCTTTGAATCCGCGTGGCGCGCAGGCATCGCGCGGTGGCAGGGCCAGGCCGCGCCGCTCAAGGGCAAGCGCGTTGCGGCGCAGCACAGCAGCTTCGGATACCTGTGGCGCTGGCTGGGCATCACGCAACTCGCCGACCTGGAGCCCAAGCCCGGCATGGCGCCCACGCCCGGGCACTTGCAGCGCTTGCTGGATGGGCTGAAGAGCCAGCCGCCGTCGGGCATCGTGTTGACGAGCTACCAGGATCCGCGCGCCGGGCGTTGGCTGCAGGAGCGGCTGAATCTGCCGCTGTTGGTGCTGCCCTCCACCGTGCCAGAGGAGGCCGGTCAGGACGGCCTGATTCTCTGGATGGACGGACTGCTCGCGGCGCTTGGCGGGCTGAAGTGATGGCGGAGTTGTGGTTTCTGGCGCCTGCCGCAGCACTGCTGGCGGGCTTGCTGGCCCTTGCGCCGCTGGGGGTGCAGGTGCTTCGCCGTGGCGTGGTCTTCATCGACCTGGCTGTGGCTCAAGCCGCCGCCGCGGCGGCCCTGGGCGTGGCTGCCTGGGTGGAACACCCCGGTTGGTGGATCGCTCAAGGCGCCGCCCTCTGCGGCGCGCTGCTGGCGGCAGCGCTGGTGGCCTGGCTGGCGCGGCGCGCGCCAGCTCAGCGAGAGGCGCTGATCGGCCTCGTCTACGTGGCTGCAGCCTGCGCGGCCTTGCTCACGGCGCGTAGCGACCCGCATGGCCGGGAGCGCATGGCCGAACTGCTGGCTGCCGATGTGCTGTGGGCCGGTTGGCCGCAGGCCGGCGTGCTGGCCGCCTGTGCGCTGGGCGTGGGCTTGCTGCAGCGTTGGCTGGCGCAGGATCGTTGGTTCTTCCCCTCCTTCGCGCTGGTCACCAGCCTGGCGATGCCCGTCCTGGGGCTCTTCGTCGTTTTTGCCCTGCTCATCGCGCCTGCGTTGTGGTGGCGGCGCAAGCCAAGCACTGCGATGTTGGGTGCGAGCCTGGCGCTGGTCCTCGGCCTGGGCATCAGCGGCGTGCTGGATGCCCCCAGCGGCGCTTGCGTGGCGCTGATGCTGGCCCTGTTCGGAGCGCTCAGCGCCTTCAGGCGATCGGCCGCACCGCCTGATCTTCAGCCGTAGGCCTGCTGCGTGACGCCCGGTCGCAGCCCTTCCAGCAGCGGCAGCAGCGGCGCCAGTTCACGGTATCGGGTGGCCGTCTTGACGGCGTAGGCGAAGAAACGCGGCAGGTCGTCGGCGTAGTGGGCCTTGCCGTCGCGGTGTTTGAGGCGGCAGAAGATGCCCAGGATGCGCAGGTGGCGTTGCAGCGCCGTCCATTCCATCAGGCGCCAGCAGTCGCCGAAGTCCGCGCTCCAGCCGATCCCGGCGCGGCGGGCCGCCTCCCAGTAGCGCACCGCCCAGTCGAGCTCCTGGGCCTCCTCCCAGCTGATGAAGGCGTCGCGCAGCAGCGAGACGAGGTCGTAGCCGGCCGGGCCGTGCAACGCGTCTTGGAAGTCGAGCACGCCGGGTGGAGCATCGGCTGCCAGCGGCTGCATCAGATTGCGCGGCATGTAGTCGCAATGCACCAGCACTTGGGGCTGCTCGGCAAAGGCGCGCACCAGCGCGGCGCACACCGCCTCCCAGTGGCCACGCTCGCGCTCGCCCCACTGGATCCCGTGCTCCCGCTCGACACACCAGACGGGGAAGAGATCCAATTCGCGGCGTATGACCTCCTCCGAGTAGGGCGGCAGGCCTTGGGTGGGCGCGCCCGCCTGCAAGCGCACCAGGCTTTCGATGGCGGCACGCATCAAGCGGTCGGCCGCACGGGCATCGCCCGCTGCCTGGGCTTGCTGGAGTGCGGGCAGGTAGGTGTGCTGCCCCAGATCGCTGAGCAGCAGGAAGCCCTGTGCGCCCTCCTGGGCGTGGCAACGCGGGGCCAGCACCTGGGCGGCAAGCAGCCGATCCATCACGTCCAGAAAGGGCGTCAGCTCGTTGTGGGCGGGGGGCGCGTCCATGACCACGTAGGAATCGCCCTGCGCATTGCGAACCCGCCAGTAGCGGCGTGGGCTGGCGTCCGAAGCCGCCAGTTGCAGGGACTCCAGGTTCAGCGCCTGGGGCAGGGTGGGCAGCCAGGCGCGCAGCTGGGCTTCGCGGGACGCGTCGAAGAAGGTGGGGGTGGGAGGCATCGGGGCGCTGCGGGGCAGAGCGAGGAACGCTGCTGCGGATAATCAAGGGTCGAAATTCTCCCCTGCGCCGTTCTTGCCCAGCCCGCTGCCGCTGCTTGCCGCTTTGCTCACGGCGGGCGACCTGCCCCCCCCCGAGGCCCTTCCGCCCTTGCGCACCGTGCGCCAGTTGCCTGCGCGCGCCCAGCAACGCAGCGTGGTGTTGCGGGCGCAGCGTCTGGAAGGCCAGCTGGGCGCGAAGCTGCGCCTCACCGGCGATGTGGAACTGCGCCATGGCGACACCCTGCTGCGCGCGCCGGAGCTCAATTACGACGAGGCTCAGGACCTGGTGCAGAGCGAAGGTCGCGTGAGCATCGAGCACTTGGGCAATCAGATGCAGGGGCATGGCCTGCGCTTGCAGCTGGATCGCTTCGTGGGCGAGTTGCTGGAGCCGCATTACCGGCTGTCGCTCACCGGAGGCAGCGGCCGTGCGGCGCGCATCGACTTTTTGGGCGACGAGCGACTGCGCGCCGAGGAGGCGAGCTATTCCAGCTGCCCGCGCGAAGACGACGCCCCGCCGGCCTGGGAGCTGCGCACACGCAAGCTGGACCTGAACCTGCCGGCCAACGAGGGTCGTGCGGAGGGGGCCGTGCTGCGCTTCCAAGGCGTGCCCATCTTGGCTGCGCCAGAGTTCAGCTTCCCGCTGACTGACGAGCGAAAGAGCGGCTGGCTGCCACCGCACTTCGGCGCCGACAACCGTGGGGGCGTCGAGTTCACCCTGCCCCACTATTTCAACCTCGCACCGAACTACGACGCGACCGTGGCCCCTTTCGTGATGACGCGCCGTGGATTCGGCGTGGATGCCGAACTGCGCGGCTTGCAGTCCTGGGGCGGCGCCAGCCTCAATGCCAGCTTGCTGCCGCACGATCGCGTGGCCGGCGAGCGGCGCTGGCTGTGGCGGGCACTCGCCGATGCCGAACCCTGGCAGGGGGCCCGCCTGGAGGCGCAGGCTGAGTCAGTCAGTGACAACGACGTCTGGAAGGACTTGCGTCGGCGCATCAACAGCCCCACGCCGCGCCTGCTCGGCCGCGACCTGCGCGCCGAGCAGCGCTTCAGCCTGCTCGGGGGTGACGGCCTGCTGTACGCCCGTGCGCAGGGTTGGCAAGTGCTGCAAACCGCCGAGGCGGACACGCAGATCACGGCGCCCTATCAGCGCGCGCCGCAGCTGGGCCTGAGCTTGCAGCGGTCCGCAGACAGCCTGCCCTTGCAGGCCTCCCTGGCGCTTGAGTACAACCGCTTCACTCTGCCTTCGCAGGCCCTGGCCGCGCAGGACCCCGGAGGTGAGCGAGTGCATGCCAGCGCCAGCCTGGCTCTGCCCCTGAGCGGTGCGGCGTGGTGGCTGACCCCGCAGTTGGCCGCCACCGCGGCCGAGTACCGCTTGGAGCGTGCTACGCAGGCGGGCCAGCGGCGGCTGCGTCGCAGCCTGCCCACGGCGTCGCTGGACGCCGGCATGGTGCTGGAGCGCGACACCCGCCTGGCCGGGCGACCCATGCTGCAGACCCTGGAGCCCCGGCTGCTCTATGTGCATACACCCTTCCGCGACCAAGCGCAGCTGCCCCTCTACGACACCGCGCCGCTCGACTTCAATGTCGAATCCTTGTTCGCCACCAACGCCTTCAGCGGCGTGGACCGGATTGCCGATGCACAGCAGCTGAGCTTCGGCGGCACCAGCCGCTGGCTCGACCCCGCGACGGGCGAGGAGCAATTGCGCCTGGGCCTGGTGCAGCGCTACCAGTTCCGCCCCCAGCGCGTCACCCCCGACGCCGGCACGGTCAATCAACGCTTCTCCGATCTGCTGCTCGCTGGCGCCGCGCACCTGCGCGAACCTTGGTGGCTGGATGCTGCCTTGCAGTTCAACCCCGACAGCGAACGCCTGGTACGTTCGGTGGCCCGGGTGCGCTACAGCCCTGGCGAGCACCGCACGGTGAGCCTGGCCTACCGGCTGACGCGCAATCAAAGCGAACAGCTCGACCTGGCCTGGCAGTGGCCGCTGGCCGGCGGCAAGCGACGTGTTGCGAGCGGTGGCGACAAGGACTGCCGGGGCGCCTGGTACAGCGCCGGCCGCATTCAGTACTCACTGCGCGACAGCCGCATCACCGATTCCCTGGTGGGGCTGGAGTACGACGCAGGCTGCTGGGTGCTGCGCATGGGGGTGGAGCGCCTCTCGACCGGCCTGGCCGAGGCCAACACCCGCTTCCTGCTGCAATTGGAGCTGGTGGGCCTGTCGCGCCTGGGCTCCAATGCACTGAAGGTCCTGAGGGACAATGTGCCCGGTTACCGCCCTCTGGCCAGCGACAGCGGCCTCTCCAGCCTTCCATGACCCGGTTCTCCTCGCAAGCGCTCGTTCTGGCGCTGGTCTTGCTCGCGGCAACTCCGCTCTCCCAGGCCCAGCCGGCCAACGCCAAGCCACCGCTGGACACGCGCACAGGTCCCACGCCGACCGCCGCCGCCGCCCAGGAAGCCGCCGCCCGTGCGCGGCGCCTGCCGGGCGATCACATCGCGGTGGTGGTGAATTCCGAAGTGGTCACGGCCGGCGAGATCAGCGGTCGTTTCGAGCGCGCTCGCGAGGAAGCCCAGCGCCGCGGTGCGCCGGTCAACCCTGAGGAGCTTCGCAAGGACGCGCAGGAGTCCCTGATCGACGAACGGGTGCTGGTGACGCACGCGCGCGACTCGGGCGCCAAGGTCGAAGAGCCCGAACTGGATCGCGTGGTGGCGAACGTGGCCGCACAGAACCGCCTCACCGTGCCGCAGCTGCTCGAGCGCTTGAAGGAAGAGGGCACGGACATCAAGCGCTTCCGCGAGAACTTGCGCGATCAGATGCTCATCGAGCGGGTGCGTGACAGTGAAGTGGCACGTCGCATCCGCAGCACCGAGGCCGAGATCGACAAGCTGCTGGAGGAGCGCCGCGCCGAGGCGGTGGCGAAGGCGCCACTGAACCTGGCGCAGATCCTGATTCCGGTGCCCGAGAAGGCGAGCAGCGAGCAGCGCGAGAACCGCCGCAAGGAAGCCGAGCTGGCGCTCAAGCGGGTGCTCGCCGGTGAGGACTTCGCAGCCGTGGCTCGTGAGCTCAGCCAGGACTCGAACCGTCAGAACGGTGGCGTGATCGGCTTGCGGCCGGCGGACAAGTTGCCGGAAATCTTCGTGAACGCGGTGGCCGGGCTGGAGAGCGGACGAGTCAGCCCCCGCGTGCTGGAATCCGGCGTGGGTTTCCACGTGCTCAAGGTGATCGAGCGTCAGGTGAGCGACGCCGGCAAGATCACCGAAACGCGCGCGCGACACATCCTGCTGCGCCCCAGCGAGCAGCTGCAACCCCAGGTGGCGGCGCAGCGCTTGGCCGAAATGAAGCGTGCGGTGGAGAGCGGCAGTGCCAAGTTCGAGGCCCTGGCTGCCGAGCATTCGGCTGATGGCAGCGCGGCACAGGGGGGTGACCTGGGCTGGGCGCCACCGGGCCAGTTCGTGCCCGAGTTCGAGGAGGTCATGAATGGCCTCGCGCCGGGCGCCATCAGCCCACCCTTCGCTTCGCAATTCGGCATCCACATCATCCAGGTGCTGGAGCGCCGCGAGGTGGCGGTGGACCCGCGTCAACAACGCGAGCAGGCGCGCAACGTGCTGCGCGAGCGCAAGTTCGGCGATGCCTACAAGGAATGGGTGGCGGATCTGCGCGCCAAGGCCTTCATCGAGATGCGCGACGCGCCGCTGTGAACGCTGCGCCGCATCAGGCGCGCAAGCGCTTCGGCCAGAACTTCCTGACCGACCACGGGGTCATTGACGCCATCGTGCGCGCCATCGCCCCGCGCGCGGGCGAGAACATGGTCGAGATCGGGCCGGGGCTGGCGGCGATGACGCAGCCCTTGGTCGAGCGCCTCGGGCGGCTCACGGTGGTGGAACTGGATCGCGACTTGGCGGCCCGGCTGCGCCAGCATGCGCAGCTGACGGTGGTCGAGGCCGATGTGCTGAAGGTCGATTTCGCGCAATTCGGCGAAAGCCTGCGCATCGTGGGCAACCTCCCCTACAACATCAGCTCGCCCATCCTCTTCCACCTGCTGCCCTACGCCGATCGAGTCATCGATCAGCACTTCATGTTGCAGAAGGAAGTGGTGCTGCGCATGGCCGCGCAACCCGGAGGCGGTGACTATGGTCGGCTCAGCGTGATGCTGCAGTGGCGCTACGACGTGGAGTGGCTCTTCGACGTGTCACCCGAGGCCTTCGATCCGCCACCGCGCGTCACCTCGGCCATCGTGCGCATGACGCCGCTGCGTTCGCCGGCGGCGTTGGATGTCGCAATGCTCGAGGAGTTGGTGCAGGTCGCTTTCAGCCAGCGCAGAAAGCTGCTGCGGCATTCGCTGGGCCGCTGGCTCGAAGCCAGAGCCTTCGGGGGCACCTTCGACCTGCAGCGTCGCGCCGAGGAGGTGCCGGTCCAGGAGTACCTGGCGCTGGCTCAAAACCTGAAGGCCGCGCCGACGGTGTAGGCGTTCACGCCGCCCAGTCCGAGTTCATTGCCCATGCTGTAGCGGCCGTACTCGGCGCGCAGCATGGTGTGTGTCCCCAGCTTCAGGTTCAGGCCCAGCCCAAATTGGACATCCTGCGTGGAGTAACTCTCTAAGCGGGTCGCGAAGAGCGGGCCCTTTTGTTCCGTGCGTGCCCAGAGGCGACCGACCTTCACGATGGGTTCGACAGACCCCAAAGGCAGCTTGAAGAGCACGTCGATGCCAATACCGCGCGAAAGCAGCCGTCCCTCCAGCCCGCCCGGACCTTGCTGAATGACTTGCCCAAGCGAGGTCCAGCCCAGCTCCAAGGCAGCGAATCGCAGATCGTGACCAAGCCAGACCTTTTTGGCTTGGGTATCGGGGTGGGTGCTCAGTCCGTTCTGGAAGCCGACGTCCCAACGCGACGTCCCGTAGGAGGCCCCCAGGTAAGTCCGCTGCGCCCAGGCGTCCTCAGGCAACTCGATCACTTGCGGGTCGGCGCTCGCCGTCCCCGCCACCCCAAGGGCCATCGCCCCGAGCATCCAACGAATGAAAGGGACTTCCCCGTCCCGAGCTAGCCGCACGTAGCGGCAAACGGCATCGAAGTGCCACGATGGGGTTGCGAATCTCATCAACTCACTCGGAAGGGGAAGCCCATGACCATTGTGTGC
>JAFLDE010000004.1 GCA_017302655.1 Burkholderiales bacterium
CGCGACGACGCGGCGGGCTCGTGCCCGCAAGGAGGAGCAACGCCGCCAGCGTGTCGCAACGCGGTGCAATCGGCCGCGTAGCGCTCTCACCCAAGCAGTGAGCGGGGTCGTAGGCTGAATACGTTTTGGTGCTGCTAACTTGCATGCGGAGGTGAGCGGTCAACTGCCGTTTCTAGGTTCAGTTGATGGGGCGCACGGCTCCGAGCGCCGCGTCGCCCAGTGGCTGGCCGGCCGGTGGCTCTGCGGCCGCCGTCAGCGCCGTCCAAGGCTGCCGCGCCAGCCAGGCCAGCAGCACGGCACCCGCCACGGCGGCCATGCCGGTGAGCGCCTGCACCCAGGGCGTAGGGTCCACCCAGCGGCGCGCGTAGATGGCCAGCAAGCCCAGCGCCACCCAGGGTGCCACGCGCGTGAACCAGCCCTTCTCCCACAAGGCCGCAGCGGCCAGCAGCACCACCGCAGCACACACCAGGAACAAAGTGAAGAACAGCGCCACGATGCCTTGCGCCTTGCCCAACTGTTCGCCCCAGAGGCTGAAAGGCAGCCAGGCCAGGCAGAGCAAGGCCAAGACACCCGCCACCCACCGGGCGCGGCGCGCCGGCGCGTCGACCTCCTCGGCGGTCTTGGACGCCACCAAGACCGGGATCAGCACCAGCGAAAGCAGACCCACGCAGGCGTCGATGAACAGAGTGCGCGGGTAGCCCAGGTTCTCGGCCGAGAGGCCCAACCAGGTGGCGCTGTAGGCGAGCGCGAGGTTGGCCATGGCCATGTAGGCGGTGAACTGCGTGCCGGCTACCTTGGGCGTGGTGACGTCCATCATGATGGCCGAGCGCGTGCCATACATCAGCCCCAGGAAGAAGGTGTGCGCCATCGAGGCCATCCACAGCGCGCTCACCAACGCCGGATTGGCGGCTCCTCCGCCGCTGCCCGGCGCGACCGGCATCACGTAGCCCAGTTGCTGCAGCTTCCAACCCAGCCAGGCCACCGGCAGGCTCATCAACGCGATGTAGACGAACAGCGTGAGCCGCCGCCCGTAGCGGTCGGACAGCCAACCCCCCAGGATCATGCCGACCGCCGAAATGATGTCCGACCACAGCACCAGGCGGCCCGACTCAGCATCGCTCATGCCGAACTCGGCAGCCAAGGTGGTGCGCAGCGCCATGCCAAGCGCCATGGCTCCAGCCGGCAACAGGTTGAAGGCCACGCCGGCCAACGCGCCGCGTGAGGCCAGGAAGGCGCGGAAGGCATCGACCGAGAAGGTCTTCATGTCGTGCGCCACGCGCGCCAGGCCCACGCGACCATCGTCGGCTCGCGGTGCCTCTTCAGGCTCCGTCATCGGCAGCACCACCAGCAGGGTGATGAGCAGGATGGCGCCGGCCACCATGAAGAAGCTGGCCTGGAAGCCGGTGTAAGGCATGAGCATCAACACGCCCGCCCCGCCAATGGCGGAGCCGATGGCCGCACCGGCGAACATCAGGCCGTTGGCCAGGCCGCGCTCATCGGCCTTCAAGGTGTTGCAGGCCAGCCCGTCGATGGCCACGTCCTGCGTGGCGGCGAACAGGTTGTGGACGAAGAGGATGCCGGTGAACAAGGCCAGCGAGCCCGGCAGGGGCACCGCAATGAGCATCAGCAGCGTGGCCACCATGACGACCTGGCAGCCGATGATCCAGGCACGCCGATGGCCGAAGCGCTTGGAACGGAACACGTCCACCAGCGGGCCGAACGCCCATTTGAAGGCCCAGGGCAGGTAGAAGGAGCCGACGAAAGCGCCGATCTCGGCCGGCCCCACGCCCATCTTGCGCAACTGGAAGGCCACCGCGGTGGCGACGAAACCGAGCGGGATGCCCTCGGTGATGTAGAGCCCGAAAAAGGCCGCCAGGCGGCCGTTGCGGGTGGCAAGCGGATTGGGAAGCATGGGGCGGGATTCTCTTGGCCGCAGGGGCATCGGCCGCCGGGGGTTTGCCCCTTCAGAGCCAGCGCGCGAGCATGCGGGCATCGGCCTCGTGGGGGGCGACCGCGATGGCGGCGTCCAGCCACTTGCGGGCCGTGTCGGTGTCGCCCAGGCGCTGGCTGGCGCGGGCCAAGGCCGCCAGCGCGTGGGCACGCAGGGCTTGCGGCACTTGCGGCAGCCACTCGGTCAGCAGCGCCTGGGCGCGCTCGGCGCTGCCGGCCTCGGCCAAGGCGATGGCATGGCCCAAGCGCGGCGCGGCGGAAGGGTCGAGCCGCAGCAGGGTCTCGTAATAGCCCACGATGGCCGCCCAGTCGGTCGCCGCGTAGCTGGGGGCCATCGCATGCTCGGCGGCAATGCCGGCCAGCAGATGCCAGCGGCTGAGCTGCTGACCGCGCTGCGAGCGCTGCAAATGGAGCAGGCCCAGACGGATCAGCCCGCCGTCCCAGCGGTCGCGCGGCTGGCCAGGCAGGGGCAACAAGTCGCCGTCGGCGTCAAAACGACCGGTGAGCCGCGCGCCGTGCAGCACCAGCATGGCGGCCAGCGCATCCGCAGCGGGTGCGCCGGCCGCTGGATGGGCGGCCAACGCACGGGCCAGACGGATGGCTTCCCAGCAAGGTCGCAGGGCGTCCGTGGTGCGGCCCGAAGGGACGCCTGTGCCCAGGCGTCCTGCGGCACGCTGCCCCTCGTGGAACATGAGCGACAGTGCCGTCAGCACGGCCTCGCGGCGTGGTGGCAGCTCGGTGCCGGCAGGCACCTCCAGCGGCACCGTGGCAAGTTGCGCACGGGCACGGGCCAGGCGCTGGGCCAGCGCGGCTTCGCTGCTGAAGAAAAGCGGGGCGAGCTGCGCCAGCTCCCAGCCAGCCAGCGCCCGCAGGGCCAGCAGCACCTGGCTGGCTGGCGGCAGGATGGGGTGACAGGCGGCGAAGAGCAACGCGAGTTCGTCGTCATCCAACTCACCGGCGAAGCGCTGCTCGGGCGCGGCGCTGGCCGCGGCGTGGGCAGGGTGGCTGGGCTCTGTGCTGTCGTCGCCATCGGGCAGAGGCTGTTCGCGCTGCTGCGCGCGCAGCAGGTCGATCGCGGCCCGTTCAGCCACACGGAACAGCCAGGCTTCCGGCGCCGCCGGCCAGCCCTGCTGCGGCCAGTGCTGCAACGCGCGCAGGCAGGCCGTCTGCACGGCGTCCTCGGCCAGCGCCAGATGGCTCAGGCCGAGCCGGCGCGCGAGCAAGGCCACCAGCCGGCGGCGCTCGCGGTGCAGCAGGCGTTCAAGCTCAGTCAAGCACGTCGATCTTGCGCACTTCCACCCAGCCGCTGCCAAACAGGTGCGGGCACTCTCGGGCCACGCGCTCGGCCTCCAGGTCGTCGGCGGCCTTGATCAGGTAGTAGCCGCCCACCACGTCGTGGGCCTCGGCGTAAGGGCCGTCGCTGGCCACCACCTCCGCACCCTTCACGCGCAGGTGACGGCCGCCTTCGTCCACCAGCTTTTCGCCACCCGCCAGCAGCCCGCGTTCAGCCAGGTCCGCCGCCCAGCGCTGGTGGGACTGGATGATGTCCTGCAACTGTGCAGGACTCATGCTGGCGTACTCCGCCGGGGTTTCATGAAGGATCAGCATGTAGGTGTGCATGGGGTGTGACTCCAGTTTGGCGGCCACGGGATTGTGGTCACGCTCGCCACCATGACGGACGCTGAACCCGTCGCATGACGCCGGCACGCCCCGGAGAAACCCGCGGTTGCCCGTGGTGTGAACAGGCCCTAGACATCCATGGCCGGTCGGTGCTCGTGGGCCGGCACGAACTTCCAGCGCCCTATCCAAGCGGCCAACCAAAAAAAGAGCGCCGAGAAAGCGAGCAGCACGAGCAAGGCGCGATCCCACTCGTCACCGAATGCGCCGAAGGCGCTCGCGCGAACGCCGTGCACGCTCCAGGTGAAAGGCAGCCAGGGGCTGACCTGGCGGAAGAAGTCGCTCGTCAGCTCCACCGGCAGCATGCCGCCCGCCGCGCTGAGCTGGACGATGAGCAGGATCAGTGCCACCGCCTTGCCGGTGTCGCCGAAGCAGCGCACCAGCGCCAGGATGAGGAGCATGAAGGTCAGCGAACTGGCTGCCATGACCAAGGCCAGGCCCATGAAATGGATGGCCTGCAGCTCCAGCACGAAGGCGCACATGGCCAGCACCACCCCGGCCTGGGCGAGGTTGATGCAGGCCAGCGGTAGCAGTTTTCCAAGCAGCAGCGGCACGCGCGGCAGGCCCAGCGCGGCGTCGGGCAGGCGGCGCAGGAGGAACACGAAGGCGGTCATGACGGCGCCGAGCCACAGCGCCACCGGGATGAAGTTCGGTGCGAAGCCCATGCCGTTGGTCTTGACCGGGGCATCGATCTCGAACTGCGGCTCGACCGAGGTGGCCAGGCCACGTGCCGTGCCGGCCGGGCCACGGACGTCCTTGGGCAAGGCCTCGGCCAGGGTGTCGAGCCCCAGCGCGAGCTGGCCGATGCCCGCCTGCAATGGCTGCAGGCCGTCGCGCAACTGCGTGCTCGCATCGACCAAGCGTCGGCCGCCGGCCTGCAGCTCAGCGAGCCTGGCCTCGGCCGGGAACTTGCCGGCCAGCGCAGCCGCGCCCTGTCCGAAAGCGCTGACGCCATCGGCGAGCTTGTCCACCCCCTTGCTGTACTGCTGCGTGCCGGCCAGCAGTTGGCCTTGCGCGGTGCTCGCGGCATCCAGGCCGCGCAGCAGCTGGTTCGCACCGTCGCCCAGTTGCGCGGCAGCCGTGGCGATGCGCTCGCCCACGAAGGGGATGTCTTCGGTCTCCCCCTTGAGTTGCCCGAGCCCTTCCACGAGGCGCTTGGCCCCCGCTTCCAGCTGCTGCAGGGCCTTGTGCAAGTCCTGCTGGCCGTTCACGAGTTGGAAGCCGCCGCTGCGCAGGGGGGCGAGCTCGGCCGCAGGCGGGCGCGCCGCTTCGAGCTGCCGCGCGCCTGCAGCGAGCTGCTTGACGCCGTCGCTGAGCGCGCTCACGGCAGTCGCGTACTGCTGCGTGCCCTGCCCCAGCTGTTTGCCGCCCTGCCCTGCTCGCACAAGGCCCTCACGCAGTTGCTGGGCGCCCTTCTGCAGGCCAGCCAAGCCCTCGCGCAGTTGGGCCAGCTTGTCGGCCGATTGGGCCGTGGCACCCAGCACGGTGGCCCAGCGCTTCTCGTTCAGGGTCTCGTTGAGCTGGTGCCCCAGTTCGGCGCCGAAGCGGCGCGCGAAGCCGGCCCCGGTGTAGTTGTTGCCCTCGCTGGTGAACACCACCACCTTGGCGCTGCCGGCCTCGGCCGCACCCATGGCGCGGGCCGAAAAGTCCGGCGGGATGATGAGCGCGAACAGCGCCTTGCCCTTGCGCACCTGCTTGCGTGCCGCGTCGGCATCGACTTCGGCATAGAAACCGAAGCTCTGGCGTGCGGCCAAGCTGGCCGCGAGGTCTCGCCCCAGGTTCACGGCGTGGCCCTGCACGGTGGTGCCCTGGTCCAGGTTGACGAGAGCAGCCGGCAGCGCCGCCGTGCGGCTCACCGGGTCCCAGACCGACACCAGGTAGATCCAGGCGTAGAAGGCCGGGATGAGCACGATACCCAGCACCGACCAGCGAAGTCTGGGAAAGCGCCGCAGCAGGTCGGCTTCGAGCAGAGCCACCTTCCAGGTGGCGCGGATCCAGGGCATCAGGGGCAACTGCAGCGGGTCACAGGACCCGCATCATGCCCCGCTGATCAGAGGGAGAAGGCCAGGGTGTAGGCGCCCGCGCTGCCGGTGGAGCGGTTGACGCGCAGCACCAGTTCGGTGGCAGCGCTTCCGCCGTTGGTGATGCTGAATTGCGTGGTCTGGCCGAGGGTGGCGCTACGCTGCAAGAGCGTGCTGCCCTGCGCGGTGAGCGCGGCCAGACCAAAGCCCGAGGCGCTGCCAGTGGCCAGACGCACGGTGAGGACGCGACCGGCGGGCACGCTGACGCGGAAGTGATCCACGTCGCTGGTGGCCGACAAGCCGGCGCTCACGGTGACCGGCACCGCCGCCAGCCGCTGCGCGCTGGCCAGGGTGTTGTTGTTCTCGACCTCGGCCACCGTGCTGGGCGTGGTGGGCGTGGGCGCCGGCGCTGGGGTGGGCGCGGGGGACGGCGCCGGGGTGGTCGTTGGCGTGCCCAGGGCGCGTGCCACCGCCGCTTCGGCGTTGACGATGCCGCTGCCGCAACCCACGCAGGCGGCCGGGAAGGCACGGCTGCTGGCCTTGAGCACCTCGGCCACCTGGTCGGGCGTCAGCTTGGGGTTGGCTTCCAGCACCAACGCGGCGACGCCGCTCACCACCGGGGTGGCCATGGAGGTGCCCATCAGGTTGGCATAGCTGTCAGCGCCCGGGATGGTGGTGCCGGTGTTGTGGGTGGAGAGGATGCCGCCTCCCGCCGCGTTCGTGTCACCGCCCGGCGCGGCCAGGGTCACCTTGGCGCCGAAGTTGGAGTAGCTGGCACGAGCGCCGGCCTTGTTGGTGGCCGCCACGGCGATGACACCGTTGCAGTTGGCCGGTTGGGACTTCGCCACATCCGTCTTGTCGTTCCCCGCAGCCACGACGACCACCGCCCCCTTGGCGCGCGCGGCGTTGATGGCGTTCTGCGCCGTGGCGCTGCAGGTGCCGGCGCCGCCCAGCGAGAGGTTCAGCACCTTGGCAGGATTGGCGTTGACCGCCACGCCGGTCACGGTCACGCCGGCCGCCCATTGGATGGCGTCGGCGATGTCCGACGTATAGCCGCCGCAGCGGCCGAGGGCTCGCACCGGCAGCACGCGGGCGTTGAAGGCCACGCCCGCCACACCTTGGCTGTTGTTGGCGGCCGCGGCCACGATGCCCGCGACATGCGTGCCGTGCCAGCTGCTGCTGCGCGCGGCGGTGTTGGCCGCGCACTGGTTGGCGGTGGTGAAGTCGCCGGGGTCGCTGGCGTCGGCGTCGCGCGCGCTGCCATCGCCGGCCATGCTGAGGGTGCTGACGAAGTCGTAGCCAGGCAGCAACTTGCTCTTCAGATCAAGGTGCGGGCGCACGCCGGTGTCGATGACGGCGACCACCAGGCCCTTGCCCGTGGCGCGATCCCAGGCGGCGGGGGCGCGAATGCCGCCCGTGGCGTCCGACAGCGACCACTGCTCGGCCAGCCGCGGGTCGGTCGGGGTGAGCGCCGCATGCAGGATCACGTCCGGCTCGGCGTACTCCACATCGGCGTCTCCATTGCGCAGCGAGGCGGCGATCGCAAGTAGTTGATCGTGGCGCAGCGTGCGATTCAGTCGCAGCACTTGCGCGCCGCTCGCCGTTTGGCGGTGTAGGTCGAGCGTCACGCCAGCGCGGTTGGCGGCCACACGGCGCGCCATGTCATTGCGCGCGCCGCCGCCCTGACCGCCGCGGTACTTGACGATCAACCGGTCGGAGAAGCCCTCTTCGAAATCGTTGCGGTGTTCGCCAGGGCGGTACTCCGCCGCCATGGGGGCGCTGCCCAGCAGGGTGGCCACGGCGAGGAAGGAAAGCGAGCGGATCATGGTGCCTCTTAGGGATCTAGGAGGCCAGCCCAGGCCTTGCGCCTGGACCGGCGGCCCCGCTGCCATCGCTCGGAAGAGCCTTAGGCCGGAAGCTTTGCGTCGCCGGCTTTCACCGGGTATGCGGAACTTGGATGGACGCGAATGCTAGGGCCGACAGCCAGACCATGCCCGGGGTTTCCCGAGGTGGGTCGTGCAGCCCGTCACGATCCGTGGACCGAAGATGCGGCGCATGAACCCACCCATCCTCGACGCCCTCACCCTGAGCCTGGACGGCCCCGTGGCCGTGCTCAGCCTGAACCGCCCCGACAAGCGCAACGCCATGCACTGGCCGATCTGGACCGGCATCCGCGACGCGATGCAATGGGCCGACCGCACCCCCGAGGTGCGCGCCGTGGTGCTGCGCGGCGAAGGCGCGCACTTCACCGCCGGCATCGACCTGGCCATGATGGCCGGCCTGCAGCCGCAGATTGCCGACGACTGCGAGGCGCGCATGCGCGAAAAGCTGCGCAGCCTGATCCTGGATCTGCAGGACACCCTGACCAGCCTGGAGCGCTGCCGCAAGCCCGTACTGGCTGCGGTGCACGGCTACTGCCTGGGCGGTGGCATCGACCTCATCTGCGCGGCCGACATGCGCTATGCCTCCAACGACGCGCAGTTCGCCATCAAGGAGATCGACATCGGCATGGTGGCCGACGTGGGCACCCTGCAGCGCCTGCCCAAGCTGGTGGGCAACCAGGGCTGGGTGCGCGAGCTGGCCTACACAGGGCGGATGTTCGGCGCCGCTGAGGCTGCGCAGCAGGGTTTCGTGACCCGGGTGTTCGACAGCCGCGAGGCGCTGGACGAAGGGGTGATGGCGCTGGCCCGCAGCATCGCCAGCAAGTCACCGCTGAGCATTCGCGGCAGCAAGCAGGCCCTCAACTACGCGCGCGACCACTCGGTGGCGGACGGGCTGGATCAGATTGCCACCTGGAACAGCGCGATGTTGCTGTCGGAGGACTTGATGGCCGTGATGATGAAGGGCGGCAAGGGCGAGACACCGCGCTTCAAGGATTGAGCGGGCTCTCGGCCACGCTGGCGCCCATCCAGGGCGCTCCTGCGCGCTGTCTGCTCAGCCCAGCGGCGATGAGCGCAATCCAAAGCAGCGCCCGTCCAGCCACAGGTACTCAGCGCGCAGGATGGCTGAGCCGGCTTCGTCTTTGAAGCTGAAGCCGAGCAGCTCCAGACGCTGACCGTTCTGGATCTCGGGCACCGACCAGGCCTTCATGCGCGTCAGCGGTGCCAGCTCCACCGCCCAGCTGGCATCGGCGCGGCGCGGCAAGCGTGCCTTGGCCAGCAGCGCGGCACCTTCCACCGGTGCGCTTTGCGCCGGCAGCGGGCGTTGCGCCAGATCGCCCGGCAGCGGGGCACGGGCGTCGCGAACCAGATTCAGTTCGACATGCGGGTTGGTCCAGCGCACATCGGCTGCGGTTCCCGCCAGAAACAGGGGTTGGCTGAGATCGAAACTGCTCCAGCCGTGGTGGGCCAGAGCCGGCAAGCTGGGCAGTGCCAACAAGAGCGCACGACGTTTCATGGAGACTCCTTCACAGGTAGGCGATCCAGCGCCCGGCGACCAGGATGGCCAGCCACAGCAGCAGGGACAGCAGCGCTTGTAACCGGGCCAGCAAATCCCCATGTCGGAGTCCACCTCTGGCGTGAAAGGCCGCCGCGTTGCACCCGGCCAGCATCAACAGGCCCATCTTCAGCGTGAAGGCGCGATTGGCCAGCAACTCCATGGCCTGCGAGGCAAACATCAGCAAGCCGCTGGCCGCAGCGAGCGCAAAGCCCGACAGAGCCAGCGGCAAGGCGGCGCGGCCGAGCAGTGGCAGCGGCAGCGCGCGGGCAAAGCCGAACAAGCGCAGCTCCACCAGCACCAGATTGCCCAGCAGCAGCGCGATGCCCAGCAGATGCACCACCTCCAGCGCCGGGTAGGCCCAGGGATGGGTGCGGAGTGATTCCAGCATGGGCTTTCCTGAACTTCCCTGTGCTTGAGTCCGCTCAGCGCGCCCCTGCGACCTCCACCACACCGCCGCTGCGCCCCACCCCGCGCAGTTCGGGGCGGTACATGTCTTCGGCCATCGGTGCCGGAACCGTGAAGCGGCCAGGGCTCACGACGCGCAACAGGTAGTAGATGCTGACCCAGTCCGGCCCCAGTTCGGCGGCGGCCACGTAGCGGTCGTCGCGGAACTCGCGGTGCTTGACACGCGGATCCATGGCGGCATCTTGCAGTTGCTGGCCGCCGGCCACCATGCGGTCTGCCGCGCCCTGGCTGAGGTTGAGGTTCTCGATCTCCAGGCCGGCGGGCACGGCGTCGACGATGAGCCCGTCCTTGATGGGAGTCTTGGCCCGCGCCTTCAGGCGCACCATGAGCATCTCGCCCACCTTCAAGGCGCGGCCGTTGTACGCGCTGCCATCCGTCTCCAGCCAGTCCCGCTGCAGCTCGATGACCTCGTCGCGGAAGGCCGGTGCCTGGGTGGGGAAACCGCTGGTCTCGACCTCCACGAAGAGCGGCTGGCTGCCGGTGTTCGAAAGCTGCACGCCCTGTGCGAGTCGGCTGGCGGGGAAGCCGCGAATTTCGCTCGTGCGGCTCTCCAGCGACTGCGTCAGCTCCGCAACCTTCAGCGTGGCGCTCCACGGGCCATCGCGCTTCAGGCCACCCGCAGCCCGCGCCGCCTGCACGAGGGCAACGCGCTCCTGCGTGCTGGCCCAGCGGCGGTTGCCCAGGCGGTCGGCGGCGTCCATGAGCAATTGCTCGCGCCGCTCGTGCTTGACCTCGTGCCGGTGCAGGAGTGCATAGCTCATGGCTAGGTCGCGCACCGGGCTGCCGTAGTCGCCCAGCCATTCGTCCCACCACCAGCCGGTCCACCAGCCGCGGCGCTCCTTGGGCAGGATGCCGTACGGGCGTTGCATGGCGTCGTTCAAGGCTTCCATCGCGCGCCGCTCGTCGCCCATCAGCTTCAAGGCCAGCGCCAGATGCACCAGAGGCAAGGGAGAGCGGGCACGCTCGCGCACGCTGTCGTGCAGGTAGCGCAGCGTGGACAAAGGCGCCTTCTGCTCGCGCGCCAGTTGGTAGCCGATGTGGGCCAGTTCGGCAAAGCGGCGGTGCGAGTCGCGCATCAGCTCGTAGTCGCGCCATTCGAAGTTTGGCGTCGGGCCGCTGGCGTTCACCGAACGCGGCAGGGTGGGGAAGCGGTTGGGTGCCTGCGCCAGCTCGCCCTGCATCCACTGCACGCTGCGCTGGTGCAGGGCCTCGGGCACGGCGAAGCCGGCCGCTTTGGCGTCCTGCAGAAAGCCGAGCACGTAAGCGGCCAGGTAGCTCTCGTATTGCGTGCCATTGCCCCAGAGCGTGTAGCCGCCGTTGCTGAGCTGCATGCCGGCGATGCGCCCCAGCGCGCCGGACACACGCTGCTGGCGCTCGGCCAAGCTGACCGGCTTCAGGCCCCAGGCCTGAGCCGCCGCTTCATCAACGAACAGGTAGGGGTAGGCGCCGCTGGTGGTTTGCTCCAGGCAGCCGTAGGGGTAGTCGAGCAGACCTTGCACCAAGGCCTTGATGTTGAGCGGCGGTGCGTCGCTGACGGCCAGGGACACCTGACTGCTGGCGGGGTGGAAGCGTTGCGCCCAGGCGGCTTCCAGCTTCAAGGATTCGCCGGGCATGACGCGCATGCGCCGGCCATCGCGTTCGGCGGCATAGGGTGGTTGCACCTGCAGCCAGCTTTCGCGCTTGAGCTTCAAGCCCGCGCTGCTCTGCACGCTCAGGGTGAGCTTGGCCAGTCCGTAGGGCCCCACCGTGTCCAAGGGCCAGCGCAGGATCTGTCGTTGCTGGTCGACCAGCTTCGCGGTCTGCGCCTTGCCGCCCACGCGCAGCGGCGCTTCGCCATTCAGGCTGACCGTCACGGACTGCACGGTGCCGCTGAGGTTGGTGAGGTCAAGCGCCACCTGCGCGCTGTCGCCCGGCGCGATGAAGCGAGGCATGCTCAATTCGGCCACCAGCGGCGCAGCCACGGTCATCTCGGCCTCGGCCTTCGCATAGCGCGCGCCCGAGCCGGCCACCGCCATCAGGCGCAGCTGGCCGTTGAAGTCGGGCAGGTTCAGCAGGACTGTGGCTTCGCCCTGGGCATTGAAGGCCACGGGCCCGCTGAAGAGGTCGACCAGCTTGACCTTCTGCGGCAGGCTTTGCGTGTCGCGCTTGGCGGCGTCGCCCCCCCAACGCATGCGGGCCAGTTCACCGTCCATCTTCTCGATGAGGCGACCGTACATGTCCAGCCATTCGGCGCCGAATCGCTGCTTGCCGAAGAAGAAGTCCAGCGGGTCGGGACTGGCGTAGCGGGTGATGTTGAGGATGCCCACATCCACCGCGCTGAGCGTCACCCAGTCACCTGCCTTGGCGCCTTCCATCTTCAGCTTCACCGCCACGCGCTTCTCGGGCTCGCTCTTGGCGGGCGCCTGCAGGTTGAGCCTGAGCGCGCGCTCCTTGCGATCCAAGGGCAGGTGCAGCAGGCCCACGGCGCGGGCAGGAGTCACCCGGTCCCCCTGGCTGCCGGGACGGAAGGCGGTGACGGTGGCGTAGAGGTCGTGGCGCGCCCAGTCGGCCCCCTCCCCTACCGGGATGCTCAGCGTCTCGCCCGCAGCCTTCACGGACAGGCGCTGGACCCAGAGCAGCTTGGCGCCGCTTTGCACGGTGACGAGGGCCTCGCCGTCGTGCGGCGGCTCCAGGCGCAGCTTGGCCGTTTGCCCGGCCTTGAACGGCGCCCCTTCCACCCAGGCCAGCTTGACGCGGTCTGGCCGGTTGCCGATGCGTTCGGCCTCCTGCGCGCCCCAGCCGGCGTAGAAGCGATAGCGCGCGGCCAGACCGGTCTGTGGGTCGCGCACTTCCAGCAGGTAGCGGCCCCAGCTCACCGGGAAGGCCAGCGCGGTACGGGTGGCGGCAGCGTTCACCGTCTGCTCGTGCTGCAAGGCCTCGGTCTCCACAAAGCCGCTTTGCCAACCGCGGTGTTCGTCGAAGCGCCAGTGGTACTGGCGGTCCTCGCGCAGCAGGCGCAGCTTCAGGCCGGCCAAGGGCTGAGCCTCGCCCCGGGCATTGACGCGGATGAGCTCGAACGCGGCCTTCCCGCCTTCCTGCGCCACGTCGCGGTCGAACAGCGGGCGCAGGCCCACCATCGCTGCGGCGGGCCAGAGCGTGCGCTCGATGGAGCGCACCACCGGCCGGCCGCCCGACTCCAGCAGGCTGAAGCTGCCGGTGACGCGCATCGGGCTGGCGGCTTGCTCGGGCTTGGGCAGGGTCACGCGGGCCTGGCCGGCGTCGCTGAGCTGCGTGTCGGCCACCTGGGCGCGGCTGCGCTTGCCGTCATCGGCCACATCGCCGAAGTAGAAGCCGGGCCATTGGCGGGGGAGCGCCTCGCGCTGGCGCTCGCTGGCCGCCTGCACGCTGAGTGCGTTGCCGGCGGCTGGGGCACCGTACAGGTAGTCGCCCTGCACGCTCACTTCAAAGGCGTCCTCGGCGCCGAGCGTGTCGGTGGCCGTGAGCTGCAGCTTCATGCGCTCGGGCAGGAATTCCTCGACCTGGAAGCGCCAGACGGTGGTGGGCTCCTTGCTGGCCGGGTCATGGCGCAGTTCCAGCGTCCAGGTGCCAGTGGCGGCGTCGGCCGACAGAGCCACGAGATGCTGCAAGTAGCTGGCACCCAGCTTGGCTTGTGGGTCAGCCAGCCAGGTTTCCTGTGTCACGGTCTTGCCGTCGGGTTGCTTGAGCGTGGCCTGGATGGGTTGGTTCGGCAGCAGCCCACCGTCGGCATCGCGCAGCAGCACCGAGACGGTGAAGGACTCGCCCGGACGATACAGGTCGCGCCCAGCGTAGGCGAACAGCCGCACGTTGCGCGACGGGAAGCCCTGGATGTCGAACTCGCTCAAGTCCAGGCCGGCCTCGCGCAGGCGCAGCGGGGTGATCTCCTGCCCACGCCGCGCCAGCGCCAGCACGGCGTCCTTGGGCACGGCTGCAAAGCGGGCATGACCGTCGCCGTCGCTCTCCTGCGCAGCGCGCACGCGGCCGTGGGCGTCGAGCAGCTCCACGCGCACCCCGGTCAGCGCCCTGCCGCTCTTCAAGGAGGTGGCAAAGGCGCTCAGGGCGCTGCCTTGCCGCTGCAACTGCAGGCCGATGTCGCTGACGTAGAAGTGCGCGACCTCGTAGCCCTCGGCGAAGCGGCCGGGCCGGCTCATCACCGCGATGTAGGCGCCGCTGTCCTGCAGTTCCCGGATTTGCTCCACCGGCAAAAAGCTGGTCTTTCGCTGGCCGTCGTGGGCGCCGGTTGGGTAGCGCGCCAGGTGGACGGGTTCGGCATACGCCTTCCAGCGGTCGAGCTGCCAGGCATCGGTGCGGCCTTGAAGGCGCGATGTGCCCCAGCCATCGCCGTAATACTCGCCTTCTTCGTCGTCCTCAGTGGACTGGGAACGGCCTCCAGCCAGGCGCTCCAAGAAGCGCGGCAGTTTGTCGGGCGACACACGCAGGAACTGCACATCGACCTCGGGCACCGCCACGGTGACGATGGGCAGGCCACCGTTCTGCCCGGCCGGCAGCACGATGCCGCGGCTGGCAAAGAAGAAAGCCGGCGGCAGCGCATTCGTGGCCAGTTCGCACGGCACGGTCCCTGGCAGGGCCTCGCCGTCGACCGACTTCAAGCCTTCCAGCAACTCGACGCGGTAGCGCCGCTGCGGTTGCACGTTGGTGAAGTGCACATGGCGGGCGTCGTCCTCGAGGACCCAATGGCCTTGAACCAGCTTGCCTGAAGGCAGCGGCGCCGAAGCCGCACCGGGAGGGGGCTTGGCGGCCTGCGCCCCCTGCTCTTGGCCCGGGCGGCCCGCCGCATCGCCCAGATCCACGACGCGAAGCAGCCGGTCCAGTTCGCCCCGGCCTGCGTCGACCGGCTGGCTGAAGCTCAGCCGCAAAGCCACTTGCTGTTCGACCACCGTGGCTGAGCAGCCCATCAGTCGGTAGGGGCCGTCCAAGGGGGCGTCGGTCGATCCTTGGGCCTGAATCAAAGCCGGAGTGGGACGCGCTTCACCGCGCGCTTCCACAAAGCGCAGTCCCACGACGGCGCCCACCAAGCCCGCCACCAAGCCCAATGCCGCCAGCGCCTGCTTGCCACCACCCATGCCCATCTCCCTGGAATCGCTGGGCCCATTGTGGTGGGCGGCGCTCAGGGGCGTCGGGGCTGGTTTGCCCGGCCCCGAGAACGAGGGCGGTCAGGCGAATCGCCCAAGAGCAAGGGCGGCCCGAAGCCGCCCTTGTTTCTAGAGCCTGCGAGGCTCATGCCAGCCGCCGCGAGACGGCGGCCGTCCTTCGCAAGGGGTCGGACAGCCCGCACAGGGCTGTCCTCGCTCCTTGCTCAGTGATGCGTACCGTCCATGAACTGCTCGTCTTCGGTCGAGCCCTTCAGCGCGGCGGTCGAGGCATTGGCTTCGATGGTCGTGGTGACTGCATCGAAGTAACCGGTGCCCACTTCGCGCTGGTGCTTCACCGCGGTGAAGCCGCGCTCGGCGGCGGCGAACTCGGCTTCCTGCAGCTCCACGAAGGCGCTCATCTGGTTACGGGCGTAGCCGTAGGCCAGGTTGAACATGCTGTAGTTGAGGCTGTGGAAGCCGGCCAGGGTGATGAACTGGAACTTGTAGCCCATGGCGCCCAGTTCGCGCTGGAACTTGGCGATGGTGGCGTCGTCCAGGTTCTTCTTCCAGTTGAACGAAGGCGAGCAGTTGTAGGCCAGCAGCTTGCCCGGGAACTTGGCGTGGATGGCTTCGGCAAAGGCCTTGGCGAAGGCCAGGTCGGGCTTGCCGGTCTCGCACCACACCAGGTCGGCGTAGGGCGCGTAGGCGAGGCCGCGGCTGATGGCCTGGTCGATGCCGTTCTTCGTGCGGTAGAAGCCTTCGACGGTGCGCTCGCCGGTGCAGAAGGGCTTGTCGTTGTCGTCGATGTCGCTGGTGACCAGGTCACCGGCTTCGGCATCGGTACGGGCCACCAGCAAGGTGGGTACGCCCAGAGTGTCGGCGGCCAGACGGGCGGCCACCAATTTGGCCACCGCCTCGCGGGTAGGCACCAGCACCTTGCCGCCCATGTGGCCGCACTTCTTGGCGCTGGCCAACTGGTCTTCGAAGTGCACGCCGGCGGCACCGGCCTCGATCATGGCCTTCATCAGTTCGAAGGCATTGAGCACGCCGCCGAAGCCCGCTTCAGCATCCGCCACGATCGGGGCGAAGAAGTCGATGTCGCCCTTCCCTTCGGCCCACTGGATCTCGTCGGCGCGCTTGAACGTGGCGTTGATCTTCTTCACGACCTTGGGCACCGAGTCCACGCTGTACAGGGACTGGTCGGGGTACATCTCGCCGTTGCTGTTGGCGTCGCCCGCCACTTGCCAGCCCGACAGGTAGATGGCCTTCAGGCCGGCCTTGACCTGCTGCATGGCCTGGTTGCCGGTCAGCGCGCCCAGCGCGTTGACGAAAGGCTCGGTGTTGACCAGATTCCACAGCTTTTCGGCACCGCGCTTGGCGTAGGTGTGCTCGGGCTGGATGGAACCGCGCAGGCGCACCACGTCGGCGGCGGTGTAGCCACGCTGGATGCCGCTCCAGCGCGGGTTTTCAGCCCACTCCTTTTCGAGCGCGGCGATCTGCTGTTCACGGGTGAGACGCTGGGTCATGGTCAAGCTCCTTGGGGGTGAAGGTGAATCGGAAACCGGATGGCTCAAAGCCTAAGCACCCCGGCTTGCGAAAGCTTGACAAATGGAGAGCGAGCTCTAGAACTTTTAGTTGTTGTGAATCAGTAGGTTATGGATATGCTTCCACAATATGGATGCCTTGTTTTCATAACAAGAAAAATTGCTGCGGCGCAATTCGCACACAGTTCACTATTTGGAATGCAAATTCCGAACTGCGGAATCAGAGGCCGCCCACGAAGTAGCGCTTCAGACCGGCCAAGATCATCTCCACCGCAATCGCGGTGAGCACCAGGCCCATCAGCTTCTCCAGAGCGCTGACCACCTGGTCGCCGACCAGGCGCCGAATCCTTTCGGCCCCAAGCAACAACGCACCACTCACCCACATGGCCACGGCCAGCGCGGCGATCCATTCCCAAATGCGCTCCGGCTGGCGCGAGGCCAGCAGCAGCACGGTGGCCATCGCCGAGGGGCCGGCCAGCAAGGGCACGGCCAGCGGGAAGATGAAGGGCTCCTTGCCGGGCGCAACGCCATAGACGCTCTCGCCCTGCTGGGAAAAGATCATGCGGATGGCGACCATCAGCAGGATCACCCCGCCGGCGACTTCCAGCGAGCGCTCCGACAGGTGCATGACGCGCAGAAAGGCCTCGCCGCCGAACATGAAGGCCAGCAGCACCAGGAAAGCCAGCGAGACCTCGCGCATGGCCACGCGCTTGCGCCGCTCCTTGGGCACCTCGCGCATGATCGGAATGAAGATCGGCAGACTGCCCAGCGGGTCCAGCACCAGCAGCAGCAGGATGAGCGCGGAGAGGAAGGTATGGTCCATGCCGCATCCTGACCGCCTTGCCCCGCCATGACCATCCTGGAAACCGCCCGGCTTCGCCTGGAACCCTGCAGCCCCGAACACCTGGAGGGCCTGCACGCCATGAACCGGCTGCCGGAGGTGATGCGTTACATCGGCAACGGGGAGCCCGAGACCCTGGAAGGCACGCAGCTGATGATCGAGCGTGTCCGGCAGCGCTGGCGGCACTTCGGCTACTCGTGGTGGAGCTTCATCGACCGAGCCAGCGGCCGTGTGGCCGGCGCGGGAGCCGTGCAGCACCTGCGGCGAGAAGCCGAGCCCCCGGACGATCTGGACCGACTGCGTGATCAGCCCTTGGAGCTGGGTTGGCGCCTGCATCCTGACTTCTGGCGTCAAGGCTTGGCCAGCGAAGCCGCCCAACGCATGGCCCGCTTCGCCTTCGAACCACTCGGCGCACCACGCCTGCTTGCGGTACGACACCCGGACAACCTCGCCTCTGGCCGCGTGATGGACCGATTGGGCATGTGCTACCTCGGCCTGGACACCTGGTACGGCGCGCCGTTGGCCACCCATGGCATCGAGCGAGACGCCTGGCTCGCTCGCTGATACTCCTGCGCATGGAATCTCACAAGCTCGACGCCATCGACTGCCGCATCTTGGAGGTGCTGCAACGTGACGGACGCATCTCCAACGTCGACCTGGCGGCGGAGATCCAGCTCAGCGCCCCGCAATGCTTCCGCCGCGTGCGTGCGCTGGAAGAGCGCGGTGTCATCCAGGGCTACCGCGCCCAGGTACGCCCAGAGGCCCTGGGGCTGAGCGTGACCGCCTTCGTCAGCCTGAGCATTGCCGCCAGCGCGCCGCCCAAGCTGGCGCTGCTGGAACAGCAGCTGCGAGACCTGCCCGAAGTGCTGGAACTGCACCGCGTGAGCGGCGGCAGCGACTACCTGGCCAAGGTGGTCGCACAGGACCTGCGTGCACTGGGTAGCCTGCTCACCGAGCGCCTGCTGCAGATCGAGGGCGTGGGCGACGTGCAGTCGGCCATTGCGTTGAACACCTTGAAGGCCACCGCCGCACTGCCGGTGCCGCGCTGACACATCCGCCGGCGTTCAGCCTCGTGGGTGGTGTTGCTCGACGAGGCTGCGCAGGCGCTCGCGCGCCACATGGGTGTAGATCTGCGTGGTGCTGAGGTCAGCGTGCCCGAGCAAGAGCTGCACGCTGCGCAGATCGGCCCCATGATTCAGCAGGTGGGTGGCAAAGGCGTGCCGAAGGGTGTGCGGGCTGAGCGAACGCTGGATGCCCGCGAGCCGCGCATAGCGCTTGATGAGTCGCCAGAACACCTCCCGCCGCATCGGCCCACCCCGATTCGAGACGAACAGCAGCGAGGACGCCGCACCGGCGGCACCAGGCGGCGCACCCGAGCGGCCCTTCGGCCCTGCCAGCAATTCGGCCCGGGCGCCGGCCAAGTAGCGCTGCAAGGCTTCACCGGCCGCCTCGCCCAGCGGCACCAATCGCTCCTTGTCCCCTTTGCCTTGCACCCGCACCAAGCCGTCACGGAGATTCAGACCCACCGAGGGCAGGTTGACCAGCTCCGACACCCGCAGGCCGGTGGCGTAGAGCAGTTCCAACATGGCGCGGTCACGCACGCCTTCTGGGGTGTCGTGGGCAGGCGCGGCCAACAGCGCGTCCACCTGCGCCTCGCTCAGGGTCTTGGGCACGCGAAGCGCCTGTCGGGCATTGAGCAGGCGCAGGGTCGGATCCTGCGCCAGCCGTCCTTCGCGCAAGGCCCAGCGGTAATAGCGCTTGAAGCTGGACAGGCGCCGGTTCGCGCTGCTGGCCTTGCTGCCGGCATGGCGCGCCGCAGCGTAGGCCAACAGATCGGACTCGCGAGCGGCATCCAGCGCACGCCCGCCCTCTGCGAGGAAGGCGGCGAGGCCCTTCAGGTCACGTGCATACGCGCTGCGGGTGTTCTCGCTGAGTCCCTCTTCCAGCCACAGCGCGCGCGTGAAGCGCGCGATGGCTTGTTCACTCTCGTCGCGGGCAGGCTCAGTCAAGCTTCAGCTTCTGCTGCGCCACAACCTTCTGGTACACGGCCAACTCGGCCGCCACTTGCTGACCGAAATCGGCGGGGCTGTTCAACACAAGCAGCGAGCCGGTGTCCTCGATGCGCTTCTTGACCTCCGGAAGTTCGGCGGTCTTCTTGGCGGCGGTGTGCAGGCGCTGCACCACCTCGGCACTCAGGCCCTTGGGGCCGTGGAAGCCGTAGTAGGCCATGCGGTTCACCGGCTCGAGACCGAGTTCCGCAAAGGTCGGCACATTCGGCAGTTGAGCGAGCCGCTGCGGCGCTGCGACGACGATTGGGATGAGCCGCCCGTCCTTGATGAAGGGCATGGCCGACGGCAGGTTGTCAAAGATGATGGGCACTTGGCCGGCCACCGTGTCTTGCAGCGCCGGCCCGGCGCCGCGGTAGGGGATGTGCACGATGAAGGCGCCAGTCAGGCTCTTGAAGAGCTCCGTTTGCAGGTGCCCGATGCCGCCGGTGCCCGAGCTGGCGTAGTTGTAGTGGCCGGGGCGCTTCTTGATCTCGGCCAAGAAGCCCTTGTAGTCGCGCGCCGGGAAGCTGGGATGCACGGCAATCACGTTCGGCGTGGCCGCGATGTTGATGATCGGCGTGAAGTCGGTGAGCGGGTTGTAGGCAATCTTCGGGTTGATCGCCGGATTGGCCGCCGTGGTGCTGACCGTGGCCATGCCGATGGTGTAGCCATCTGGGGCGGCGCGAACGATCTCGGTGGCACCGAGCACCCCGCCGCCACCGGCCCGGTTGTCCACCACCAGCGTCTGGCCCAAGGCCGCCTGGATGCGCTCGGCCATCACGCGGGCAATGATGTCGGTGGTGCCGCCCGGTGCGAAGGGCACGATGAGCCGCACCGGCTTGGCCGGGTAGGCCTGCGCCAGCGCAGACATAGGGAAGGCGGTGGCGGCAGCGCCGCTCGAAAGGCACTTCAGCAGGTGACGGCGGTCCATGGGGTCTCCGGGTTGGACGTCTTGATGGGCAGGGTGAGCGGATGCTACGGCGGGCCCGCCGCCACGCGCTCCGGACTTGCCCGCTGTCGATCCGTCGCCTCTCCTGTCCAGCCGTCGACGCGCGGCCCTCGCAGGGGAAGGACGAGGACACCATGCATCCAGCACGCACCTGGAGCCCACGCCATGAACCTCGACCAGCAACTCGCCGCCTACCGTCAACGCCGCTTCCTGGCCATGCCCCTGGCCGGGGCCATCGCCTGGTTGTTCGTGCTTGCCGCTGGGCAGTTGCTCGAAGCGCGCTGGCATCTCCTGGTGCTCTTCGTGGCCACCGGTTGCACGGCCTACCTGGGGATCGGCCTCTCCAAGCTCACCGGCGAGAACTTCCTGGCCAAGGGACAAGCGAAGAACCCATTCGATGCACTCTTCATGCTCTGCGTCGGCCAGGCCCTGCTGGCCTACGCCATCGCCATCCCGGTGGCGCTGAAGGACGCCAGCAGTGCGCCTTACACCGTGGCCATGTTGAGGGTTGGCCGTGATTCCTGAAAAATCCGCAGGAATGCCGTTAAACCATTGATTCAATTCGGTATTTGCTTGCATCGGCGCGCGATGCGAAAGATGCGAGATCCCCGCCATCTATGAACGCTAGCGCGCCGCGGATGCTGCTGGCGCAAACCGGCGACACAGTCTCCCTGGCTGCGGAAACCCACTCCCCTCCGCCTCTTCTCGCTGGCCGTTGACGACGGCCAGGAGGCCCTTGGTCAATGGGCGGCGTTGTACGGGTTCGCACGCATGACTGCCAACAAACGTTTGGTTACCGTTGTCGCAGGGATAGGAAAAAAAGAGATCAAATGGCAATTGCTCAGGCCGAGTTGCTGCGCGCTGCTCAACGGCAACCAGTTATCAAATCGCAGGTCCGCGCCGGTCTTCAGAAGACCGCCTTCCTGTGTCACAGCCACCGAGACGAGAAGCTGGCTGAGGGCCTGCAGTCCCTGCTTGCCGAGCAAGGCGTGCAGCTTTACATCGACTGGAAAGACGCGTCGATGCCGCCCGAACCCAATCGGGAGACTGCCGCGCGCATCCAGCAACGCATCAAGTCCTGCGACTGGTTCCTGTTTCTGGCAACGGCCAACTCGATGGCCTCGCGCTGGTGCCCCTGGGAGCTGGGATATGCCGACGGCCAGAAGCAGCCGGACCGGATTGCCGTCGTGCAAACGTCCGACTCCTCGACGACGCATGGCAACGAGTACATGCAGCTCTATCGACGTGTCGACTCGAATAACGCCGGTCAACTGCTCTGGCTCCCCGCTGGCGGCAATCAGGGTCAGTTCGTTCGCAGCGTGCCGTTCCTGTAGGAGCGGGCCATGGCGCTTTATCAATGCCTGGTTCTGGGCTCGCCGACCGCTGCGCAGACTGCAGCGTTTGCGGCCACCTTCGATGACTGCCTAGGCCTGTTCGGTCTGGTGCGAGGTCGCGACTACACGATCGATCGCGGCATCTCGGCTGATTTCAGCGCCAGCACGGCCACAGTGGCCGTCTTCTTTGGCGCCGACGGTGCTGGCTACCCCGAAGCTGATCGCCTCAAGCGGCTGGGCGTGCCCGTTGTGCCGGTGGTCAGTAGCGCTGCTCGCGTCAGCGCGGAGTTGCCGGCGGAGCTTCGGGGCATCAACGCAATGTTCCACGACGCGGCCGATACAAACCTGCGCCGAGTCGTCACGGCGGCGTTGCAGTGCTTGGGCCTGCTACCCGCCCAGCGCCGCGTCTTCGTCAGCTACCGCCGAGAAGAATCTGCGGACGTTGCGCTGCAGCTCTATGAAGCGCTGTCCGCGCGCCACTTCGATGTGTTCCTGGACACGCATTCGGTCTCAGTCGCTGCCGACTTCCAGGCGGCGCTTTGGCATCGGCTGTGCGACTCAGACGTGTTGATCATGCTAGACACGCCCGGCTACTTCAGCAGCCGGTGGACAACGGCCGAATGGGGACGCGCTATCGCCAAGCACATCTCCATGCTCCAGTTGGTGTGGCCGGCTCACACGCCAGCGCGCGAATCGCACCTAGCGACCTCCAAGAAGCTGGCCGACGTCGACTTCGACGGCTCGCGCCTGACGGCCGCCGTAGTCAGCGAAGTCGCGCTCGAACTGGAGCGCGTGCGAAGCGTCAGCGTGGCGCTGCGGCACTCCAACATGGTCGGCACGCTGCGCTCCGCGATCGAAGATCTCGGAGGCAGTGTGGAAGGTGTGGGCCAGAAGCGTTCGGTGCTCCTGAAGCTGCCGTCGGGTAATTCGCTGGTGGCCTATCCCGTGGTCGGTGTGCCCACCTCCCTGGATGTGCACGACTGCATCGACCTGAGCGACTCGCGCGCCGCTGCGGTGGTCTACGACCACCTGGGCATCAGCGAGGAATGGCGGCGCCACCTGGACTGGCTTGCTGCTCGCGTTGGCGCCGTCAAGTGGCTGCGAAGTCGCGAAGCCGACTGGCAGCTGGCCGACATCGAGCTCTAAGCCGTGGGCGCGATCTTTCTTTCTGCCAGCGTCCCGACCCGGGCGCCCTACGACGCGGACTGCCGCCCCCAGGAGATTCAAGCTGCCATCAATGCGTTGGCGCTGGTGGTGTTGGGCCGCAAAAAGCTTGTCTGGGGCGGGCATCCCGCCATCACGCCGCTGCTGTGGTCAGCTGCGCAAGCGGTTGGCGTCGAATGCACCGAGGCGGTGGAGCTGTTTCAGTCGCGGCTGTTCGAGAAGGTACTCCCGGCCGAGAACAAGCACTTTGCCCACGTGACGATGGTCGATGCCGTTGGAACGGACCAAGAGGCCAGCCTGCTCGCCATGCGCAAGGCCATGCTCGCGTCGACGACGTTCGAAGCAGCGGTGTTCATTGGCGGGATGCACGGCATCCTCGATGAACACAAGCTGTTCACCCAGTATTGGCCCGATGCGGTCTGCATCCCCATCGCACAGACCGGCGGCGCTACTGCCCAGCTCGCCGACCAACTTCAGTTCAAGCCCCCTGAAGACCTGGCGCCACTGGATTTCGTTGCGCTGCTGTACCGCGGCCTGGGCATCCGCCCCAGCCAAAAGCGCAAAACCCATCTAGATCAGAGAGGAAACCATGGCACGAGTTCCGGTGTTCTATAGCTTTCATTTCGACAACGACGTCATGCGGGTGCAGCAGATCCGCCAGATGGGCATGATCGACGGCGATGAACCGGTCTCCAAGAACGACTGGGAGACCGTCAAGCGCAGCGGCGCGGGCGCCATCGAGCGCTGGATCGACGACAACATGAAATACAAGCGCTGCGTGGTCGTGCTGATCGGCACCGATACCCACTCACGGCCGTGGGTGAAGCATGAGATCAGAAAGGCCTGGGCGGACAAACGCGGCCTGCTGGGCATTCGCATCCACAACCTGAAGTGCCCGAACCAAGGAACGTGCGCTAAGGGCACCAACCCGTTCGACCAATTCAACTTCCACGACGGTAGCGGCCGCGTCGTTGTTCCGCCGGTCTACGACCCGCCGGCGCACGACGCCTATAACCACATCAAGAACAACCTAGCGGCCTGGGTCGAGGACGCCATCGCCCGCCGCCAATAGTCCAGCGATCGTGAGCGCGATGTCCGACTCGCCCAACAAGCACAAGCACCTGGAGTTCATTCAGGCAGCCATCGGCCGGATGGCAGGCAACCTGTTCCTGCTCAAGGGTTGGAGCATCACGCTGATCGCGGCGCTGTTTGCCTTGGCTGCCAAGGATGCGAAGCAGGGCTACATCCTGATCGCCTACTTCCCGCTGATCATCTTTTGGGCCCTGGACGGCTACTTCCTCTGCATGGAGCGCCGCTTCCGGGCGCTGTACGACCACGTCCGGCAGCTCAAGGAGGAGGACATCGACTTCTCCATGGACACCGGACCCTACAAAGGCGAGCTGCGAAACAGCTGGGCAGCGGCAATGCTGTCGCGAACCTTGTTCGTCTACTACGCCGGCCTTGCCGTCGTCATGATCGTGCTGGCCATCTGCATCCGCTAGCCCACTTCCTAGAGGTCACCAGGAACTGAGGGGAGAGACAAGCATGGCACGGCGCTGTTTTTTCAGCTTCGACTACCAGGACGTCGCCGACTTCCGCGCGAACGTCGTGCGCAACCACAACGTTCTCAAGGATGGTAACGGCGGCTTCTTCGATGCGTCGATCTGGGAGGAAGCCAAGACCAAGGGCGATGCGGCGCTGAAGAGGCTTATCGACGAGGCCTTGGAGAACACCACCGCGACGGCGGTGCTGATCGGGACGGGCACCCATTCGAGACGCTGGGTCCAGTACGAGATCATGAAGAGCATCCAGCGCGGGAACCGCCTACTCGGCATCCACATCAACGGCATTCGCGATCGCACTGGCAATTCGCTGCCGTTGGGCCACGACCCTTTCGACCACCTCGCGCTGCAGATCAGCGCCGATGGGCGCACCGGCTCTCCCATCGTCTGGAGCGGCACCGCCTGGGTGGCGTACCAAGATCTTGGCCCGTTCACTTTCAACCAGCGTCCGGAGGTCGAACGAGGCATGGGCTTCAAGCTCTCGCACTGGTGGAAGACCTACGACTGGATCACAGACAACGGGTACGACAACTTCGAAACCTGGATCGCCTGAATGTCTCTCTTCATTGAATCGGATCTGCGCCAGCGTGCGCGCGCTGGCACACCTGTATACAAGTCGGCTGGCGGCGTTCTTCAAGAACGCCTCCGCGTCCTCGCCAGCGTCGCTGAGTTCGACATCTTCCTGTCACACAGCTTCACCGACCAAGAGTTGATCCTGGGGATCATGATGTCGCTGGAGGACTTGGGATATAAGGTCTATGTCGACTGGGTGCACGATAGCCAGCTCAGTCGTGACCGGGTGACCACCGAGACAGCCCAGGTGCTGCGCAAGCGGATGGCAATGAGCAAAAGCCTTTTCTTCGCGACCACGGCCAACAGCAGCGCGTCGAAATGGATGCCCTGGGAGCTGGGTTTTATGGACGGCCGCAACGGCAAGGCGGCAATCCTCCCCGTCGCTCAGCAGAGCACGGGGTCCTACGCCGGCCAGGAGTACCTCGGTGTCTATCCATACGTTCAAAGGGCTCCCGCGAACGACAACCCTAGGCAGAGGCTGTGGATCCACCGCTCGCCGACCAACTACATCCTCTTCGATCAGTGGCTGCAAGGCCGTGAGCCCACGGAACGAAGTTGAGCCCATCAGCCGCCAGCCTAGCGTTTCGCGCGCGAAACGGCGGCGGAGCGCGGCGCCCCTCTGACCCCGAAGCCGGCCTCTATTTGGCAGTCCGCTTGCGCGCCGGCTTTGTTGGAGCCGGCGCCGGGGCCGTCGGAGGGGCGAGTCGCTCGAGGAGCCCATGAACGGTCACCGCTTCCGTACGGTACTGCGTGGCTTCCTGCCGGCTGGCCGCCAACTGATCGTGCAAGGCGCGTACCTGCTGCTCAAGCAACACCCTACTGGCCTGCTCGGCCTGGTGACCCGCTTCAGCGGCTTGGAGCTGCCCCGTCAACCTGGTGAACGCCTCGGTGTGCTCCAGCGAGGCCTGGCGCTCGCGAGACTCGGCTTGCGAAAGCTGGCTGCGCAAGGCCTCCGAGGCTTTATCGGCCTTGGCGCGCGCCTGGCGCTCCTGCTCGATCTCCAGCAGCGCCCGGCGCTCAGCGGCGGCGGCGCGCTCCTGAGCGGTGTCGACTGCCTCACGCGCCTTGGCCAGGTCAGCGCTGAAGCCCTCCTGCAGCCGCTGCTGCTGCGCGTGCCCTTGCTCAAGCTGTTCCTGAGCCTGCTGCAAGCGGGCCTGGGCGCCGGCGTGCGCAAGGCGTTCGGCTTCGAGCTCGAGCTGCACCTGCTGCAGCGCATGCCGAGCCAGTTCCAACTCACCCCGCAGCTGCTCGGCTGCCGCTTGGGCTTGAGCTTCCTGCTCGCGGCTCCTTTCCTGATCAGCCTGCAGCTCTAGCCGGATGGCGGCCAGATCGCTTCGTGCTGCGGCGGTGGCTTGCTGCCAGATCGCAGCGATCGCTTCGGCGGCCACCGTCTTGATCTCCGGCGGCAGGTCCGGGTGATCGATCTCGACCCGTGCTTTGACACGCAGCTCGTCCCAGAACTTGGCCAGAGCCTCGGCCGGCGTGCCCATCGTGCCCTTGCGGACGTACTGGTAGAGCTTGTTGGTTGTGGGCGTGATCCCGTACCGGAAGAACAGCAAGGCGCAGACTTCGCGGTACAACGCCTTCGTATCGCTGAAACGGGCCTTCAGCGCTTCGACCTCGGCAAGGATCTCGTTCTCGGTGCTCATGAATTGATACTACGGCGTAATGCGTTGGGTTATCAACTTTCTACGCAAATCTATGGACATAAGTTCTCTTATGTCCATAATCGTCAGAAGTGCTTAGCCGAAAAATCGTGCAGTGCCTGACATCGCCCCAATCGACCAATTGTTGGTGCCTGAACACCTGGATGGCAGCACCGGCCGCAATCGCGGCACCGGGCGCATGCAGATCGGCGCGCAGGACGATCGCTCAGCGGTCATTGCCTGGCTGGCTCGCTACATCGACTCGCCCGCGACGCTGGCCAGCTACCGCAAGGAATCGGAGCGCCTACTGCTGTGGTGTGTGCTGCAGCGCAGCGTGGCGCTGTCAGATCTCACCCATGAGGACATGCTGATCTACCAACGATTCCTGGCGAATCCAGAGCCGCCGCATCGCTGGGTAATGGCACCAGGGCAAAAGCCCGCGCGCAGTTCGCCGGCGTGGCGACCATTTGCTGGGCCACTCAGCCCTCAGAGCTCGCGCCAGGCCCTCAGCATCATCAACAGCCTTTTCAGCTGGCTGGTGGAAGCCGGCTATCTGGCCGGCAACCCGCTGGCGCTTGCCCGGCGCCGGCACAGCCATCGGGCACCGCGAGTGACCCGGTTCCTGCCCATGGCGCACTGGAAGGAGGTGCGACAGACCATCGAGTCGCTGCCTACCGGCACCGAGCGCGAGCAGGCTCATGCGGCCCGGGTGCGCTGGCTGTTTTCGCTGCTGTACATCGGTGGGCTGCGCGTGACGGAAGTCTGCAACACCCCTATGTCTGGCTTCTTCTGCCGGCGGGGTGCCGACGGTACGGAACGCTGGTGGCTTGAGGTCACCGGCAAAGGCGGCAAGACTCGCCTGATTCCCGCCACCACCGAACTCATGGCCGAGTTGATGCGGTATCGGCGATCACGCGGCATGGCGCCTCTGGCCACCCATGACGGAACCACGCCGGTGCTGCTGCCGGTCATTGGACCGATCAAGCGGATGGCCCGCACTGCGGTGCATGAGATCGTCAAGGGGGTGATGCGTAGTACCGCCGAACGGTTGCGACTCGCCGGCGATCCTCAAGCTGCAGCGGCCGCGGCGCACATCGAGCAGGCGTCGACGCACTGGATGCGCCACACCGCCGGCACGCATCAAACCAATCTGGTCGACCTTAAAGCGGTACGAGACAACCTCGGCCACGCCAACATCGCCACTACAAACATCTACGTGCACGCCGAAGACGACGCGCGGCACGACGCCACCTCAAGTGCTCATCGAGCAGGATGGCATGCCCAATAGCCCGATGGCGCTGGGCTGCGGTAGACGCAGTCCGTCTGCCTGGGCGACGCGATGCGCGCGCTGCTGCGCGGTGCCACGCACACCTGCGGCTCATCCTGGCGCGCCTGCGTGACGCTTTTGCTGACCCTGCTCTTAGGTGGCTGCACTGGTCGAATTGCTCGTCAGCTCCCGCTCAACGCTCAATGCGCTGGCTCAGGCCGGCGCGATCTGAGTTGCTTTGGGCCGACTAGGGATTCGCTGATCGGCTCCTGAGCAGCCGCAATCCGTTGCCAACCACCAGCAGGCTAGCCCCCATGTCGGCAAAGACCGCCATCCACATGGTGGCGTTGCCGAACACCGCCAGCACCAGGAAGACCGCCTTGATGCCCAGCGCCAGGCTGATGTTCTGCAGCAGGATCGAATGGGTTCGACGCGACAGCTCAATCGTCTCGGGAACGCGTTGCAAGTCGTCGTTCATGATGACGATGTCGGCCGCCTCCATCGCGGTATGCGTTCCCGCTCCACCCATCGCAAAGCCGATATCGGACCTGGCTAGTGCCGGGGCATCGTTGATGCCGTCGCCGGTCATCGCCGACAGGCCGTAGCCGGCTCGGAGCTCGTCGATGGCCTTGAGCTTTTCATCGGGTAGCAAGGGCCCGCGGATTTCGCTGATGCCGGCCTCCTTACCCACCGCCTCAGCGGTCAGCAGGTTGTCGCCGGTCAGCATCACCGGCAGCACCCCGAGCTCCCTTAGGCGCTCAACGGCGCGGCGTGAACTCGGCTTGATGCGGTCGGCAACTGCTATCAAGGCCAGCACCTGGTCATCCGATACCAAAAGGGTCACCGATCTGCCCTGCAGCTCATGCTGCTTCAGGCGCGCCTCTAGCGCCGCGCTGCACAGGCCCAGCTCCTCCACCCAGCGGTGATTGGCGAGCTTCAGTGCTCGCTGATCCACCAGCCCCTGAACGCCACGGCCAGGCTGGGCAGCGAAGGCGTCCACCGCCAGCTCGTGGACCTCAAGCCCTGCCGCGATGGCTTTGGACACCGGGTGATCGGAGCGCGACGCCAGCGCCTTGGCCCAGCTCTGAAGCGGCGCCACATCGGCAGAGGCTGCGACCGGCTCGAAGGCCACCAACCGCGGCCTGCCCTCGGTCAGGGTCCCGGTCTTGTCGAGCGCCACCACCTTGAGTTTGCGCGCCTCCTCCAGGTAGGCGCCGCCCTTGATGAGCACGCCCCGCCGCGCCGCCGCCGCCAGGCCGCTGACCACGGTGACTGGCGTCGAGATGACCAAGGCGCAAGGGCAGGCAATGACCAGCAGCACCAGAGCCTTGTAGACCGCCTGCATCCAGGTCCAGTCCATCAACCAGGGCGTCAGCGTGGCCACCAACAAGGCCAGCACAAAGATCGTCGGCGTATAGACGGCGGCAAAGCGATCCACAAGACGCTGAGTTGGTGCGCGGCTGCCTTGGGCTTCCTCAACGGCTCGGATGATGCGGGCCAGCAACGTGTCGCTGGCCGGAGCGGTGGTCCGGATCTCCAGCGCCGCGGCCTGGTTGACCGTGCTGGCAAACACCTCGTCGCCCGGCTCCTTGTCCACCGGGATGCTTTCACCGGTGACGGCGGACTGGTCCACCGCACCCTGGCCTGCACTGACGACACCGTCCAGCGGGATGCGCTCCCCAGGGCGCACGCGCACGATGGAGCCAACTGGCACGCTCCTGGCTGCCAAGCGCTGCCAACTACCGTCGGCCTGCTGAACCTCGGCATCTTCGGGAGCCAGTGCCATCAGGCTTTTGATGGCATTGCGTGCACGATCAACCGCGCGCGCCTCGATCAGCTCGGCGAACGCGTAGAGAGCCATCACCATCGCGGCCTCTGGCCACTGGCCGATGAGAAAGGCGCCGGTGACCGCCACGGTCATCAGGGCATTGATGTTCAGGCGGCGGGCGCGCAGCGCGTACAGGCCCTTCTTGTAAGTGCCGAAGCCAGCGAGCCAGATCGCAAACGCGGCAAGGGCCATCTTGGCGATGTCGAAGGACAGCGCGGCCGGTGCAAAGAACTCCAACAACTCGGCTGCAATGGCCAGGGCCAACGCCAGCCCGAGGCGCGCCATGCCAGAGCTCAGGCTGCCGTGCTCGTCGGCTGCGTGAGCGTTCGCGTCCTGCCGCGCCTGTGCATCGGCGGCAGCCAGCTGAAGTGGCTCAAAGCCGGCCTTCTTGATGGCCACCTCAGCAGCTGCAATGCTGGCCGCGTCGCCGGATAGCGCCAAGGTCCGCCGGCCCAGATCGAAGCGAAGGCTACCGATACCGGCAATCGGTGCAAGGGCGTTGCGGATCTCGGACTCCTCGCTGGCGCAGTCCATGTTGGCGATACGCCAGACCGTGCCATCGAAGATGCCTGCACTCGTCGCAATGTCATGTGCGGGTGATGCGCTCGCTTTGCTGCAGCAGCTGCCAGGCTCGGACTTGGGGTGATGGTCTTGGTTCATGCCGTGATTTCAATCCCTGAAGCCGCTACAAGGTCAAGCTCTCGGTGCGCAGTGGCGGAGAGGCCCCGAGATGACAAATTTGTCATGTGAGTGACGGACGCCTGTCGAGGCCCGATTTCTAGAGTGAGCTCCGTGTTGAAGCAGTGTTGCGCTCTGGTTGTCAGAGCCCTGCGCTCAACGAAGGAGAGCACCATGTCCGTCATCAAGTCATTGACCATCACTGCCGTTGCGGTCGCAGCATTGGTGAGCACGTCGCCAGTGCTGGCTTCTAAGCCGGAGACTTTTGCCAACGGGCGCTCGTGGTATGGCGTGCCCAGCAGCACGGAAGTCGCCACGCAGATGGTCGATGTGAAGAGCACGCGCGCCATCAATGTCAACTGCGGTGACACCGTCACCTTCCGCAGTGGCGACAAGAGCTTCAGCTGGCGCTTTGACGTCGCCAACCACCGAGCCGTCGACCTGCGCAAGATTGCCCCGACCGGCTTCGCCGTCGAGAAGCTGATGGTGTACGTGAGTCCCAGCGTGTACGAGCGGAACTGATCGCTGGTGACCAATCCGTGAGCAGCACTGAGCCAACCATGAGTTGGCCGCACCAGGAAGCCAGAAACGTCGAACGAAAGATCGATGTGCGGATGTTGCTTCCTTGAACACCCGCATTGAGCCTCGTCAGGTTCCCGCCCACGAGGCTTTTCATTGTTCCCGTCTTCCATGGAGTTTTTATGACGAAGAGATGGTTGGTAGCTTGTCCCCTGCTGGTGGCGCTGCCGTTCGGCGCCCAAGCGCAAAGCAGCGTGACCCTGTACGGCATCGTTGATGCGGCGGTTGCGCTGGAAGACACCGGTGAGCCAGGACGCGGCAGCCGCAAGGTGCTGAACTCCGGCAACCAGTCGAGCAGCCGGCTCGGGTTTCGCGGTAGCGAAGACCTTGGCGCGGGCCTCAAGGCCGTGTTCAATCTTGAATCTGGCGTCTCGCTGGACACCGGCGCGGCGGATTCCGCTTTCTTCGGTCGGCGTGCCGTGGTCGGGCTGGAGGGAGGCTTCGGCGCCTTGATGCTGGGCCGCGAGTACGCACCGATTGCGGCCGTTGCCGGTGCGGCCGACATCATGGGCCAGGGCTTCTTTGGCACGAACCTTGGCGCATTCGCAAGCAATCGACTGACCCGCCGGCTGAGCAACTCCGTCACCTACGTGACGCCGCGCTTCAACGGGCTGAGGGCAAGCATCGCCGCGAGCCCCAGCGAGGGCGCCAGCGGCGCAACCCGAGTGTTGGGCAGCGCCGTCGAGTTCAATGCCGGACGTCTGTACGCCGGCGGTGGATATCACGACGTCGAGCGTCTCAACGGGCTCAAAGACAAGGAGTACGCGCTGGGCTTTGGCTACGGCATCGGTGATGTCGATGTAAAGGGCAATTACCTGGTCGCCGACCCCAGTGGTGCCGGCAACAAGTTCGAGCAGTTCAACATCGGCGCTTCGATCGGGCTGGGCAAGGGGCGCCTGTTCGGCAACGTCCAGTCCAACCGATTGGAGGGGGGCGCAAAGGGGACGGCGCTTGCCGCGACCTACTCCTACGAGTTGTCGCGGCGCACCAATGTCTACGCCTCCTACGCGCGGCTGAGCAATAACGCCAGCGGTCGCTTTGGGCTTAACTCGTCGAGCACCAGCGTGACCCCAGCCGCCAGCGCGCCCGGCGCCGATCCGTCGGTGATGGCGCTCGGCGTTCGCCATCGGTTCTGATCGGGCTTGCGACACAGTCCGCTCACAACAAGCGAGGCACAACAGCGAGCCTCGCTACCCAGCCAACTGAGCGTTGCCCATCAGCGCTCATGAGGGGGACCCGGTATGTATCTGCTCCAGCGCCCGATGGGCCTGGGGCAGGTACATGCCGACCTGTGTGCGCCCCGCATCGGAATACGCGAAGGTTCGACCCCCATGCATGCTTGCAATCGCATCGACGATAGCCAGACCGAGCCCGTGGTTGACGTCGCTTCGGGAGCGGGCGTGGTCAGCTCGGTAGAAGCGTTCAAAGATCCGGCGTAGCTCGGCCGCCGAAATGACTGGACCCTGGTTCTCTACCGCAACCGCCCACTCGTCGCTGCCGGCGGTCTCAATCCGGATGTAGATGCTTGAGCCGCCCTCGGCGTAGCGGGTTGCATTGCTGAGGAGGTTGGACAAGGCGCGTCGCATCAGGCCCGTATCCAGCACGATCTGTGCATCGCCGATGACCACAACCTGAACGCCGGCTTCTTGCAGAGCAGCGTCGTGAAAGTCAACCACCTCTAGTGCAATCTGCCGCAGCGATACGGCTGCACCTTGGCGAATCCGCCCGCCCTGGTCGGCCTTGGCCAGAAACAGCATGTCTCGGACGATGCCAGCCATGCGATCCAAGTCTTCCAAGTTGCGGGCCAGGATCTCGCGCAGCTCGTCAATGCTGCGCGTGCGCTGCAGCCCGAGCTGACAGCTGCCGATGAGCACCGACAGCGGCGTGTTGAGTTCATGTGCCACATCGGCATTGAAGGCCTCCAGTTGCCGATAGGCCCTGTCCAGCCGATCCAAAAGTTCGTTGAACTGCGCAATGACAGGTTGCAGTTCTTCGGGCTGCAGCGAGCCGTCCAGACGCATGTCCAAGCGGTCGGCTCGCAGATGCCGCAACTGCTGCACCAGCCCGTGCAAGGGCGCCATGGCCTGACGAACCATCCACGAACTGCCGGCAGAAACGATCACCGCGCCAGCCAGCGCGCAAACGCCCAGAATCCAAGCCAAGCGTCTCAGCAACTCCGCATCGCTGGCGGTATCCATGTACAGGGTCGCGGCGCTGGGGCCGGTGCCAAAGCCCTCCCCACTGACCACGAACTCAAGCCGCTTAGCTTGACGGTAGTCAGGCTCTGGCTGCATCCCTGCCGACAAAAATCGGCCATCAGCGAGTTTCAGCACCAAGCCCATTTCCTCGTGGCCGATCAGAAAGTCTTTGAGCATGTGCTCCAGCGCCGGCTTGTCGGCATTGGCGGACGTCTTGGCTAGCAGGTGGCGCACCATGGCCTTCTTTTCCACTAGGGTGGCGTCCTGTCGGTCCGACAAGGTCAACGAGGTGGCGACGTAGACGAGCGCACAGACCAGACCGAGGATGGCGAATGCCTGGATGGCCAGTCCTAGGCTCAGGCTTCTTGAAAGCGATTGACCCTGTGCCGCGATGGCTGCGCTCATGGTTCGCGCGCCTCCAGCACATAGCCCATCCCCCGCGCGGTATGCAGCAGCGGCCGATCAAAAGGTACGTCCAGCTTGCCGCGCAGTCGTCGAACGGCAACCTCAACGACGTTGGTTTCGCTGTCGAAGTTCATATCCCAAACCAGAGAGGCAATCTCGGTCCGGCTCAGAACCTCGCCCTGACGTCGCATCAGCAGGGTAAGGAGGTTGAACTCCTTGGCCGTCAGCTCGATGCGTCGTCCCTGGCGCACGACCTTTCGCCTCAACAGATCCAGCTCTAGATCGGCGAGCTTGAGGGTCGTCCCGGCGCCGACATGCGCTTCCTCGGCATGTGGGCGCCTGCGCAGCAGCGCCTGAATGCGTGCCAGGAGCTCGGGAAACGCGAAGGGCTTGAGCAAGTAGTCGTCTGCACCAGCCTGCAAGCCGGTGACACGATCATCGACATCGGCACGCGCCGTCAGCATCAGAACCGGCGTGTGATGGGTGCCGCGAAAAGCCTTGAGGAAGGCGATGCCGTCGATGCCGGGCAGCATGCGGTCCAGCACGACCAGGTCGTGAGCGTTCGTCGTAGCCGCATGCAGGCCGTCGACGCCGTTGTGAGCGATCTCCACCGTGTAACCTGCCTCGGTCAGGCCCTGCCGGATGTAGTTCGCCAGCCTCCGCTCGTCTTCAACTACCAGGATCTTCATGTTGGCGGCGGGATGCGGACATCGCGTTGTGCCACCGTTTTGTCAAGCATCGCGAGCCAGTTCGCAGCTATTGACGTTGAGCAGCACCTTGGACTGCGGCTCAGGGGCCTGCTTCGCCGGCATCGGGATGTACTTCCAGCGGGTCTGACCACTGGCACGGTAACTCACTGACACGTACTTGTCGCCAGGTCCCGCGCGTTTGCCACAGGCCGGGCGCTGGTACCAGCGCAACTCATCGTTGATGCTGCTGACCACACCCTTGCGCCAGCCGTCTTCCCAGGTGCGTCCGCCACTAAACGGTCGGCTGCTTGCGCAGCCTGCTAGCGTGATGACCGCCATGAGGGCGGCGAAGGAACTGGTAAGGCGCATGACGGGCTCCTCAAAGAAGGGGGCCGGAGCCCCCGTCAACTCACTTCAGCGTGAAGCGGACATTGGCCGGCTTCTTGCCGGCCAGGGTTACGGTGGCGACCAGCTTGGTGCCAGGACCGAGCTTGAACGGACCTTCGGCTTCCAACCTGTCATCGCCGGCTGGCTTCAACACGGCCTCGGTCTTGTCTTTGCCGCTGAGCAGCGTCAGCTTGCCGCTGGCGCCTGCCGTCTTGGCCGCCTTGCCGTGATCGCGCACGTGCAAGACGATGCGCTCGGGCTTGGCCACCAGCTCCCAGTCCATGTCGCTGGCTTCCATCACGATGCCGCCATGCAGCGGCTTGTGCTCATGGGCTTCGCCGTGGGCCCAAGTGCTGCTGGCCAGAATCAGAGCTGCGACAGCGGTGAGGGTCTTCATGTTCTTCATGCGAGTTCCTTTCGGGGTTAGGGAAAGCGGTGGGTCAGAAAGCGTCGGCATGGCGGTCGTTCATCAGTCGCTCGATGTCGCGGCGCCCGAACAACCAGACCAGGGCCGGGGTAAGGAAGGTGTCCAGCAGGGTCGAGCTGATCAGGCCGGCAAAGATCACCACGGCCACCGGATGCAGAATTTCCGTCCCCGGGCGCTCGGCCTCGAAGAGCAGCGGCGCCAGCGCAAAAGCCGTTACCAGGGCGGTCATCAGCACAGGGCTGAGGCGTTCCAGCGAGCCGCGCAGCAGCATCTTGTGGTCGAAGGATTCGCCCTCGAAGCGCATCAGATTGATGTAATGACTGACCTTGAGGATGCCGTTGCGCACCGAGATACCGGCCAGGGTGATGAAGCCCACCAAGGCGGCAACCGATAGCGGCTGCCCGGCGAGTGCAAGACCCAGCACCGCACCGACCAAGGCCAGCGGGATGTTGGCCATGATCAGGAGCGCCAAGCGTGTGCTCTGGTAGCGGCTGAACAGCACGACGAACATCAGCAGGGCGGACACGATGGATAGCAGGCCGACCAAGCGAGAGGCCTCCTCCTGCGCCTGGAACTGCCCGCCGAGGGTGACGAAGTAGCCCTCGGGCATCTTGGTGTCGGCAACGACCGCACGGATGTCCGCGACGATCTCTGACAGCGCTCGTCCTTGGGCGTTTGCCGACAACACGATGCGCCGCTTTCCGTCGTCGCGGCTGACCTGGTTAGGGCCGTCGCCTTCTTCGATCTGCGCCAGCTTGGACAGCGGCACCGCACCCTTGGGTGTCTCGATGAGCACCTTGGAGAGCCCGTCGGCCGAGCGTGCCGATTCCGGCAGGCGCATCACCAGCGCGAAGCGCCTGCCGCCTTCGACGATCTGGGTGATCTTCTCGCCCTCGACCAGGGACTGAAGGGTCTGAAGCAGCTGCGGTGCCGGCAGGCCATAGGCGGCCGCGGCGTCGTAGTCGACCAGCACCTTGATTTGCGGCGCCAGCACCTGCTTCTCGATCTCCAGGTCGGCGACGCCCGGAATGGCCGCCAGCTTGCTACGCAGCAAGTCGGCCTGACCGCGCAGGGTGTCGAGGTCCTCGCCGAAGATCTTGATCGCGATCTGCGAGCGAACACCGGAGAGCATGTGGTCGATTCGATGCGAGATCGGCTGGCCGATAGCGACTGCAGCGGGCAGGTTGATCAGACGCTTGCGAATGTCGGCGTTGATCTCGTCCATGCTGCGGGTGATCTCACCGGCTGGCTTGAGACCGACGTCGAGCTCGCTGACGTGAACACCCTCGGCATGCTCGTCGAGTTCTGCACGGCCGCTGCGCCGGCCGACATGGGTGACTTCGGGAACCTGCTTGACCAATACCTCGGCTTGGCGCGCGACCGCCGAAGACTCTGCGAGGGTGACACCGGGATTGAGCCGAAGGCCGATCAGCAGCGTGCCTTCGTTGAACGGTGGCAAGAAGGTAGTCGGAAAGAACGGCACCGCCGCCGCAGCAGCAAGCACTGTGACTACACCGGCGGCTAGCGCGGCGCGCGGGCGATTGAGCACCGCCTGCAGCGACTTCTCGTAGCGGGTCTTCAGCCAGCTCAGCAGCTTGGTGTCGCCGTGGTCCAGCGATTTCATGCGTGGCAGCAGGTAGGCGCTGAGCACCGGCGTCACCGTCACCGAAACGACCAGACTGGCGAGGGTCGAGACGATGAAGGCAATGCCCAAGGGCACGAATAACCGACCCTCCATGCCCGGTAGCGCGAACAGCGGCACGAAGACCAGCACGATGATGACCGTGGCGTAGAGGATGGCCGAGCGCACCTCCATGGTGGCCATCGCAACCACTTCGAGCGGATTGAGTCGGTGGTCGTGGTGCTTGGCGCGATCCTCCTTGAGCCGTCGCATGACGTTCTCGATGCCGACTACCGCGTCGTCTACCAGGCCGCCGATAGCAATGGCCAGACCGCCCAGGGTCATGGTGTTGATCGACAGGCCAAAGTACTTGAAGACCAGGGCCGTGATGAAGATCGACACCGGGATGGCCACCAAGGCGATGACCGTCGTGCGCAGATTCCCAAGGAACACCAGCAGAATCACTGCCACGAAGATCGACGCGCCGATCAGCTTGCCCTGCAGCGTGGTGATCGACGCCTCGATGAAGCTGGCCTGTCGGAACGTGACCTGGGGCTTCTCCATTCCGGTCGGCAGCGAAGCCTTCATTTCCTCCAAGGCCGTCTCGATCGAGCGGGTCAACGCGATGGTGTCTGCCGTGGGCTGCTTCTGGATTCCGAGGATGACCGCCGGTTTGCCTTCGAAGCCGGCGTCGCCGCGCTTCACGGCGGCAGCGAACCGTACCTCAGCCAGCTGTCGCAGCAGGATGCTCTGGCCGTTGCGCACGCCGACCGCCAGGTTCTTCAAAGCGTCCAGGCTGGACGTTCGACCGAGGTGGCGGATCAAGTACTCGCGACCGTTTTGTTCCAGGAAGCCGCCCGAGGTGTTCGAGGCGAAGCCTTTGATTGCCGCCTCCAGTTGCTCATGCGTGACGCCGAACTGCGCCATGCGCGCGGGATCGGGTTGCACCTGGAATTGGCGAACCTCGCCGCCTATCGGGATGACCTGCGCCACGCCGGGGATGGCCATCAGGCGCGGACGCAGTACCCAGTCGCCGTACTCGCGCACTGCCATCGCGGAAATCTTGTTGGGATCGATCGGGATCGCGATCTGCAGGATCTCGCCCATGATGGAGCTGATTGGCCCCATTCGCGGCACGACGCCCTCAGGCAGGCCCTCCTCCATGCTGGAGAGTCGCTCTGAGACCATTTGCCGGGCGCGGAAGATCTCCGTGCTCCAGTCGAAGGTGACGTAGAGGAAGGACAGGCCGGCGCTGGAGGTGGAGCGAACTGACTCCACGCCGGGCAGGCCGTTCATCGTCGTTTCCAGCGGGAAGCTGATCAGCTGCTCGACCTCCTCAGCAGCCATGCCGCCCGCCTCGGTCATGATCGTGACGGTCGGCTTGTTGAGGTCTGGGAACACATCCACTGGGGTGCGCGACAGGGTATAGGCGCCGTAGAAAACCAGCACCGCGGAGGCGATCAGGACGAGCAGACGGTTGGCCAGGCTGCTCTGCAATAGCCACTTGAACATGGTGGCTCCTCAGCGGATCTGGTTGACGAGGGTCGCGCCCTCAACGACCACCAACTCGCCGTCCTGCAGTCCATGGGTGACGGCAACGCTGCTGCCATCCAGCGGCGTGGCCTGCACTACCTTGGGAACGAAGCGCTCCGGGGCCGCCTTGACCCAGACGATGGTCTGGTTGGCTGGGTTCTTGGCCAGTGCAGCGGCGGGAACCGCCAGCGCTTCGACGCTGCTTCGGGTCTGCACCACGACCTTGGTGGGCTGGCCCACCGCCAACTGCATCTTGCTGTCCACCAGTGCAAACTGCAGCGGCAGGGCTTGGTCGCGCAGGCTGCCAGCAGCACCCAGGAAGCTCAGCGCTTGCCGCTGGCCGCTGCCGGCCAAGTAGGCCTTGCCGACATCTCGCGCCAGCTCAGTGTCGTAGGCTAGCGCCTCGACCCGCAGCCGCTTAGGGTCGACCACCTCGAACACTAGGTCGCGCGCATCGACGACCTGGCCGGCCAGCGCATTGGCGGATGCGATGACACCGGCGACCGGCGAAACCAGCGCTTCGCGGCCGCTGAGACCGGCACCCAATGCCTTGATGCGCTCGCGGTGGCTGGCCAGCTCGCTCTGGGCCGCCTCGATCTCACGACGCGGCACCGTGTCGGACAGCTCCTGCAGGCGAGCCAGGCGCTTCTCGGCCAGGCCGAGGCTGGCGCGAAGCTCGGCGATCTGCGCGGCCTGGCCCGAGCGTTCCAGCGCGCCGGCAACCGGCTCCACATAGGCCAGTACCTGACCGCGACTGACCCTTTGCCCGAGGGCTGGCAGACCATTGGGCGGCGCCAGCAGGCGGCCGGCCTGCGTCGCCTGCACCTTGCCGCCGGCATTGGGATCCATGATGACCATACCCTGCAACTCGAAGGCGCGTGGCAGTGCGGCCTTGCTGACCGGCTGGGTGCGCACACCCATCTGGCGCTGCGCCGGCTTGGGCAGGAAGACCGAGCCATCGGGCTGCCGCTGCGGCCCACCGGCCGTCACCGGCGCGGCTTCATCGCCGTGGTCATGTCCAGGGCCAGCCCAAGCCGGAGCGAGGGAGAGCGCGATGGCCGAGGCCAGCAGGCTTGCGATTCGTTTCGGCGAGTTCTTCATGCTGCTTTCCCAAACTGAGACTTCTTCTTGCGGCGGCTCCAAAGGACGACAGCGCCGAACACGACGGGGCCAGCAACGATTGCAGGTGCAAGAGCCACCCAGTTGCGGCGATGGACATGGGGCTCCTCACCAGCCTCGCCATGCAAATCCAGCTCGCCGGCAAGCAGGTCGGCATCGCTCTCGGTGCTCACCGTTGCGGTGATGGGTATCACGCCGGGCTTTGGCGCTTGCGGCAGTTCAACGCGGAAGCTGCCGTCTGGCTGGGCGACTGCCTGCAGCTTGGTGCCGGCGAATTCGATCTCCAGTTGGGCCTTGGTGACCGGCACATTGCTGGCTGCTTGGTCCAGGTAGAGGGTGATGGTTTTGCCATCGAGAACACCGACGAGCTCGAAGCTATCGGACTGGGCGACGAAGCGTGGCAGCGACGGGCCGCTGGCCGTTGGTGCCTCATCGCCGTGGTCGTGGCCGGGACCGGCCCACACGGGACCAAGCAAGGCACTGCCAAACAGCAGCGCGGGGAGGAGATGTTTGAGTTTCATGAGATGAATCGCTAGGGCTTAGGGCTGACCTGGCAGCAGGCCCAAGGCCTGGCGCAGGGTGGCGATTGCGTGATGGACTTCGATCCGGGCGCGGGCCTGCTCGCGCTGGGCCGTGGCGGCTTCGAGCTCGACGCGCAGTCGGGTGGGCAGATCGGTTTCGCCCAGTCGGAACGATTTGTCGAAGAAGCTGCGGCTTTCCTCGGCAAGGCGGGCGCGCTCACTGGATGTGGCCAGGACCGTGCGCGCTGCGCTCAGGGCAGCTCGGGCACTGCGCACGGAGGCCTGCAGGCGCTCCTGCTCGCGCTCTGCAGCCACTTCGGCTTCGATCTGCTCTGCACCTGCATTGGCGATCGCGGCACGATGCTTGTCGCTGCTGCCGAGTGGGAAGCGCAGGCCGATGGTTACCGACCCGCTGTTCGCCTCCCCGCGTGCAGCTCGCTCGCGGGTTTGCAGCAGCGTCAGCTCAGGATTGCCTCGCGATTGCACCCGAGCGAGAGCTGCCGCGCTCTTGGCCGCCAATGACTTGGCTTGTAGGGACTGCAGTTGCGGATGAGGTAGGCCAGCGGCGTCAGACGCGGGCTCGGCCTCAGCGTCCTCCGCCACCTGCAGCGGTGCATCCAGCGCCACGCCAAGAAGAGCGCGCAAGGACTGCTCGCTCGCCAGGGCCTTTGCCCGCAGCTGCGCGTACTCCCCTTGTGCGGTGGCTGCCGCGCCGTCTGCCTGGTGCTGGTCGGCTTTGGACAGCTCGCCGGCCTTGACGCGACGGGCGACGTCGGCCGACAGGCGCTGACTGGCCTGCCAGCGGGTATCCGCTGCGGCCAACTCTTCCTGGTCGCGGCGCAGGGTCCACCAAGCATCGCGCAGAATCTGTGCCAGGTGCCATTGCGCGAGCAGGGCCTGGGCGTCCGTGCCCCGGGCCAACGCGTCGGCGAGATCCTGCGTGCGCCGGCGCTCGCCAGGCAGCCATAGCGGCACGGCGACACCAAACTCCAGCTCGCGAGCACCCTGGCGGGCGTTGAACCGATCGCTGCGGACCGAGGCCTCCAGCGCCGCAGGCTCTGGCGTCCAGGCCTGCGCAGCCTGCCTGAGGGCTTGGCTGGCATCGCGCCGCTGCGCTAGAGCGCGGGCTTCTGGTTGCCGCTCCCAGGCTTGAACAAAGGCCTGCTGAAGCGTGAGGGGCGACGAAGCCGTCGCCGAGGTTTGGGCGCGACTGGGCGCGCCTCCGAAAGCCAACGCGAGGACAGCTATGGCTGCCAGGATCAAGCGCGCAGGCGGTCGACTTTGAATAGACCGAGACATCCGATGCTCCGAAGTGGGAAAGAACCACGGGGAGATCGGCGCAGAGACCGTCACGGCAGTTGCCGTGAGCGCCCGGCTCGTCGCCTGGCGTGTCGTTAAGAGAAAGGTCCCTCGCCGATCAGGCGAGGGTTTGCCACTGAGGCCGCTCGGGCCTGGGTTGGATCAGCAGCAAACGCCGCGCGACGTGTTCATCGATCCAGCGCGTGTCTGCTCCGTCGGCAACGAGACTGACAGTTGCCACTGGAATGGGGGTCAAGTGCCCATGGCAGTGGTTGCCGCAATCAGCGTCGTATCCCGCTTCGAAAATGATCCTCGAGTCAGGCTCCGACTCGTCGGCCGTCGTCACATCGCTCTGGGCATGTGTCTTGGAATGCAGCACATGCTCATCGAACGATTCGTGCTCATCACCGCAATAAGCGCCGATGGCTGCCCAGCTGAACTGGATCGGCAGCAGGGCGATCAGCAAGATGAGCAACCAGCGATTCATGACGACAGTCTAACCAGAGTGATTTATCCAAGACTCAGCGCGGCCCACCGACGGCGACGCCGCTGGAGGAGCTCCGCTCGGGTTGGAATTGGCGAATGGTCTCAACGCGCTCATTCATTTGATGGCGCACGTGGTGCTCGAACAACCACTGTTTGAGCGGCGGGAGATTGACACCGCGAGCCTTGTAGAAGGCGTCCGGGTCGTCAAACAGCCCGAAGTCCTCCGCAATGCCCTCTCGCTGGATATAGGTTGAGCGACCACTCCAGGCGACCTCGGGCTGCTGCAGGTTTGTCGTTGCGACGCCGTAGCCGCAGAAGCGCTGCGCCGTCGGGAAGCGTTGCTGCAGTGCGCTGAGGTAGGGCTGATCGAGGATGAAGCCCTCCAGCTCGATCCAGCGTCCGTCAACCCAGACCTCGACCCAGCTGTGCAGGATGCGCTGCGGCGTGAGCGGGTAGGCCCACGGCGGGATGGCGCCGCGCTGCAACTGCTTGTTGATGGTGAAGCCATGCAGGCGGCAGGGCACGCCCAGCGCACGCAACAAGGCCATCAGCAGGGTGGACTTGGTGTTGCACTGACCGTAACCATCGGCGAGAACGCGCGATGCGGGCAACTCATCTCGAGCGTTGTAGCCGAAGCGGATATCGCTGCGCACGAACTCGTAGGCTGCACCGACGCGCTCCAGCAGTGGCAGCTCGCTCCAGCCGCGGTCCGCGATCAGTTGGACGATGCCGGTGTGTTCGAAGTCCAGCAGTGGCGTGCGCTTCAGGAGCGATGGCTGATCTATGACGTCGGCGCGCTTGAACTGGGTCATGGTGGGCTTTCTGGTCGAATGCCGGCATTGAAAACCTTGAACCAGGTACAAAGTCAAGACCTGCAGGAGATAGTATGAAGATTGGCGAACTGGCCAAGGCCACCCAGACCCAGACGGAAACGATCCGCTACTACGAGCGCGAAGGCCTGCTTCCCGCGGCGCCGCGCACCGACTCGAACTACCGCCGCTATGGGCCTGGCCATGTAGAACGGCTGGCTCTGATCAGGCGCTGTCGGTCGCTGGACATGAGCCTGGATGAGGTGCGAGAACTACTCCGCATCCGGGACGACCCGGACGCCGGATGTGGCGAGGTGAATGATCTACTGGATGAGCACATCGAGCATGTCAGCGTCCGGCTCAAGGAGCTCAAGGCATTGCGGGGGGAGTTGCAGGCTTTGAGGGCGCGCTGCACCAACCCTCAGAGTGCCAAGGCCTGCGGCATTCTTGAAGGGCTTCGGCAAGGTGATGGAGCGGCGCCTCATGCCTCGGGCAACCATCTGTCGCACACGCATTCGCGCGGAACTATTCGCTCTCGTGGTCCTGGGTGACATGCAGCTCGGATTTGACCGTCAAGGGGCTTCGACCTTTCCGGCATGGATCTTCTGAAGACTTTTTCCCTCTTCGTCGCTACGGCGATCGCCGAGATCGTCGGCTGTTACTTGCCTTACCTTTGGCTGAAGCAGGATCGGTCCGCCTGGCTGCTTTTGCCGGCGGCGTTCAGCCTCGCGCTGTTCGCCTGGCTGCTGTCGCTGCACCCCACGGCCGCAGGGCGGGTCTACGCCGCCTACGGCGGTGTCTACGTCGGCGTCGCCATCGTCTGGCTAATGCTGGTCGACAAAGTCCGGCCGACAACTACCGACTGGGTCGGCGTCGCCGTCAGCCTGCTGGGCATGGCCATCATCATGTCCGGGCCACGATCGAATCTGTGAAGCAGCACTGACAACTGGAGACCAGGGGCATGCGGACAGCCAGACCTTTGGCCCGCAGCGTTGTTCAGAGCTTCGCCTTCTTGCTAGGCCGCCTGTCACGCTGAGGCGCCGCTGATTCTGAATACCATCCGTCGCCATGACGGATTGAGGCGGGCAGTCCCGGGGCCAAGATCCACCTGGAATTCGGCACAAAGCCGACCCGACCAAGGATCAGGCCCGATGAGCAGCATCCATGAAACTGCCTATCCGCAGCTGCGTGCCGACTTCGCCGAGAAGGACCTTCTGGCGCTGTTCACACCCACGCCGCAGGAGCGACGATTTATCGCCGAAGCGTACCGGCGCGTCACCACGCAGGCCCTGATTGCTATCCAGCTCAAGGTGCTGCAGCGCCTGGGTTACTTCACCATGATGATCGACGTGCCCGCGGTGATCGTTGGGCATGTCTGCCGGCGCCTGCGCATCCCGGTCTTGTCTTCCGCCGCGTTGAAATCCTATGACGAGTCCGGCAGCAAGTCGATCCACCAGCGCCTGCTTCGCGAATACGTTGGGCTGCGTGTGCTGGGGACTGATGGGCATGACTGGCTGGAGGAGCAAGCCATCAAGGCGGCTCAGACCAAGCAGGAATTGCCGGACATCATCAATGTGTTGTTGGAAGAGCTGCTTCACCATCGCTACGAGCTACCCGGCTTCGTCACCTTGTCGCGCGCCGCGGCTCGTGGTCGAACCAAGGTCAATGGGGAAATCCAGCGCCGGATTGACGCCTCGCTCAACGACCAGCAGCGCGGCCAGATCGACCATCTGTTCACCACGCGTGCCGGCCGCAGTCAGTGGGAGCAGCTCAAGCGCGAGCCCAAACAGCCCACCGTGCGAGAGGTGGCGAGCTATTTGACACACATAGAGGCCATGCGCAGGCTGGCCGACGCGCTGCCCAAGCCCGAGGACGTCCCCGTGTCCAAGCGTACCCAGTTCGTGCTCGAAGCGCGGGCTCTGAATGTGCGCGAGATGATGGCCCTCAAGCCCACCAAGCGCTATGCGCTGGCGGTCCTGCTGATTCAGGCCCAGTTGCAAAAGGCTGTGGACGACGTCGCGGAGATCTTCATCCGCACCGTCCGCAACATGCACAACCTGGCCCGCGAGCGCCTGAAGCAGTACCAGCTGGAGCATGTCGAACTGGGTGAGGCCTTGATCGCGCAGTTCCGGGAGATGCTGACGGCCTTCGAGGACGAGAGCAGCGATCCCGAGCGCGTCCAGAGGATGCGCGGCATGCTGGGCGAAGACCCTGCGGGCTGGATCGAGCGCTGCGACGAGCACATCGCATTCGCTGGGAACAACTACTACCCGTTCATGCTGCAGCCCTACCGCAGCAAGCGGGCCTTGCTGTTCCAGTGTCTCGACGCCATGCTGCTGAAGTCCTCGTCGCCCGACGACAGCCTGCTGCGCGCGATCGCCTGGATGAGCCAATACCGCTCCAGCCACAAGGAGCATGTGCGGGCCGATGCCGGCTTTGGTGTCGTCGACCTCGACTGGCTGACCGACAAGAAGTGGCGTGCGCTGATCGAGGGAAGCGACGCTTCCTCAGGGCTCGTTCACCGGAAGTACCTCGAGCTGTGCGTGTTCTCCCACGTCATGGAGGAGCTGAAGTCGGGCGACCTGTATGTGCAAAACAGCGATCAGTTCGATGACTACCGCGACCATCTGGTGAGCTGGGAGCAGTTCGATGCCGAGGTAGGGGATTACAGCGCCATGGTGGGCCTGCCGGCCGATGGCAGTGCGTTGGTGGCGCTTCTCAAGCAGCAGTTGCTGGACCTGTCGCAAAAGGTCGATGACCAGTTCCCGGACAACGAACACGTGGCGATCACCGAGACCGGCCTGCTGATCCGGCGCACCGATCGCATGCCACCGCCGGAAGGTTTGCCTGAGGTCGATCAGGCCATCACGAACTCGATGGCCACCACCAGCATCCTGGACGTGCTGACGGAAACGGAGCGTTGGCTCGACTTGCACAAGCTATTTGGACCCCTCTCAGGCTTTGAGAGCAAGGTCGACGACCCGCGCAAGCGGTTCCTGACCACCTTGTTCTGCTACGGCTGCAACCTGGGTCCGACCCAGACGGCCCTGTCGGTCAAGGGCCTCTCCAGAAAACAGGTGGCGTGGCTGAACTTGCACCATGTCACCGAAGAGCGCCTGGACAAGGCGATCTTCAAGGTAGTCAATTCGTACAACCGCTTCTCGTTGCCGCAGTACTGGGGCACGGGCAAGAGCGCCTCGGCCGACGGAACCAAATGGAATGTGTACGAGCAGAACCTGATGTCCGAATACCACCTGCGCTACGGCGGCTACGGCGGTATCGGGTATTACCACGTCTCCGACATGTACATCGCGCTGTTCGGCAACTTCATCCCTTGCGGCGTCTACGAGGCGGTCTACATCCTTGACGGCCTGGTCAAGAACGAGTCAGACATTCAGCCGGACACGCTGCACGGCGACACCCAGGCCCAGAGTGCCCCTGTGTTCGGCTTGGCGCATTTGCTTGGCATCAAGCTAATGCCCCGCATCCGCAACATCAAGGAGTTGATCTTCTTCAAGGCAGAGCCAGGCGTGCCCTACAAGCACATTCAAAGCCTGTTCCGCGGCACGATCGACTGGGATCTGCTGGCCTTGCACTATCGGGACATGCAGCGCGTGGCCGTGTCCATCAAGCTGGGCAAGATCACGCCGTCCATGATCCTGCGGCGCCTGGGTACCTTCAGCCGCAAGAACAAGCTGTACTTCGCCTTCAGGGAGCTCGGGCGGGTGATCCGCACGATGTTCCTGCTGAACTACATCAACGATGCGGAGTTGCGTCGCTCGATCCACGCCGCGACCAACAAGAGCGAGGAATTCAACAACTTCGTGAAGTGGCTGTTTTTCGGCGGGGAGGGCACCATTGCGGAGAACCTGCGTCACGAGCAGCGCAAGGTCATCAAGTACAGCCAGCTGGTGGCCAACATGGTCATCCTGCATAACGTGCAATGGATGTCACGCAGGCTCAAGGAGCTCCAGAGCCAGGGCTTCCAAGTCGGCGAGCCGGTGCTCAAAGCGCTGTCGCCGTACCGGACCGCGCACATCAACCGCTATGGTGACTACACGCTGGATCTGTCTCGGCCGGTCGAGCCCATTGACTACAAGATCAAATTCTGATTGCCTGACAATGACTTAGGGGCATTTCTGCGGATTTTTCAGGAATCACGGCCAACCCTCATGTTGACCGGATTCATGTGGCTGCCTTGTGCCTGGCTGATGCGGCACTGGATCGCGGCCTTCCACGCCGTGGCGCGTACCCTGCTGCTGCTCGGCGCCTGGCTGCTGGCGCCGTCCGAGGGCTACCTGTGGGCTCCGATCATCGTGCTGAGCCAGTACATCATCACCATCCTCGTGCTCGAGTGGCGCTGGGCAGGCTTGCGTCACAACACCAGCCCCGTGTCGACGCCAAGCCTCGCCGCACCCGAAGGCGGTGCAGCCATCGCCTGAAACTGGGGGCGACAGGCGCGTGCATGAGCCCTATGCAGCCCGCAGGCTCGTTGGCACGTCACAGCCCCTTATGCTCCGCGCCCCTGTTGGAACCGACGCCCATGATTCGCCTTGCCGCCACCCTGACCCCTCTGCTGTTGACCGCCGCGTGTGCAACGGATCCTGGCCCCGCACAGAGCGCTGCCGCTCCAGAAGCCGGCACCGCGCAGGCTGCGGCAGGCAAGCCCAGCGTCAACGAAGTCTGCGAGTGGGCTGCACCCACGGGTTCGCGCTTCAAGCAGAAGGTCTGCTGGACCGATGCAGAGGCAGCGCAGGCCAAAGACCAGGCGCGCCGCTTCAAGGACTCCTTCGAGCGCACGCCCGCCGTGCAACCGAAGGGCCGCTGAGGACTCTTGCCGTCCGGCCATGCTGACCCATCAAAGCCTGCGTCAGCATCTCGGGGCCAGAGCCCAGGCGATGTGAGTCGCAACCAGCGGCGAAGCCGTCGGGAGCGCCTCTTGAAGGGGCTCGCGAAGGCGCATGTCTTCGCGCTGATGCAAAGCATTGCCCAAGGCCACCGCGAGGTTGCGCCGCCAGCGTTCGAAGCCGATGCGCCGGACGGGTGAGCCTTCCGTGCGGCGCAGGAACTCGCCCTCATCCCACCGCCAGAGCGCGAGCAGCGTGGGGCCGCTCAGCCCCTCGCGCGGGTCGAAGTCGGCAAGCGGGCTGCGCTGCGCGTACTTGTTCCAGGGGCAGACGAGTTGGCAGTCATCGCAACCGTAGATGCGGTTGCCCATCAAGGGACGCAACTCCACCGGGATTTCGCCTGCGTGCTCAATGGTGAGGTAGCTGATGCAGCGCCGCGCATCCAATCGGTAAGGCGCCAGGATGGCGCCGGTCGGACAGGCATCCAGGCAGGCGCTGCAACGGCCACAGTGCTCACTCAGTGGCTCACTGGCGGGCAGCGCCAGGTCGATGTAGATCTCGCCCAGAAAGAACATCGACCCCGCATCGCGTTGCAGCAGCAAGGTGTGCTTGCCGCGCCAGCCCAGACCAGCGCGCGTGGCCAACTCCACCTCGAGCACGGGTGCGGAGTCGGTGAAGCAGCGATGGCCAAAGGGCCCGATCTGCACCGCCAGTTGGTCGGCCAGGCGCTGTAGGCGCTGGCGCAGCACCTTGTGGTAGTCCCGACCTCGTGCATAGAGGCTGATCTGCGCGCTGTCCGGGCGCTGCAGGCCCGCCCACTCGATGGCCTGCCAGCCCGCCGGCGTCTCTCGCGGCAGGTAGTCCATGCGCGCACAGATCACACTGGCCGTTCCCGGCACCAGTTCGGCGGGCCGGGCGCGGCGCAGGCCGTGCCGCGCCATGTAATGCATGCTGCCGTGGAAGCCGGCGTCCAGCCAGGCGCGCAGACCGGGCTCAGCGTGAGCCAGGTCGATGGGGGCGATGCCGATTTGGGAGAATCCCAGCGCCCTGCCCCAGGCTTGCAGCTGGGTCACCAGCGCTGCGGGGTTCGCGACCTGAGACATGGCTGAAATTCTAGAAACCAAGCACCTTCATTGGCCTGACGAGGCCGCCACGCAAGCCGCCGCCGAAGGCCTGGTGCCCAACGCGCCGTTGGCCGGCGCCCTCATCACGCTGGAGGGCGGGTTGGGTGCCGGCAAGACCACCTTCGTGCGCCATCTGCTGCGCCGCTTGGGCGCGGAGGGTCGCATCAAGAGCCCCAGCTACGCCGTCATGGAAAGCTACGAGTTGCCCACCTTGAAGGCCCTGCACTTCGACTTCTACCGCCTGAGCGACCCACGCGAGGCTGAAGATGCCGGTTTTCGCGAGTTGCTGGCCGGACCGGCGCTCAAGCTCTGCGAATGGCCCGGTCATGCCGGTCCCTTGCTTGAACGCGCGGACCTGCGCCTACTCCTCGAAGCCGACGAGCACGAAGGGCGCCACGTCACGGCCGAAGCGTTGAGCGTGCGCGGCAGTGCCTTGCTGCACTTTCTGAAATGAAGCGCCGCCTGCTCATCGCGCTCGGGTCGGCGACCTGGACCTTGCCGCTGCTGGCCAAGCCAGACGATCCTCGACTGGTGGCCGTTCGCGTCTGGCCGGCGCGGGACTACACGCGCGTCACCCTGGAAAGTGACAAGCCGCTGCAGGCGCGCCACTTTCTCACCCCCGACGGTCCGAACCGGTTGGTGCTGGACATTGAGGGGCTGGACTTGTCGCCTCAACTCAAGGAACTCGTGGCCAAAACGCAGCCGGACGACCCGAACATCGCCGGCGTGCGGGTAGGACAGTACCTGCCCCGAGTGGTACGGATCGTGTTTGACCTGCGCCAGCCGATCGCACCGCAGGTGTTCACGCTCAAGCCCGTGGCGGCCTACCAGCACCGATTGGTGCTGGATCTGTACCCGAAGCAGCCCGCCGCTGATGACCCGCTGCTGGCGCTGATCGAGGAGCGAGAGAGAGAAGACGCGCGCCAAAGCGCAAGAGAGAGCAGCAGCCCGCCCACTTCGAAGGCGGAGTCGTCGCCGAGTGCCAATGTCGCCTCTGCTGCCGCAATCTCCCCCGCGACCCAGCCCGAGCCGCCCAAGCCAACTCCCGCACCCCTGCCCCGCCTGCCACGCCATGGCCGCATGGAGCGTCTGGTGGTGGTGGCGCTGGACGCGGGTCACGGCGGCGAAGATCCCGGCGCCATCGGCCCCACGGGCTTGCGCGAAAAGGACGTGGTCTTGGCCGTGGCCCGGATGCTGCGGGAGCGCTTGGAGGAAGTGCCTGGTCTGCGTGTCCTGATGACGCGGGACGGCGACTACTTCGTCCCCCTGCAGGAGCGCGTGCGCAAGGCGCGCAAGGTGGGCGCTGACCTGTTCGTCTCCATCCATGCCGACGCCTTCATGCGCCCGCAGGCACGCGGCGCCTCTGTGTTCGTGTTGAGCGACGGCGCTGCCACCAGCGCCGCTGCGCGCTGGATGGCGCAGCGCGAGAACGCCGCCGACGCGGTCGGCGGCCTCAATGTTGGCGCGGTGAAGGACCGGGTGGTCCTGCAAACATTGCTTGACATGAGCACCACGGCCCAGATCGAGGACAGCCTGAAGCTTGGCGCGGATGTGCTGGGCCAACTGGGCAAGGTTGGTCGGCTGCACAAGCCCCGCGTCGAACAAGCCGGGTTCGCCGTGCTCAAGGCACCGGACATTCCCTCCATCCTGGTCGAGACAGCCTTCATCTCCAACCCGGAGGAGGAAGCCAAGCTGCGTGATTCCGCCTACCGCAGGCGTCTGGTGGACGCCATGGCCCGCGGCCTGCTGCGCTACTTGGCGCGCCGCCCCGCACTGCGACGGGACGTGAAACCTTCGACCTGAGGACCTGTGTAAGGCGGGACTCTAGGCGCTTGAGCACATGGAGGGACGGGGCCGAGCGCAGCAACCGCTTGCGGGAGCCCGCGCCTGGTCTCTTCCGTGCGCTCTCATCGGCATGGACCTGACCGCCCGCACCCGCGTGGCAAGAGAGGACCCAGGACTGAGGCCCCTCTCCCTGAGTATTTATTCGGAGCCGGCACGGGCGACCCGATCTGTAACATTTCGTTCATGCATACAGCCACCGGGTTTCCCCACGCACCCCGTTCCGCCCGACCCTTCGCGGCCCCGGCCTCCTGCCTCTTGCCATGAACCAAGCTTGGAAGCACTCGCCCACGGCCCTGCTGCTCGGCGTGCTGATGCTGGCATGGTGGCTCTGGCCCGGCAAGGACGGCGTCCCGCCCAAGACGCAACTCATGGCGCAGGATCCGGCGGCACTGTTGCGCGATCAAGCACCCGCAGCCGGAGGCGCTGCAAACGCCGCACCGCCCGCGTCTGAGGCCAGCCAAGCGCGCACATGAACCGAACCTGACCCGACCCGACCGAGTCGCTACTCCTTGGTGCCGAAGATCTTGTCTCCGGCGTCACCCAGGCCTGGAATGATGTAGCCCTGCGCGTTGAGGTGCGAGTCGACGGCGGCGGTCCAGCAACGCACATCGGGGTGCGCAGTTTGCAGGGCCTTCACGCCCTCCGGCGCGGCCACCAGCACCAGCGCCCGCACGTCCTTGCAACCGCGCGCCTTGAGCAGATCGACGGTGGCGATCATGCTGCCTGCCGTGGCCAGCATGGGGTCGATGATCAGCGCCGTGCGCTCGTCGAGTTGGCCGACGAAGCGGTCGAAGTAGTTGACCGGCTTGAGCGTCTCGTGGTCACGCGCCAAGCCCACCACACTCACTTTGGCGTTGGGCAGGATGTCGAGCACGCCATCCAGCATGCCCAGGCCGGCACGCAAGATTGGTACCACGGTGACCTTGCGGCCGGCGATCTGGTCGATCTCCGTGGGCCCGCTCCAGCACTCGATGGTGATCTTCTCGGTGGGGAAGTCGGCGGTGGCCTCGTAGGCCAGCAACCGCGCCACCTCCTGGGTCAGCTCGCGGAACTTCTTCGTGCTGATGTCGGCTTCGCGCATCAGGCCAACCTTGTGCTTGACGAGCGGGTGCTTGACTTCGATGACGGACATGACGGGTCTCAGCCTCTCTGGCGAAGGGATTCGTACAGGCAGATGCCGGCGGCCACGGAGACGTTCAGGCTCTCCACAGCGCCTCGCATCGGGATGGAAACCAGGCGGTCGCAGGTCTTGGACGTGAGCTGGCGCAGGCCCCTGCCTTCGGCCCCGAGCACCCAGGCCAGCGGGCCGCCCAGGGGCGCCTGGTAGATCGAGCCCTCGGCCTGATCCGAGGTACCCACGCAGACGATGTCGCGCTCCTTGAGCTCGCCCAGGGTGCGCGCGAGGTTGGTGACCATCAGGTAGGGCACGCTCTCGGCGGCGCCGCTGGCCACTTTGGCCACCGTGGCGTTCAGGCCCACCGCGTGGTCACGCGGTGCCAGCACGGCATGCGCGCCGGCGCCGTCGGCCACGCGCAGGCAGGCACCGAGGTTGTGCGGGTCGGTCACGCCGTCCAGCACCAGCAGCAGGGGCGTTTCACCGCGCGCCTGCACGTCATCGAGCAGATCGTCGAGGGAGTGCTGCTGCTTGATCGGCTCCACCTTGGCCACGATGCCCTGGTGGCGATCGCTGCGCGCCAGGCGGTCGAGTTGCAAGACCTCGGTCTCGGCGGTCTTGATGCCGGCTTCTGCGGCGCGTGCCAGCAGGCTTTTCATGCGCGCATCGCGCCGGCTGGCGTCGAACAACACCAACTGGACGCTGCCGGGGGCAATCTTCAGCCGCGTACTGACAGCATGGAAGCCGAACAGCACGCTGCGGGGTTTGGATTCGGTCATGCGGCCATTGTCCGTTGCCACAGCGTCAGCAGGCCGATGAGCACCGGCTGGTGCAGCAGGTAAAAGCTCAAGGGCCACTGGCCCAGGCGAACCAACGGAGCCGGGGCGCTGCCGGCCAGCCAGCCGCGCAGCGAGGTCGACTGGGCGGCCACCAGGCCCACCAGCAGCGGCGCCGCCCAGGGCAGCAGCGGCACGTAGTCCTCGGTGACGGGCTTGTGCGTCACCAGGCCCGCCCAGTTGGTGAGGCGGGAGTCGAAAACGGGGTGCTGCACGGCGTGCGGCAGGGCCACGGCGGCGGCCGCCAGCAACAGAAGCGCGGGGCTTGGCAGTCGCGCCAGGCCAAATTGCGCCAGCGGCAGCAACACCGCGAAAGCGTGCAACACGCCAAAGCTGATGTAACTCTTGGGGAAGGCGAGCCAAGACCCGACGCTGACCAACAGCGCCGCCCCGGCCACTTGCATCCAGCGGCGCCAGAACGCGGCGGGCTCGCGCTGGCGCGACACACCGAGCGCCAGCCCCGCCCAGAACAGAAACCCGGACAGGATGGCGACGCGCTGCCCGATCCATAACGGGTCCGAGTAGAAGTTCCACGTGGTGACGCGGAACCACGCCAAGTCAAAGCAGAAGTGGAAGGCCGCCATCCACAGCATCCAGGTCGCGCGCAGCGCATCCAAGCGGGGCAAGCGGGGGTTCAGCTGGGGCATGGCGCGCAGTGTCGCCGCGCCATTCGGGGCATTTGCCCCAACTCTGATCCGGCCGCCCTGGGGGTTCGACGCCTGCACTCATTGGCACGGCACTTGCCCTTGCAGCTCCAACCTCTTGGAGTGTCCCCATGCGCCTCGCCGTCCTCGCCCTGTCTCTTCTTGCGTGGAATGCCCACGCGCAATCGTCGCTCCCTGCGGGTTGGCAATGCACCGGCGTGTGCGGCTGGATGGCGGCGCAGGGCGACATCGGCGCTTCACCGGAAGCCCAGGTGGGCTATGGCTTTCTGAGCACCGCCGGCTCCACGGTCTACGGCAGCTCGCCCTTGCAACTCGACCCGAACAGCCGGGGCAGCGGCACGGAGACCAACGGCTCTCGCTTGCTCAGCCCGTCGTTCTCGCTGGTGGCAGGAGAGACCTTCCGCGCGCACTTCAACTACGCCTCGACCGATGGCAAGGGCTTCGACGACTACGCCTGGGCGCGCTTGGTGCGGGCCGACACCGGCGCCCTCGTGCAGTGGCTGTTCACGGCGCGCAGCTCCAACAGCGGCACGCGCAACATCGTGCCGGGCGACGTGCTACCCCGCGACGCGTTCGACCCCCGCACGGTGCTGGTGAACTACGACGAGTACGAGTTCAACACGCGCGATGCCGCGCAGCCGATCGACTGGACGCCCCTGGGCTTCAGCAACGGAAGCTGCTGGCGCAGCAATGCGGCGGGCTGCGGCTTCACCGGCTGGCTGACCGCCGAGGTGCAGGCGCCCAGCAGCCAGAGCTATCGGTTGGAGATCGGCATCGTGAACTGGGGCGATGAGGCCTACGACAGCGCCCTCGCCTTCGACCTCGCCGGCCTGGCGCCGACGGTGCCCGAGCCGCGCAGCGCGGCCCTGCTCGGCTTGGGGCTGGGCTTGCTGCGGCTGACGGCCCGGAAGCGCCAGACCTGAATCGGCACGGAACGCTTCGCCAGCAGGCGGTGGGCGGCAGGGTCGCGGCGGGGTCCTGCTATCTTTGCCGTTGATGACCGCCTCCACACCGACGTCCCCCGGGGTGCACCAAATTGCGCCCGACCGCCCGCTGCACTGGCTGTGGCAGGGCATGACCGACTTCCGCCGCTGCCCGTTTCCCGGGCTGGTGCACGGCTTCCTGATGTGGGCCTTTGGCGTCACCTTGCTGACGCTGTTCGGCCAGCGCTTTTGGCTGTTGGCCGGGGCCTTGAGTGGTTTCCTGCTGGTGGCCCCGCTGCTGGCCACGGGGCTCTACGCAGTGAGCCGCGAGTTGCGCGCCGGGCGCAAAGTGGTGCTGGCCACGGCGCTTCGCCAGTGGACGCCCAACCATCCTGCGCTGATGCGGTTCGGCGTGCTGCTGGCGCTGGCGGGCACGGGCTGGGTGCTGACCTCGGCGGCGCTCATCACCCTCATGGCGCCTGCGCCGGTGAACAGCCCGGGTGACTTCCTGCGCGTCGTTGTGCTGGCGCGCGAGGGCTGGTTGTTCGAGCTGTGGCTGCTGCTGGGCGCGCTGCTGGCGGCGCCGGTGTTCGCCTCCAGCGTGGTATCCATCCCGCTCTTGCTCGACCAGCGGGTGACCCTGCTCACGGCGGTGCTCACCAGTTGGCGCGTGGTATTGCAGCAGCCCGGCACCATGGCCATCTGGGCGGGCCTGTTGATGGGGCTCACGGTGCTGGCCCTGCTGCCGCTGATGGTGGGCTTGATCCCGGTGATGCCGGTGCTGGCACACGCCAGCTGGCATGCCTACACGGACTTGGTAGAGCGCCCCAAGGCGGCCGCGTGATGGGCGGTTTCAACGAGGAGCAAATCGCGCAGTTCGGCCTGACATTCGGGGTCGGGGCGTTCATGCTCTACATGGTGTTCATCATCCTGCAACTGGCGCGGGAGTCGAAGGCAGGCAAGTTCGGCACATTCGTGCTGTTCCTGGCCCTGGGGGTCGGTATCCTGGGCTTCGCGATGAAGGGAGTCATCAAGTGGTGGATGGGCGTCGAGTAGTTCGCCGTTCTGCGCTGGCGGTGCTGGGCCTGGGTCTGCTGGCCAACGGCTACGTGCTGGGCCGAGGCGGGGTGCACGCGCAGCCCCGCGCGGTGACCCCGCGCGGACCGCTGGAAGCCGACGAGGCGGCCCATGTGGCGCTCTTCAAGCGCGTCTCGCCCTCGGTGGTGCACATCACCACCACGCAGGCGCAACGGGACTTTTTCTCGCGGCAGGTCTTCGAGGCACCAGCGGGCACAGGCTCGGGCTTCATTTGGGACGACGACGGCCACGTGGTGACCAACTTTCACGTGATCAATGGGGCAAGCAGCGCCAAGGTCCTGCTCTCCGATCAAAGCGAGTACGCCGCGCAGCACGTGGGCTCGTTCCCGGACCGGGACCTGGCGGTGCTGCGCATCGAGGCGCCGGCCGACAAGCTGCGAGCGATCGCCGTGGGCACCAGCCGCGACCTGCAGGTGGGCCAGCGGGTCTACGCCATTGGCAACCCCTTCGGCCTGGACTTCACGCTCACGACGGGCATCGTGTCGGCGCTGAACCGCGAGATCGAAGGCATGAACCGGCGCTCCATCCGCGGTGCCATCCAGACCGACGCGGCCATCAACCCCGGCAACAGCGGCGGCCCCTTGCTTGACTCGGCCGGCCGCCTCATCGGCGTCAACACGCAGATTTACAGCCCCAGCGGCGCCAGCGCCGGCATCGGCTTCGCGATTCCCGTTGATGAAGTCAACCGCGTGGTACCGCGCCTGATCCGAGACGGTCGCTTCATCCGCCCCAGCCTGGCCATTCGCCCAGGCAATGCCCGGTTGTCGCGCGCACTGAACCTGCCCAAGGGCGTGCCCGTGGTGCTGGTGCAGGAAGGTTCGCCCGCAGCGCGTGCCGGTCTGCAGGCCTTCCGGCAACGTCGCGACGGCGACATCGAACCCGGCGACGTCATCACTGCCTTGGGCGAGGTGGCCGTGGCCGATTGGGACGATTTGCTCACCGAGCTGGAAAAGCGCCAGGTGGGTGAGAGCGTACGACTCAGCCTCTGGCGCTCCGGGCGTACACGGCAACTCAGCGTGCTGCTGCGCGCTGAGCAACCTTGATCAGCGCTGCAGGCCATGCCCGCAAGCACCGCCTGGCACCGCTTCGGTCCGGCCGTGCTGGTCTTGCTTGGCTGCCTGCTGGTGGGGTCGGGCGTCGGCCACCTGGCACGAACGCGCGACCTGGCCCAACGCGAAGCCGAGGTTCGCGTCCAATTGCAAGCCGCGCGAGACCGGCTCGCCAAGGTCGCCGAGACCACCTTCGCCGCCACGGCGAGCCTTGAGACCCTGCTGCGCGTGCACGGCGGGCTGGACGAGGCATCATTCCGCGCGGCGGTCGAGGTGCTGCTTCGCGAGCAGTCTCAACTGCGCAATGTGGTGGCGGCTCCAGGCGACGTGGTGGCCTACGTTCACCCCTTGGCCGGCAACGAGCGCGTCCTGGGCCTGGACTACCGGCAAGTACCCGTCCAGTGGCAGCAGATCCTGGCCGCGCGGCAGGATGGCAACCCAATGATCTTTGCTCCCGTTCGGCTGGTGCAGGGTGGCCTCGGCGTGGTGCAGCGGCGCCCCATTTTTTTGGCGAATGGCAACCAAGGCGAGCTGAGCTACTGGGGCACGGTTTCGGCAGTGGCGGACCTCGAACGCTTCATTCAACAGGCCGCGCTGCCCGAAGGAGCGCTGCGCCTGGCGTTGATGGCAGAAGGCACGAAAGGCGCCATCCCGCAACTCATCTGGGGCGAGGGCTCGCTCGGTGCGGAGCGACATCTGCGCGATGAGGTCAGCGCCTCGGGTGCGCGCTGGGTGTTGCTGGGCAGCCCGCGCGAGGGCTGGTGGCGACCGTGGTGGCAGTCCTGGTGGATCTGGATCACGGCAGCTGCCAGCCTGCTTCTGGTGCTGATGACCTTCCTGCTCACCCAGCGACGCCTGGCCTTGCAGAACGAGGTAAGGGCGCACCGCGAGAGCCGGCAGGAGACCGAACAAGCCCGGGAACGCCTGCAAGCACTTTTGCGCACCGCCAGCGACTGGTACTGGGAACAGGATGCGGATTTGCGCTTGAGTTTCATCTCGGCCTCGGCGGAGTTGGACTCCGCCGGCGTGCCGCAGGCTCCGCTGGGCAAGACCCGCTGGGAGCATCCACAGCGTGTGCACGGTCTGCCCGATGAAGCCGCTTGGCGAGCGCACCGCGAGCAGCAGTTGCGTCGCGAGCCTTTCCGCGACTTCGACTATGCAGTGCGCAGCCAGGATGGCAGCTTGCGCTGGCTCAGCGTGGCGGGTGAGCCGGTGTTCGACGCGCAGGGGAAGTTCCTGGGCTACCGCGGCACCGGTCGCGACATCACCGCCTACCGTGCGGTGCGCCAGCGCCTGCAGGACGTGCTCGATGCGGCGGTGCAGGTCGGCATCATCGCCATCGACACCAGCCAGCGCGTCACCCTGTTCAACCGTGGTGCGGAGCGCCTGTTGGGGCACGGAGCCAGCAGCGTGCTGGGCAGCCGGGTGGATGCCCTCCACCAGCGACAGGAGTTGGAGGCGCGGCGCCTGCAGATGCAGGCGCAACTGGGCCACCGACCCGAGACGCCCGAACTGGTGGTGGCATGGGCAGAGTCCGGCCCCCCAGAGCAGCAACATTGGACCTTGATGCGAAGGGACGGCAGCGAGTTGCAAGTCTCCTTGCAACTCAGCGCGCTGCACGACCAGGATGGTCGGCCGACGGGGCACCTTGGCGTGCTCACCGATCTGAGCCTTCAGTTGCAGGCGCAGGCTGAGACCCGGTCAAGCGCGGCCCGCCTGACCTCGCTCATGGCAGCGCCGGTGCAAGCTGCCATCATCGCCATCGACCTCGAAGGGCGGATCACGCTGTTCAATCAAGGCGCCGAGTTGATGGTGGGCTGGCGCGCTGAAGAGATGCTGGGACAGGCACCGACGTGCTTGCACGTGCCCGAAGAATTGCAAGCCCGCTGCGAGGCACTGGCCAAGGAGCTCGGTGAGCCGGTCAGTCCCTTGCGCTTCTTCGCCCAGCATGCGCAACGTGAACGGCCCGAGCCGCTTCATTGGACCTATCGGCACCGTGATGGTCACCTGCTTACGGTGTCGCAAACCTTGGCCTGCCTGCGTGACGCCCAGGGTCACATCAATGGCTATCTGGGCATGATGATCGACATCAGTGCGCAGCGCGCCGCTGAAGAGCGGCTGCGCACCGCCAACGCGCGCTTGAGCGCCGTGCTGGATGCATCGCTGGAAGTGGGCATGTTGGTCATCGACCCGCAAGGCAAGGTCACCGTGTTCAATCGTGGTGCCGAGCGCATGCTGGGCTACAGCGCCGCCGAGATGCTGGGTCAATCGGCCCTGCGACTGCATGATCGCCAGGAGCTGCGGGAACGGCACGAAGCGCTGCAGCGTGAGTTGGGCCATGAATGCAGCGTCTTTGAGTTGTTTGCACGCCAGGCGATGCAGCCCCCTGGATTTCGCACGCGGAACTGGCTCTATGTGCGCAAGGATGGGCAGCGCCTGCAGGGCTCGATGTCACTCGCACCAATCTGCCTGGAGTCTGGGGAACAGCTGGGCTTTCTGGCCATGGGCCGCGACATCGGCGACCAACTCGCGGCCGAACAGGCCGAGCGCCAGGCACGGGATCGCCTTCAGGCCGTGCTCGACGGCGCACTCGAGGTCGCCATCGTGGTCTGCGACAACCAGGGTCACATCACGCTCTTCAACCGGGGCGCTGAGCGGCTGTTCGGCTACCCGGCGCATGAGGTGCTCGGGCGCCCCACGCTGATGCTTCAGGATCGCCAGGAGCTGGAGCAACGCCGCGGCATGCTGGAGCAGCAGTTGGATCGCCCGCTTCGACTCCCCGAGGCCATGACTCTGGCCCTGCGCCAAGGAGGTTCAGCACTCAGCCATTGGCATTTCGTTCGCAAGGGTGGCGATCGTTTCATTGGCGCCTTGCGCTTGAGCGCCCTGCGCGACCCGGCAGGGGGTCCGCCCAGCTACTTGGCGGTGGTGCTCGACATTTCCGAGCAGTTGAGCGCCCGCGAAGCCTTGGAGCAGCTGAACCGCGAACTGGAGCAACGTGTGGAAGCTCGCGGTCGCGACTTGGCCCAGGTCCAGGAAGGCTTGATGCGCAGCGAACGGATGGCGGCCCTGGGCTCACTCGTCGCGGGCGTGGCGCACGAGCTGAATACGCCCTTGGGCACCGCCATGACCGCCGCTTCGACCCTGCACGACCGCAGCCTGGAGCTGATGCAAGCCTTGAAGCAGCAGCAGCTGCGCCGCTCCACCCTGGAAGCTTATGGCCGCGACACCGAACAGATGGCGGAGCTGTTGATGCGCAGCCTGCGCAACGCCAGCGACCTGGTGTCTCACTTCAAGCAACTCAGCGTGGACCAGACCGGCGACCAGCGACGCAGCTTTCAGTTGGACACGGTCGTGTCCGACGTGCTGTCGGTATTGCGTCCGCAACTCAAGCAGGGCCGGCTGCGCGTCGAAACCGATATCGAACTGCCCCAGCCCATCGACGCCTACCCGGGCGAGTTGGGCCGGATGCTCACCAACCTCATCCTCAACGCCCAGTTGCACGCCTTCGCGCCCGACGAGGAGGGCCTCGTGTTGATCCGTGCCCGTCCGTTGGATGACACACGCTTCCTGCTGCAACTGAGCGACAACGGCTGCGGCATGAGCGACGAGGTGCGGAGGCGGGCCTTCGATCCCTTTTTCACCACCCGACTCGGTTCGGGCGGTTCCGGCCTCGGCTTGAACATCGTCTTCAACATCGCCACCGGTGTGCTCGGCGGAGAGGTGGAACTGATCAGCGAACCCGGCAAGGGCTCGCTTTTCGAGTTTCGGCTGCCTTATCAGGCGCCTCAGCGTCACCAACCTGGCGCCGACATGCTCAGCGGCACCACGCCCTAGCGTTGGCGAACATGCGCAGCCAGGGGCTGACGCCACCGAGCTCGCGGCCACCACGCCAGCTGAACTGGGCGTTGCGGAACACGCGCTCGGGGTGCGGCATGAGCGCGGTGAAGCGCCCATCCGGTGTGGTCACCGCGGTGAGACCGCCGGCGCTGCCGTTCGGGTTCGCGGGGTAGGCCTCGGTGGGCTGGCCGGCGCCATCCACGTAGCGCATCGCACACAGCGCTTGGGCGGCATCGCCCTGAACGCTGAAGTCGGCCCGCCCTTCGCCATGCGCCACCGCGATGGGCAGGCGACTGCCCGCCATCCCGCCCAGGAAGATCGACGGCGAGGCCAGGACCTCGACCATGGCCAGACGCGCTTCGAACTGCTCGCTGGCGTTGCGCACGAACTTCGGCCAGGCCTCGGCGCCGGGAATCATGGCGGCCAGGGCGGCGAGCATCTGGCAGCCGTTGCAGACGCCCAGGGCGAAGGTGTCCGGCCGGGCGAAGAAGGCCTCGAACTGCGCCCTCAGACCGACGTTGAAGAGGATGGAGCGTGCCCAGCCCTCGCCGGCGCCCAGGGTGTCGCCATAGCTGAATCCGCCGCAGGCCACGAAGCCCCGGAAGTCGGCCAGTTGATGGCGACCGGCTTGCAAATCGCTCATGTGCACGTCCACCGCTTCGAAGCCGGCGAGGTGCAGGGCGTAGGCCATTTCCAGGTGCGAGTTCACGCCCTGCTCTCGCAGCACCGCCACGTGCGGGCGCTGCCCTTCGGGTGCAGACACTGGGGTTTCGTCAAAGCTCAGATGGAAATGCAAGCCCGGCGCCTGCGAATCGCAGGCGGCCGCGTACTCGGCGTCGGCGCAGGCGGGGTTGTCGCGCTGGCGCGCAATCTGGTGGCTGACCGCCTCCCATTCCTTCAATGCCTCGCCCAGCGGCAGCTTAAGCAGGCAGCGGGTGTCGGCCCAGACGCTGATCGCGCCGTCCGTCGTCGGCTTGCCCACCACGTGCGCGCAGGCGCTCAGGCCATGGCGGCGCAGCACGGCGAAGGCGGCATCGCGCTGGGCCGCGGGCAGTTGCAGCAGCGCGCCCAATTCTTCGTTGAACAGCGCACGCAGCAAGGCTTCGTGCCGCAGGCCGCTGACCTGCTGCGCCCAGTTCTTGGCATCGCCGCCCTCTTCCACCGGCAGTCCAGCGGCGATCAGCAGGTCCAGGTTCAGCGCCAGCCCGAGCCGACCGGCGAAGGCCATTTCACTGGCGGCTGCCCAGAGGCCACCGTCGCTGCGATCGTGATAGGCCAGCAGCATCGGACGCAGCTCGTTCACTGCGGCCACCAGGGACTTGAGCAGGCCGGCGTCGTCCAGGTCGGGCACCGCACCGCCGAACTGCGATTCGGTCTGCGCCAGCACCGAGCCACCCATGCGCGCCCTGCCCCGACCCAGATCGACCAGGATGAGCACGCTGTCGTCGTCCACCAACTGGGGCGTGAGGCAGCCTTCCACGGTGGGCAGGCTGGCGAAGGCCGAAACGATGAGCGACACCGGCGCGACGACCTTCTGGCCATCCCATTGCGTGCGCATGGACAAGGAGTCCTTGCCCACCGGGATGCCGATGCCGAGCGCCGGGCAGAGTTCGAGACCCACGGTCTTCACGGTGTCGAACAGCGCGGCGTCCTCGCCGGCTTCACCGCAGGCAGCCATCCAGTTGGCCGAAAGCTTGACGCGCGACAACTCGATGGGCGCGGCCAGCAGGTTGGTGATGGCTTCGGCCACCGCCATGCGGCCCGAGGCGGGCGCGTCCACGGCGGCCAGCGGCGTGCGCTCGCCCATGCTCATGGCTTCACCGGCCAGGCCCTGGTAGTCGGCCAGGGTCACCGCGCAGTCGGCCACCGGAACCTGCCAGGGGCCGACCATCTGGTCGCGATGGCTGAGGCCACCCACGGTGCGGTCGCCGATGGTGATGAGGAAGCGCTTGCTGGCCACCGTGGGGTGGCGCAGCACGGCGCGTGCGGCGCGCTCCAGCTCGATGGCGTCGGCATCGAAGCGGCCGGCCTCGCGGACCACGCGGTGCACGTCGCGGGTCATCTTGGGCGGCTTGCCCAGCAGCACGTCCATCGGCATGTCGATGGGCGTGTCGCGACCTTCGTCGGCGAGCACCAGCTGCTTCTCGTCCGTCACGGTGCCGACCACCGCGAAGGGGCAGCGCTCACGCTCGGCAAAGGCCTGGAACTGCGCCAGCGAAGCCGGCGCGATGGCCAGCACATAGCGCTCCTGGCTTTCGTTGCACCAGATTTCCTTGGGCGCGAGGCCTTCCTCGTCAAGCGGCACGGCGCGCAGGTCGAAGCGGGCGCCCTTGCCGGCGTCGTTCACCAGTTCCGGGAACGCGTTCGAGATACCGCCGGCGCCGACGTCGTGGATGGCGAGGATGGGGTTCTCACTGCCCAGCTGCCAGCAGCGGTTGATGACCTCTTGCGCGCGGCGCTGGATCTCGGGGTTGCCGCGCTGCACCGAGTCGAAGTCGAGCTCGGCACTGTTGCTGCCGGCCGCCATCGAGCTGGCGGCGCCGCCGCCCATGCCGATGCGCATGCCCGGGCCGCCCAGCTGGATGAGCAGCGTGCCGGCCGGGAAGGCGATCTTGTTCGTCAGGTCGGCGCGGATGGCGCCCAGGCCGCCGGCAATCATGATCGGCTTCAGGTAGCCGCGTTGCACGCCGCTCACCGCTTGCTCATAGGCGCGAAAGTAGCCGAGCAAATTGGGACGACCGAATTCGTTGTTGAAGGCCGCGCCGCCAATCGGCCCGTCGATCATGATCTGCAGCGGGCTGGCAATGTGGCCCGGCCGGTTTTCTGGCGTTTCCCAACGCTCAGTCAGGCCGGGTAGGCGCAAGTGACTGACGGTGAAGCCCGTCAGACCAGCCTTCGGCCGCGCACCACGGCCGGTGGCGCCCTCGTCGCGGATCTCCCCACCGGCTCCGGTGGCGGCACCCGCAAAGGGTGCGATGGCCGTCGGGTGGTTGTGCGTCTCCACCTTCATCAGCACCTGGGCCTGTTCGGGCACGCTGATGTAGCGACCATCCTCGCTCGGCTGCCAACGCTCAATGGCATGGCCTTCCATGATGGCGGCGTTGTCGGCGTAGGCCACCACGGTGTGCTGGGGCGAGGTCTTCTCCGTGTGCCGGATCATGCCGAACAGCGAATGCGGCTGCGGCTGGCCATCGACCACGAAGGTGGCGTTGAAGATCTTGTGACGGCAATGCTCGCTATTGGCCTGCGCGAACATCATCAGCTCGACGTCGCTGGGGTTGCGTTGCAGCTTGGTGGCGAAGGCGTCAAGCAGGTAGTCGATTTCGTCTTCGGACAGTGCGAGGCCCCATTCACGGTTGGCGCGCTCCAGGGCCGGTCGGCCTTCGCCGAGCACATCCACCCGCGCCAAGGGCTGTGCGTCGCGCGCTTCGAACAGGCGCCGGGCCTCGTCGGCGCTCCGGAACACCGACTCGGTCATGCGATCGTGAAGAGCCGCCGCGCAGGCCTGCCATTCCGTGTCGCTGAGCGGTTTGGCCGATCCCAGCAGAGGCTTGTCGAGCTCCAGTTGGTACTCGGTCACACGCTCGACATGCTGGATGGCGATGCCGCAGTTGTGCGCGATGTCGCTGGCCTTCGAAGCCCAGGGGCTCAAGGTGCCCAGGCGCGGCGTCACCACGACGCATTCGCCCTGACCTGCCGCCGGCGCCGCAGGCCCGTAGGTGAGCAGAGCAGCCAGCCGCTGGAACGTCGCCTCGTCCAAAGCCTCTGCACTGCTGACCCAATGCACGAAGCGCGCGCGCACGCCTTTCACTCGAGGCACTGCCGCTTGAAGGCGACTCAGCAAGCGCTGGGTGCGAAAGGCGGAGAGTGCGTCACCCCCCTCGAAACGGTGCAGTCGGTGATGGAGGGCCATGTCAGCGTGCGGAGCGGGAAACGGCACCGGCCACGGGGAACGTGGCCGGTGGCATGGAGGATGCGGGATTCTACGGAGTGGGACTCAGTCGCCCGCCTTCATTTGTGCGACGGTCTCTTCCACTTGGGCAAGGACCTTCGAGAGGTCGAAGCGAGTCAGTTGGCGCTGCTTCAGCACACGATCGCCCTGCACCCAGACGTCGCTCACGTGCTCGCGCGCCGCCACGTAGGCGAGTTGTGCGTCGGGGTGGTAGACCGGGCGGCATTCAGGTGCCGAGAGGTCGACGGCGATGACGTCGGCGAGCTTGCCCACTTGGATCGAACCCAGGTCGGCTTCGCGGCCCAGGGCCTTGGCGGCGTTGATCGTGGCCATTTCGAGCGCACGGCGCGCCGGCACCACGGTGGGCTTGCCGGTCGAGCCCTTGGCGAGCAAGGCGGCTTGGCGGATTTCCTCGAACATGTCCTGGCGGTTGTTGCTCGCGGCGCCGTCGGTGCCGAGAACAACGTTGACGCCCGCGGCATCGAGGTCAGCGACGCGGCAGATGCCCGAGGCGAGCTTCAGGTTGCTGCTGGCGTTGTGCGCGATGTGCACCCGGTTCCTCGCCAGCATCGCGATCTCGTCGTCGGTCAAGTGCACCATGTGCACGGCGATCATCTTCTCGTTCAGCAGGCCGAGCTTTTCCAGCCGGGCCAGGGGGCGCATGCCGAACTGCTTGAGGCTGCCCTCGACCTCGTCGAGCGTCTCGTGGATGTGGCAATGCACCTGCAGGCCTTCGCGCTCGGAGAGCTGGCGCAGCTTGACGAAGGTCTCGTCGCTCACCGTGTAGGGCGCATGCGGGCTGCTGGTGAACTGCAGCAGTTTTTCGCCCTTGAACTTGGCGTAGGCGGCCTCGCCCTTGGCGATGTAGTCGTCGGGGCCGCTGGCGTAGCCGGTGGGGAAGTCGATGACGTTGATCGACACCGCGCAGCGGATGCCGGCTTGCAGCGCCGCCTCGGCCATGGCCTCGGGGAAGAAGTACATGTCGTTCAGCGTGGTCACGCCGCCGCGCAGGGCTTCGGCGGCGCTGAACAGGCTTCCGAGGCGGGTCCATTCGTGGCTCACCCAGCGCTTCTCCAGCGGCCAGATGTGGTGGTTCAGCCAGTCCATCAGCCCGAGGTCGTCGGCCACCCCGCGCAGCAGGCTCATGGCGCTGTGGGTGTGGCTGTTGATGAGGCCGGGCATCAGCACGTGCTCGGGCAGCGCGACCGGCTCGGCGTCGGCATGCTGGGCGCACAGCGCCGTCGCGTCACCCACGGCGGCAATGCGCTCACCTTGCAGCAGGACGGCTTGCCCGGTCTGCACGCTGCTTCCAGGTTCCATGCTCAGCAGCCAGCGCGGCAACAGCAAGGTCTTGGGGCTCATGTTCGTTCTCCTTGGTTGAGCCAGGCCCTCAGGCACAGCTCGGTGATGGCGGGGGCGTTGGCGTCGACGGCCACCGCGTGCTCGGGCAAATCGCGCCAATCGGCGCCGCCCAATCGTTGCCAATCTTGCGTGGTCTGGCCATGGGCCAGGCCACCCTCCACCACCCGCACCGGGCCCTGGCGCCATTGCAGCGTTGTCGGCGCCAGCAAGGGCATGAGCGCGATGGCGTCGTGCGCCACCAGCACCTCCTGGCCGTAATGGCGGTGGTAGAAGTCGATGTAGGGCATGGCCGCCCGGTGCAGCAATCGGGCCACGGCATCGCCATCCGCCAACGCCGCCAGCGCAGCGCGCGGCATGCGCACTCGCTGCGTCGCGTCCAGGCCCACCACATGCAGCCGGCGCCAGGGGGCGGCGAAGACTTCGTCGGCTGCGCGGGCGTCGTTGAAGACATTCGCCTCGGCGTTGGGGGTGACGTTGCCGCCCTGCCCGTGCAGGCCGAAGGCACCGCCCATCAGGGTGACGCTGGCCAGGCGCTGCGGCAAGTCAGGGTCCAGGCGCAAGGCTTGCGCCAGGTTGGTGAAGGGGCCAACGGCCGCCAGGTGCAAATCCGGCTCTTTCCGAGCCGCGCGAATGATGGCCTCGGCCGCAGGCATCTGCTCCGCCTGCCGACGCGGTGCGGGCAACGAAGCCGCATGCCCCCCCAGGCCGTCGCCCCCATGCACCTCGGGCGCAAGGCGCGGCGAACCCTGCAACGGACCTGCCGCACCCGCATGCACCGGAACGTCGAGGCCCAGCAAGGCACACAGGCCCAGCGCATTGGCAGTGGTGGTGCGCACATCGGCATTGCCAAAGACCGTGGACAGACCGACCAGCTCAAAGGCCGGGCTGCGCGCGATCAAAGCCAGGGCGAGCGCGTCGTCCACGCCCGGGTCGGTGTCGAACCAGAGCTTCATGCGATGGCAAGCAAGGCCTGCACCTCGGCACGGCTGGGCATCGCATCTTGAACGCCTGAGCGGGACACCGCCAGGGCGGCGGCGGCTTGAGCGAAGGTCAGCGCCTCGGGCACCGACTGCCCCTCCGCCAGCGCAGTGACCAGCGCACCCACCAGGGTGTCGCCGGCACCGACGGTGTCCACGGCCTTCACCGCACGGGCCGGGTCGCGGCGTACCCCTGACTCATCGGCCCAGACCAGGCCATCCGCACCGAGGGACAGCAGGACGGCGCGGGGGCCCTTGGCGCGCAAGGCTTGGGCCAAACCTTCGGGTGCACCATCGCCCGCCTGAAGCAAGGCGCCAGCTTCCAGCCGGTTCACCACCAGAAGATCCACCAAAGGCAGGAGCGCAGCCCCTTCGGCGCGGAACGGGGCGGCGTTGAGGAGCACGCGCACGCCGGCCGCGCGGGCACGCTCGAAAGCTCGCGCCAGGCTCACCAAGGGCAACTCCTGCTGGGCCACCAGCCAACGCACGCCAGCGAGCGGCAAGGCCTCGACTTGCTGCAGGGGCAAGCTACCGTTGGACCCGGCCACCGTGACGATTTGGTTTTCGCCGTCTTCAGCACCAACCACGATCAGGGCCACGCCCGGGGCTTCGTCAGCGGGCTGAGCCACCAAGGAGGTGTCCACCCCTTCGGCTTGCAATTGCGCGACCAGGGCTTCGCCGAGTTCCATGCGGCCCACACGGGCAGCCAGACTCACCTGGGCCCCGAGCCTGGCGGCAGCCACGGCTTGGTTGGCGCCCTTCCCGCCCAGGCAGGAAGCGAAGCGTTGGCCACGCAGCGTCTCGCCTGGGAGCGGCAGTCGGGGCGCGTGCACCACCAAGTCGCGGTTCACGCTGCCCAGTACGAGGATCTCAGCCATGTCGCCCCCAATGAAAACGCCCCCGGCGAGCGGGGGCGTCGGGCCACGAAGTGATCAACGCTGCGCCAGCGGCGTCACGTTGCGGCTCTTGGCGCCCACGAAGAGTTGCCGCGGACGGCCGATCTTGTACTCAGGATCGCCAATCATCTCGTTGAGCTGAGCGATCCAGCCCACCGTGCGCGCCAGCGCAAAGATGGCCGTGAACAGCGGCACCGGGATGCCAATCGCGCGTTGCACGATGCCCGAGTAGAAGTCGACGTTCGGGTAGAGCTTGCGGGCGACGAAGTATTCGTCTTCCAGCGCGATCTTCTCCAGTTCCATGGCCAGCTTGAACAGCGGGTCATCCTGCAGGCCGAGTTCGTTCAGCACCTCGTAGCAGGTTTCGCGCATGAGCTTGGCACGCGGGTCGTAGTTCTTGTAGACCCGGTGCCCGAAGCCCATCAGCTTGACACCGCTGTTCTTGTCCTTGACCTTGCCGATGAACTCACCAATCTTGGCCACGCCGCCCATTTGCTGGATGTCGCCGAGCATCTCCAAGCAAGCCTCGTTGGCGCCACCGTGGGCCGGGCCCCAAAGGCAGGCCACGCCTGCCGCAATGGCCGCGAAGGGGTTGGTGCCGGAGGAACCGCACAGGCGCACCGTGCTGGTGGAGGCGTTCTGCTCGTGGTCGGCGTGCAGGGTGAAGATGCGGTCCATCGCGCGCACCAACACCTCGTTCGGCTTGTACTCCTCGCAGGGCGTGGCAAACATCATGCGCATGAAGTTGCCGGCGTAGGACAGGTCGTTCTTCGGGTAGATGTACGGCTGACCCACGGTGTACTTGTAGGCCATGGCCACCAGCGTCGGCATCTTGGCGATCAAGCGGATCGCCGCGATTTCGCGGTGCTCGGGGTTATGGACGTCGGTGCTGTCGTGATAGAAGGCCGAGAGCGCCCCCACGAGGCCGGTCATCACGGCCATCGGGTGGGCATCGCGACGGAACCCGCGCAGGAAGAACTGCATCTGCTCGTTGACCATCGTGTGGCGCATCACACGCTGGTTGAACGCTTCCTTCTGACTGGCGTTGGGCAACTCGCCGTACAGCAGCAGGTAGCAGGTCTCCAGGTAATCGCAGTTCACCGCCAGTTGCTCGATGGGGTAACCGCGGTAGAGCAACTCGCCCTTGTCACCATCGATGTACGTGATGGTGCTGTTGCAAGAAGCGGTGGAAAGGAAGCCGGGGTCGTAGGTGAACTTGCCGGTCTGCGCGTACAGCTTGCGGATGTCGATCACATCCGGGCCGATGGAGCCCTTGTAGATGGGCAACTCCATGCTGGGGCTGCCGTCGCTGAAGGCCAGCGTGGCTTTGATGTCGGAAGGGGTCATCATGGTGGGCTCCTTGGGTTCAGTGATTCTGTGACGGTGCCGGTCGGCGCATCAATGCCAACAATGCATGAACCTCGGCTCGGTTCAGCACGCCTTCTGGTTCGCGGCGTGCGAGCAGCAGGTCGAGCAGATCGTTGTCGGACAGGTCCATCAGAGCGGAAAGCGCTTCACCCTGTTCGCAACTGATACGGCCCTCGTGCTCGGCGAAGAATCGCTCGATGAACAGGTCGTTCTCCAACAGCCCGCGGCGGCAGCGCCAGCGCAGCTTGGAGAGCGAGCGTTCGTCGAGCAGGTTCATACAGTCATACGGTCATACGGTCATACGGTCATACGGTCATACGGCGCGGCGCACCATCAGTTCCTTGATCTTGCCGATGGCCTTGGTGGGGTTCAGACCCTTGGGGCAGACGTCGACGCAGTTCATGATGCTGTGGCAGCGGAACAGGCGGTACGGGTCTTCCAGGTTGTCCAGACGCTCCGAGGTCGCCTGATCGCGGCTGTCGGCAATGAAGCGATAGGCCTGCAGCAAGCCAGCGGGACCCACAAACTTGTCCGGGTTCCACCAGAAGCTCGGACAGCTCGTGCTGCAGCTGGCGCAGAGGATGCACTCGTAAAGACCGTCCAGTTCCTCGCGCTCCTCGGGGGACTGCAAGCGCTCCTTTTCAGGCGGAATGCTGTCGTTGATGAGGTAAGGCTTGATCGAGTGGTACTGCTTGAAGAACTGCGTCATGTCGACGATCAGGTCGCGCACGACGGGCAAGCCCGGCAGGGGCTTGAGCGTCACCACCTGCGGCAGTGAGCGCATATTGGTCAGGCAGGCCAGTCCGTTCTTGCCGTTGATGTTCATCGCGTCCGACCCACACACGCCTTCGCGGCAGGAGCGGCGGAAAGACAGCGTGGGATCGACGGATTTCAGCTTGAGCAAGGCGTCCAGCAGCATGCGTTCGGACCCGTCGAGTTCCACCTCGAGGGTCTGCATGTAGGGCTTGGCGTCCTTGTCGGGGTCGTAGCGGTAGACCTTGAAGGTGCGCTTGTCGGCCATCTTCTTCTCCATTCTTAGAACGTGCGCACCTTGGGGGGGATGCTCTCGACGGTGAGCGGCTGCATCTTCACCGGCTTGTAGGACAGCTTCGAGCCTTCGGAGTACCAGAGCGAGTGCTTCATCCAGTTGGCGTCGTCGCGGTTCGGGTAGTCGTTGTGGGCGTGCGCACCCCGGCTCTCCGGGCGAGCTGCGGCGGAGACGATGGTCGCTTGCGCAGCCTCGATGAGGTTCTCGACCTCCAGCGCCTCGATGCGTGCGGTGTTGAAGACCTTGCTCTTGTCCTTCAGGCCGATGGACTTGACGCGCTCGCGCAGCTGCGCGACCTTGGCCACGCCTTCGTCCATGCTGGCTTGGGTGCGGAACACCCCCGCGTGCTTCTGCATGGTGGCACGCAGATCGTTGGCCACGTCCTGCGCGTACTCGCCGTTGCTCGCGCCGTCCAGTCGCGCCAGGCGCGCCAAAGTGCGATCGGCCGCATCCTTGGGTACCGGCTTGAACTCGCGGTTCTTCAGGTTGAAGTCGACGATGTGGCGACCGGCTGCGCGACCGAAGACGACCAGGTCGAGCAGCGAGTTGGTGCCCAGGCGATTGGCGCCGTGGACGCTGACACAGGAGCATTCGCCCACCGCGTACAGCCCATTGATGATGTTGTTGGGGTTGTCGCCCTTGGGCGTGACGACCTGACCATGGATGTTGGTCGGGATGCCCCCCATTTGGTAGTGGATGGTCGGCACCACCGGGATCGGTTCCTTGGTGATGTCGACGTTGGCGAAGTTGTGACCGATCTCGAACACCGAGGGCAGGCGCTTCAGGATGGTGTCCTTGCCCAGGTGGGTCATGTCGAGCAGCACATAGTCCTTGTTCGGACCGCAGCCGCGCCCTTCCTTGATTTCCTGGTCCATCGAACGCGACACGAAGTCGCGCGGCGCCAAGTCCTTCAACGTCGGCGCGTAGCGCTGCATGAAGGCGTCACCGTTGGCGTTGCGCAGGATTGCCCCCTCGCCTCGGCAGCCTTCAGTGAGCAGCACGCCGGCACCGGCCACCCCGGTCGGGTGGAATTGCCAGAACTCCATGTCTTCCAGCGGAATGCCGGCACGCGCCGCCATGCCCAGGCCATCCCCGGTGTTGATGAAGGCATTGGTGCTGGCCGCGTAGATGCGTCCGGCACCGCCGGTGGCCATCAGGACGGTCTTGGCTTGCAGGATGTGGACTTCGCCTGTTTCCATCTCCAGCGCCGTGACCCCGACGCAGTCGCCGTCTGCGTCAAGGATCAGGTCGAGCGCCATCCACTCGACGAAGAACTGCGTGCGCGCCTTGACGTTCTGCTGGTACAGGGTGTGCAGCAGCGCATGGCCGGTGCGGTCCGCCGCCGCGCAGGCGCGCTGTACGGGCTTCTCGCCGTAATTGGCGGTGTGGCCACCGAAGGGGCGCTGGTAGATCGTGCCGTCCGGGTTGCGGTCGAAAGGCATGCCCAGGTGTTCGAGCTCGTACACCACCTTGGGCGCCTCGCGGCACATGAACTCGATGGCGTCCTGGTCGCCCAACCAATCCGATCCCTTGACGGTGTCGAAGAAGTGGTAGTGCCAGTTGTCTTCGCTCATGTTGCCCAGCGAAGCCCCGATGCCCCCCTGCGCCGCCACGGTGTGCGAACGGGTGGGGAAGACCTTGGACAAGCAGGCCACGTTCAGGCCGGCCTGCGCCAGTTGCAGCGACGCGCGCATGCCGGAGCCGCCCGCACCGACGATGACGACGTCGAATTTTCTTGTAGTCAGCATGGCTTCACAGCCTCCAGAGCACTTGAACTGCCCAACCGGTGCAACCCACCAGCCAGACCAAGGTGAAGACGTGCAGGCACAGGCGGATGCCCACCGGCTTCACGTAATCCATCCAGATGTCACGAACGCCCACCCACGCGTGGTAAGCCAGCGAGACGATCAGCGCGAAAGTCAGAACCTTCATCCACTGCGCAGAGAAGATGCCGGACCAGCGCACATAGTTCATTTCGCCTGGTGCCAGCACTTGCGCGAGCAGCGCCAGCGTGAACAGGGCCATCAGCGCGCCAGTGACGCGCTGGGCCAGCCAATCGCGCAAGCCATAACTCGCCCCGGTGACGAGGCGCTTGTTTCCATAAGTGCTCATCGTTGCGCCTCCCTCAGTACAGGCCGAACAGCTTGGCGCCCAGCAGCGCGGTCAAAAGCAGGCTGAGCGTGAGCACCACCACAGCGCTGGACCGACCTTGCTCTTTGCTTACTGAATGCGTCGCATCCATCCACAAGTGGCGCATCCCCGCCAGGAAGTGATGCAGGTACGCCCAGATCAGCGCCAGCACCGCGAGCTTTACGAGCAGCGCAGGCACGAAGCCAATGCCAGCCTCGAAGGCGCTGCGGAACACCTCGAAACTGATCTCGCTCGTCACGCTGGTGTCGAACAACCAGACGATGAAGGGCAGCAACAGAAAGAGGAGCAAGCCGCTGATGCGGTGCAGGATGGACACGAAACCAGCCACTGGCAGCCGGTATCCCGGCAAGTCAGTTAACACATGGACGTTCGTGTAGACGGGACGGGGCTTGGTGCTCATCGGCAGGCCTCGGGGCGAAGGATTCGTTATTGGAAGAAACAGCGGCCGGCGATTCTAGGCATGGGCATTACAGCGGCCTGACGATGGGGGTCTTCGTTTCATAGAGGAGACAGCGCCTGTACCGAGTGGAAACCCGGCCTAAACTCGCCCGCCTTTGCCTTCCCACCCCCATTCCTAGCCACTACCCCGGAGTCTCTCCATGAGCAAGAAGCCCGTTCGCGTCGCCGTCACCGGCGCCGCTGGCCAAATTGGTTACGCCCTGCTGTTCCGCATCGCCTCGGGCGAAATGCTGGGCAAGGATCAGCCGGTGATCCTGCAACTGCTGGAGATCCCTGACGAGAAGGCCCAGAACGCACTCAGGGGAGTGATGATGGAACTGGAGGACTGCGCGTTCCCGCTGCTCGCCGGAATGGAAGCGCACAGCGATCCCATGACCGCGTTCAAGCACACTGACTACGCGCTGCTCGTCGGCGCCCGCCCGCGCGGCCCTGGCATGGAGCGCGCCGACCTGCTGGCCGCCAATGCGCAGATCTTCACCGCGCAGGGCAAGGCACTGAACGCCGTCGCCAGCCGCAACGTCAAGGTGCTGGTGGTTGGCAACCCCGCCAACACCAACGCCTACATCGCCATGAAGAGCGCACCGGACCTGCCGCGCGAGAACTTCACCGCCATGCTGCGCCTGGACCACAACCGTGCCGCGTCGCAGATCGCCGCGAAGACCGGCAAGCCGGTCGGTGCCATCCGTAAGCTGGCCGTTTGGGGCAACCACTCGCCGACCATGTACGCCGACTACCGCTTCGCGACGATCGACGGCGCGTCGGTGAAGGACATGATCAACGACCAGGTCTGGAACGCGGACACCTTCTTGCCCACCGTCGGCAAGCGTGGCGCCGCCATCATTGCTGCGCGTGGCCTGTCCAGTGCCGCTTCCGCCGCCAATGCCGCCATCGACCACATGCGCGACTGGGCTCTGGGCACTGGCGACGAGTGGGTGACCATGGGCGTGCCCAGCAACGGTGAATACGGTATTCCGAAGGACGTGATGTTCGGCTACCCGGTGACCTGCGCCGGCGGCAAGTACAAGATCGTCGAAGGCCTGCCCATCGACGCCTTCTCGCAAGAGTGCATCAACAAGACCCTGGCCGAGTTGCAAGGCGAGCAGGACGGCGTCAAGCACCTGCTTTAATTCGCCCGACGCAACTCCTGAAGAGCCGGCCCGCGTCCAGCGCGCCGGCTTTTTCAATGATGCACCCCAAGCTTGCTCTGTTTGCCGGCGAAGCGCCGCCCCGCCGACTGCCGGTCGTCGACCACTATTGCGGCATCGAGAAATTGATGCGCAAGAGCCTGCAATTGCAGGCCGGGCGCGGTCCCGTGTTCGATGTGACCTTGGATTGCGAGGACGGCGCCGCCGTGGGTGCCGAAGCCGAGCACATCCAATTGGTGTGCGAGCTGATGGCCAGCGCTGACAACCACCATGACCGGGTGGGGGTGCGCGTCCATCCCATTGACCACCCTGCTTTCGAGATGGAGTTGGACACCCTGGCGCGTGCATCGAGGGCGGCCGCCTATCTGATGCTGCCCAAGGTCGAGTCAGCCCAGCAGTTGCATCGTGGCGTTGCCGCCGTGAAGGCCGCATGGGGTGCCAGAACACCGCCCCCCTTGCAGGTATTGATCGAGACCCATGGCGGCCTGCGCGAGGTGGAAGCCATCGCGGCACAGCCCGAAGTCGAGTCGCTTTCGTTCGGCCTGATGGACTTCGTCTCCGGGCACCATGGCGCCATTCCTCGCAGTGCCATGACCATGGAGGGTCAGTTCAGTCACCCGCTCGTCAGACGGGCCAAGCTGATGATCAGCGCAGCCGCGCTCGGCCACGGCAAGGTGCCTTCCCATTGCGTCGTCACTGAGTTAAAGGACAAACATCGCCTGCAGGCGGCGGCTGGGCGTGCGTGGCGAGAGTTCGGCTACCTGCGGATGTGGAGCATTCACCCGGACCAGATCGAGCCAATCCTGGAGGCGTTCTCGCCCAGTGCGGCTGAGGTTGACGAAGCCATCGAAGTGCTATTGGCCGCTCAGGAGGCCCAGTGGGCACCGATCCGGCACCGCGATCACCTCCATGACCGGGCGAGTTACCGCTACTTCTGGTCGCTGCTCGATCAGGCGCATGCGACGGGCCAGCCATTGCCGGAAGTCGCCCTTTCACGATTTTTCACTCCTGGAAATCGCTGACACGGACGCTCACGCGGCGGCTGCACAAGGGACAGAGAATTCAGCCCTTTCTGCTGAATGGACTCGACGGACCATGCGCGCCACCTCTGCCCTTCTCACGACCCTGATTCTTTCGCTCCCGCTGTCCGGCGTGGCCCAACAAGCGAATCCAGGCAACGGCGCGAAGGCCGTGCCTGCGAAGTCGGCCAAGGCGTCGAAGAAGAAAGCACCCGTTGAACCCATCGAGCCCGAAGTCATCGAAGAAGAGCGGCTAGCTGTCGCCCCTCACGTGATGGTGGGCGATTCGCACTGCGAGTTCGGTCACCGCATCCGGGTCGAGGCCCACCCGAAACTGGCCGGTCGCTTTTTGCTGGAGCACCGAGGCGCCAAGCATGTACTCACGCCGCACCCCACGACGACCGGAGTGGTTCGCCTGGAGGCGCGGCATGCCGGTCTGGTTTGGTTGCAGGTTCCGGTGAAGTCGATGCTGCTGGACGCGAAGAAGGGCCAGCGCGTCGCCGACAACTGCATGCATGCACATCAAGTCGCCGAAGTCGAGGCGAACCGTGAGCAAGCCACGGCGACGCAGTGATCTTCCGGTATACTCGCGCGCTTTGCTAGCAAACCCCCGCAACGATTTGCGCAGCTGCGGCACCAGTCTGGAACTTGGTTTGTGGTCCGGACCCAGAAGCCGATATCCCCTGGCAAGCCCCTGCGTGAACACCGAGCGAAACCGAAGGAACCCATGACCACCATCCGCGTCAAAGAGAACGAGCCGTTCGACGTCGCCCTGCGCCGCTTCAAGCGCACCATTGAAAAACTTGGCCTGCTGACCGACCTTCGCGCCCGCGAATTCTTCGAGAAGCCCACCGCCGAGCGCAAGCGCAAGAAGGCCGCCGCCGTGAAGCGCCACTACAAGCGCGTGCGCAGCATGCAGCTGCCCAAGCGCATGTACTGAGCCCGACCGATGTCGGCTTGACGAGGCCCGCCCTGTGCGGGCCTTCTCATTTCCAGACCTCTTCACCCCATGAGCCTCAAAGACCGCATCACCGAAGACATGAAGAGCGCCATGCGCGCTAAGGAAACCGACAAGCTCGGCACCATCCGCATGCTGTTGGCCGCTGTGAAGCAAAAGGAAGTCGACGAACGCGTGGTGGTCAACGACACCGATCTCGTCGCGATCGTCGACAAGCTGATCAAGCAGCGCAAGGACGCTCAATCGCAGTTCGCTGCGGCGGGACGCCAGGACCTGGCCGACAAGGAAGCCGCCGAAATCGACGTGCTCAAGGTCTACCTTCCCGAACGCTTGGACGCTGCCGGCGTCGCGGCCGAGATCGCCGCCCTGGTGCTGGAATTGGGCGGCGGTCAGAAGCTGGTTGCCGCCGACATGGGCAAGGTGATGGGGGCTGCCAAAGCCAAGCTTGCAGGCAAGGCTGACATGGCCATGGTTTCGGCCGCCGTGAAGCAGGCCCTCTCATGAGCTATCCCCTGCCCATCCAGCGCCTGACCGATGAAGTCAGCGCCGCACCGCAGATGGACGCCAGCCAAGTCACCGAAGTGGCGGCCGCGGGCTTCAAGTCCATCATCAACAACCGCCCCGATTTCGAGTTCGAGGACGATCAGCCGACCAATGCCTCCATCGAAGCCGAGGCATTGAAAGCGGGCCTGGCCTACCGCTTCTTGCCAGTGGATGGCGGCTACCAAAGCCCAGAGGAAGCCGCGCAGCTGGCCGATCTGCTGCTGGAGTTGCCAAAGCCCATTTTGCTGTTCTGCCGCTCAGGCACACGCTCCACGCGCCTGTTCATGATGGCGGTGGAAAACCTGAGGGAGCGTGGCTGATCGCTCCCCTACAGTGCCGCTAGTGAAGGAGCGGCATGTGTGGACATCGCCGCGTGACTTGGAGCGGCGTATGCAGGGTTTGTTGGCGGTATCACGGTCGATCGATCGCTTGAGCAGCGGGATCGGCCACTTTGTACGCTGGCTCGTGTTGGCGTCGGTGCTCATCAGCGCCGGCAACGCCGTCATGCGCAAGGCGTTCAACATCGGCTCGAACGCATACTTGGAAGTTCAGTGGTATTTGTTCTCCACCGTGTTCCTGCTGGGCGCTGGCTACGTGTTCCTCAAGAACGCTCACGTCCGGATCGACTTCATAGCCGGAAAGCTGTCGCCCCGAGTCAACGCATGGATCGACATCGTCGGCATCGTGGCGGTCATCCTGCCCTTGTGCTGGATGCTCATCACCTTGTCCTGGCCGGTGTTCCACAACGCCTGGGTGTCGGGTGAGATGAGTCAGAACGCGGGCGGCCTGGTGCGTTGGCCAGTGCTGCTGCTGATGCCTGTGGGCTTCGGACTTCTTTTGTTGCAGACAGCCTCGGAACTCATCAAGCGCTTTGCGTTCCTGAGCGGCCACCTGGCCCACGCGATCACTCCAGAAGTCAAGGCTCACGAAGTCGACTCTCATGCCGAGGGGGCAGCAGCATGACGCTCTGGGTCGCACAGAACTTCGTGCCATTGATGTTTCTTGGGCTCCTGCTCGTGCTCCTGTCGGGCATCCCGGTGGCGTTTGGATTGGCCGCGACCGGACTGGCCTTCGGCTTTCTCGGCATGGAGCTGAGTCATCTTCATCCAGAGGTGCTCTCCATCAGCGCCAGCCTATTTCAGGCGCTGCCCTTGCGTGTCTTCGGCATCATGCAGAACGACACACTGCTCGCCATTCCATTCTTCACACTCATGGGCATCATCCTTGAGCGATCTGGCATGGCTGAGGAACTGCTCGAGACGGTGGGGCAGGTGTTCGGCCCTGTTCGTGGCGGCTTGGCTATCGCTGTGATCCTGGTCGGTGCCTTGCTCGCCGCCACAACTGGCGTGGTGGCCGCCGCCGTGATCAGCATGGGGCTTATCTCGCTGCCGATCATGCTGCGCTACGGCTACAACCGATCGATTGCCACCGGCACCATCACCGCCAGCGGCACCTTGGCACAGGCCATTCCTCCCTCTCTGGTGTTGATCGTGCTGGCCGACCAATTGGGTCGTTCGGTGGGCGACATGTACGCCGGCGCTCTCGTACCAGGATTGATGCTGGTGGGTCTGTACCTGCTGTTCATCGTGGCCATCGCCATCGTCAAGCCGGCCTGGGTGCCAGCCCTGCCGGCGGAAGCGCGGATCTACAAGGAGGCAGACGGTTCGGCGGGCTACCGCTCTTTGGCACTGCTGCTCTTGATCTGCATCGGCGCCGGCTGGCTGTGGCATGCGAATCACGAGTCGCTGATCAACCCCCTGATCGAGCGCACCTTGCCAGCACCGGAGGACGAAATCCTCATCCTGTCGATGACCGTGGCTTTCTTGCTGGCCTGGGGCTTGGCTCTGGCCAATCGGTTTCTCGGCCTGAACCTGCTGTCTCGTCTGGCCCAGCAAGTGACCTTTGTGCTCATTCCGCCCCTTGTCCTGATCTTCCTGGTGCTTGGGACGATCTTTCTGGGCGTGGCGACGCCGACCGAAGGTGGCGCCATGGGTGCCGTCGGGGCCCTGATCATGGCCTTGGCCAAGGGGCGACTGAGCTTCACGCTGATGAACCAGGCGCTCGACAACACGGTCCGCCTGTCCTGCTTTGTGCTCTTCATCCTCATCGGCTCGACCGTCTTCAGCTTCACCTTCAACGCGGCCGACGGTCACATCTGGGTCGAGCACCTGTTTGACAAGCTGCCCGGCGGGGCGCTGGGCTTCCTGATCGTCGTGAACATCCTGGTGTTCGTGCTGGGCATGTTCATCGACTTCTTCGAGATCGCCTTCATCGTCGTGCCGATCCTGGCGCCGGTGGCGGCCAAGATCCTGCCGGAAATGGTGCCGGGCCTCAGCCCTGACATGGTCATGATCTGGTTCGGCGTGATCCTCGCGATGAACCTCCAAACCTCCTTCCTCACGCCGCCCTTCGGGTTTGCGCTCTTTTACCTTCGCAGCGTCGCGCCGGGTCGTGACTACCGGGATCGGGTCACCGGTGCCACCATCCCAGCGGTCACCACCGCCCAGATCTACAAGGGATCGATCGCCTACATCGTCATCCAAGTCATCATGGTGGCGGTGGTGATCGCCTACCCACAACTGGTAGCCGGCAACATCGAGGTCACCCAAAAGGTCAACGTGGAAGAGGCCGAGGCGCAGATGGCGCCCAAGGACGACCTGTTCGACGTAGCACCGATCGACCCGATGGAGGTTGCGTCGGAACCTGCGTCTGATGTGCCCAGCAGCGCGGAGCCGCCAGCCTCCGAAGCTTCGATGCCATAAGCGCCAAGGGCCCCTTTCGGGGCCCTTGGTGTGCTGATCACGCAGTTCTCAGAGCTGAGTGATCTTGCTTTGCATGTAGCGGTCGAAGATGGCCTCGGTGTAGCGGAACCAGCGGTTGCTCTCCTTCCGGAAAGCCGAGTAGTCGTCGTACACCTTCTTCCAGTTGGGGTTCTTGGCTGAGATCTCGCTGTAGAGGGCCATCGACTCCTTGAACGCGAGATCGAGCACCGGGATCGGCATCTGCACCAGCTTGGTCTTGTTGGCCAGCAGTTGCGTCAGCGCGACCGGATTGCGTGCGTCATATCGCGCCTGCATCTCGGTGTGCGCATAGGCCGATGCAGCCTCCACGATGGCCTTGTTCTCAGCACTCAGGCCTTCGTAGGCCTTGGTATTGATGTACAGGTCGAGTTGAGGACCACCTTCCCACCAGCCGGGGTAGTGGTAGAAAGGCGCGACCTTGAAGAAGCCAAGCTTCAAGTCGTCGTACGGCCCCACCCATTCGGCGGCATCGATCGTGCCCTTCTCGAGTGCTTGGTAAATCTCGCCGCCGGGGATGTTCTGCGGCACACCGCCCATGCGCTCCAGCACCCGGCCGGAGAAGCCGCCAATGCGCATCTTCAGACCCTTCACGTCGGCGACGCTCTTGATCTCCTTGCGGTACCAGCCGCCCATTTGGGCGCCGGTGTTGCCCATCGGGAAATGGATGATGTTGTACTTCGCGTAGAACTCCCGCATCAGCTTCAGACCATTGCCTTCGTACTGCCAGGCGGTCATCTGGCGGCTGTTCAAGCCGAAGGGGATGGCACAGCCAATCGCGAAGGTCTCGTCCTTGCCGAAGAAGTAATACGGCGCGGTGTGGGCCATTTCCACGGTGGCGTTCTGCACACCGTCCACCACCCCGAAGGCCGGCATCAGCTCGCCACCAGCGTGCACCGAGACTTGAAACTTCCCGCCGGACATTTCCCCCACTTTCTTGGCGAACACTTCGGCCGCGCCGTAGATGGTGTCCAGTGCCTTCGGGAAGCTCGATGCCAAGCGCCAACGCAAGGTAGCCTGCGCGTGCACGGCCGGGGCAGCGCCCGCAGCCAAGATGCCGGCCAAACCGGCCTTGCCAACAAATGAACGACGTTCCATTCCGCAAGTCTCCTCAAGGGTGGGGGGAAAACGCGCGAATTCTAGGAGGCGACCTCTAATTCCCGGTGGGGGAATGCCCTGTCGGAAAAACGGGCACCGCTGCCGGGTGCGTCAGGCCCCCGCCAGCTTCATGCGACCGACGAGCACCGACCCAATGGTCTTCGCACCTGTCGTGTAGGCATCGGCCCCGATACCGACGATGTCCTGCAGCATCTGGCGCAGATTGCCGGCGATGGTCACCTCCTGCACCGGGAAGGCGATCTCGCCGTTCTCCACCCAGTAGCCGCTGGCGCCGCGCGAATAGTCGCCGGTGACGTAGTTGACGCCCTGCCCCATCAGCTCCGTCACCAGGAGACCCCGATGCAGGCGCCTGACCATGACGGCCAGGTCGTCGCCGGGCGCTGTGGCGCGGCTGCGCATCACCAGGTTGTGCGAGCCGCCGGCATGGCCGGTGGTCTTGAGGCCCAGCTTGCGGGCCGAGTAGCTGGAGAGGAAGTACCCCTGCAACACGCCCCCTTGCACCACGCTGCGGGGCCGCGTACGCACGCCCTCTTCGTCAAAGGCCGAACTGCCTTTGCCCTTGGCGACGAAGGGATCCTCGTCCACCTCGACATGGGGTGCAAGAACCGCTTGCCCCAGGCTGTCGGTGAGGAAGCTGGTCTTGCGGTACAGCGCGCCACCGCTGGTGGCCTGCACCAGAGCGCCGAGCAAGCCGGCCGCGACCTGGTTCTCGAACAGCACCGGCACCTCGGCAGTAGCCACGCGGCGCGCCTTCAAGCGGGAGAGCGCTCGCTCGGCCGCATAGCGGCCTACGGCCTCCGGCGAGGCCAGTTCGCCGGCATCGCGCATCGAGCTGTACCACGCGTCGCGCTGCATGCCAGCACCACGCCCGGCAATGGGAGCCACCGAGATCGAGTGCCTGCTGCTGGCATAGCCGCCGCTGAAGCCACGGCTATTGCCCGCCCAGAAATGCGACTGCTGCGCCGACACCGCCGCGCCCTCGCTGTTGGTGATGCGCTTGTCCACGCCGAGCGCTGCCGCCTCACAGCGCAGCGCCAGCTCGACCGCCTGCTGGGCGTCGATGGCCCAGGGATGGAACAAATCGAGGTCGGGCGCGGGTTCGAGCAGCAGGTCTTCTGCGTCCGGCAGACCGGCCGCCGGGTCCTCGGCCGTGAAGCGGGCGATGTCGTAGGCCGCTTGCACCGTCGCGTCCAGCGCTGCCGCAGAGAAATCAGACGTGCTGGCGTGGCCGCGACGCTGACCCAGGTAGACCGTCACACCCAGCGACTTGTCCCGATTGCGCTCGACGTTCTCGAGCTTGCCGAGCCGTGCCGACACCGACAGCCCGCTGCCCTCGCTGACCTCGGCCGCCGCATCGCTCGCGCCCTTGTCCCGCGCCAGTTGAAGGGTGCGTTCCACGAGTTCCTGGAACTCGGCGCGTGAGTGGGCGAAGCCCTGGGAAGCAGCGGTCATCGAAGGGGGTCTGGGCAGAGGGTCCGTCATTATCATGAGCCGCATGCCGAATAACGACCGCCCCCGCCGTGCCCGACCCGGGCCGCCCTCCCACGAACTCGACGACTACGAAGGCCCTTCGCGCAGTCAGCTCAAGCGCGAAGCCGATGCACTGCAGAAGCTGGGACAGGAGCTGCTGGATTTGCCCGACTCGCGGCTCGATGCCATCGGCATGGACGAGGCCCTGCGCCAAGCGCTTCGCGAAGCCAAGAAGATAACCGCCCACGGTGGCCGCAAGCGCCAGCTGCAATACATCGGCAAGCTGATGCGCCAGGTGGATGCCGACCCGCTGGCTGAAGCCGTGGCAGCGTTCAAGCTTGGGCACGCGCACGACCAGCTACGCCTGCATCGGCTGGAAGCCCTGCGAGAAGAGCTGCTGGCCAGCGACGATGCGCTGCAGCGCTACATCAGCGAGCACCCGGGCGTGGACGTGCAGCAGCTGCGCAGCCTGCTTCGCTCGGCACGCAAGGACGCCGCCGCCAACCCCGAAGCGCGCAGCGGCCGCGGCTTTCGCGAGCTCTTCCAGTTCCTGAAGGCGCAGCCGGAGCCGAGCGATGCTTGAGCCGGTGCGCATCGGTCTGGTCAGTTGCTCGGACCGCGCGAGCAGCGGCGTCTACGAGGACCAAGGCCTGCCTGCGCTGCGCGACTGGCTGACGCAGACCTTGAAGAACCCCATCGCCTTCGAGCAACGCCTGATTCCTGACGAGCGCGCCATCATTGCCGCCACCTTGCGCGAGCTGGTGGACGCAGCGAGCTGCCATCTGGTGCTGACCACGGGCGGCACGGGGCCCGCGCCACGCGACGTGACCCCTGATGCCACGCTGGACGTGGCCGAGCGCGAGATGCCAGGCTTTGGCGAGCAGATGCGGCAGATCTCGCTGCGCTTCGTGCCCACGGCCATCCTGTCACGCCAGGTGGGCGTCATCCGCGGCGGCGCCCTCATCCTCAATCTGCCCGGCCAACCCAAGGCCATCGCCGAGACCTTGGGCGGCTTGCCCGACTGCCCCGGCATCTTTGCCGCCGTGCCCTACTGCGTCGATCTGCTGGGCGGCCCGTACATCGAAACCGACCCAGACCGCTGCAAAGCCTTCCGGCCGAAGAGCGCGCAGCGCCCTCCGACCGGCTGAACCTCACTCAGGGCTTGGTGATGGCTTCCTTCAGGCCGGGCACGAACTCGGCGCCATGCACCACCTGAGCGGTGGATTGGCGCTGGGTGTCACCCAGCGGCTCCACCCGACCGCCCAGGCAACGACCGAGGAAGGCCTCAGAAACGGCGAAGAAGCCGATGCGGTTGCCAGGCTTGGCGAAACCATGGCCTTCGTCCGGATAAAGCACATAGGTGACCGGGATCTTCTTCGCCTGCATGGCTTGCACGATCTGGTCACTCTCGGCCTGCTTCACGCGGGGGTCGTTCGCACCCTGGCCGATGAGCAGCGGCCGCTGGATCTGGTCGGCCTTGTAGAGGGGTGACGCGGCACGCAAGATGGTGCGGCCCGCCTCCGTCGCCGGGTCGCCCATGCGCAGCGCGAACTGCTTGCGCCCGGCTTCCCAGTAAGGCGGGATGGTGGCCAGCAGGGTTTCGAGATTGGACGGACCGACGATGTCCACGCCGCAAGCGAAGGTGGTCGGCGTGAAGGCCAGACCGGCCAGGGTGGCATAGCCGCCGTAGCTGCCGCCCATGATGGCCACCTGGTCGGCACGGGTGACGCCCTGCTTGACGGCCCAGTTCACGGCATCGATCAGGTCGTCGTGCATGGCCAGGCCCCATTGCTGGTTGCCGGCGTTGAGGAATTTCTTGCCGAAACCGGTCGAGGCGCGGAAGTTCACCGACAACACGGCGTACCCGCGGTTGGCGAGCCACTGGTGCATGCCGTTGTAGCCATAGCCATCGCGCGCCCAGGGACCGCCGTGCACCAGCAGCACCATGGGCACCGCCTTCTCGGGCTTGCCATCACCGTTCCTGTCGCTGCCCTGCGGCAGACTCAGGTAACTGGGCAGGGTCAGGCCGTCGCGGGACTTGATCTCCAGCGGGTGCATGGGCACCAGCGGCGCACCTTGCAGCTCGGGGCGAGCCACATAGAGCGGCGTGAGCTGGCGAGCCTTGCGATCGAACAGATAGGTGGCGGACACCTTGGAGACCGCGTCGATGCCGACGATCCAGCGGTCATCGGCGCGCGTGCGGCTGGCCACAAACACCTCACCCTGGCCCAAGTTCTTTTGCAGCCACTGGAAGTCGGCCTTCAAGCCGGCGTCGAGGAACTGCCACTCGTTGGTGAGGTAGTTCACCGCATAGGCCTGCACCTCGCCGGTGACCGGGTGGCGAAGCGTGCCACCGAGATCGGCACGCGCGTCCTGTCCGATCAACTTTCGCTGGCCCGTGGCCACGTCCTCCGCGAACAGGGCGGTGGTGTCGCGATCGCGCGAGTCGGTCCAGTACAGGGTCTTGCCGTCGGACGTGAAGCCCAACGGCGAGGTCGCGGCATCTTCCAGCGTGGTGCTGACCAGGGGCTTGTCGGCGACCTTGCCATCCTCGATGCGGAAGTAGTCCGAGCCGCCAGCGGCATTCGGACGCACCGCACCGCGAAGGCGCAGATCCTCGTCGGCCAAGAAGCCGGCATAGCCATCGCCCTTCATCACCAGCTGCAACTCGCCGGTTTGCAGGTTCAGCAGGTGCACGTCATGCCAGCGCGGGTCTCGGTTGTTGATGCCGACCAGCGCTTCGTTGAGTCGCTTGTTCGAAAGGCCGATCACTCGCACCCGTACTTTGTCAAAGGGCGTGAAGTCCTGTTTCTCGCCCGTGGCGACCTTGACGCCATAGAGGCGGAAGTTCTCGTCCCCGCCCTTGTCCTGCACGAACAGAACGCGTTCGCTGTTGCCGGACCAGAAGTAAGCGGGAATGGGGCGGTCGGTCGAGTCGGTCACCGGCTTGGCGGCCGAAGGTTGATTGACCGGCGCCACCCACACGTTCATCACCCCCTTCAGCGGAGCGAGCCAGCTCAGCCATTGGCCGTCGGGGCTCAGTTGAGCGCCGGCCTTGGTCGGGTTGCCAAACAGAGCCGCCCGTGGAATCAGTGGCGTATCGCCCACGGTGAGCGTGGCCTGCTGGCCTTGTGCCAGGACTTGGAGGGGAAGCGCAGCAGCCAGCGCAAAAGCCAAGGGAACGAAGGTCGCCGTGCCGCGGCGGGTCAGACGGATGGACATGGAGAAAGGTCGCCAGAGCGAACTGGGGTGGATGAAGCCGCACAGCTTACTGACCCGGTCGCACGCCGCCCCGCAGCCTGCGATCGAAGGTCAGAAACGGCGCATGAACAGCCCAAGTGGCCGCATGAAGGCTTCAGCGCGGCCGAGACACCACCGGCAAGTACTGCGGCGCCGTCACACCCATGCTGACGTAAAGACTGGTGATGGCCTCGGCACTCAGTTCGGCCGGGCTGACCCAGTCTTCGGGCACGAACAGCAGGCCGCCGCCCACCGGCACTGGCGCGGTAGGCACCAGCACCACCAGGCAGGGGCGGCCGTCCACCAGCACCGTCTCGGGCGAGCTCTGCAGGCCCAGCACCGCGCTGTGCGGCTTGTCCCGCCCGCCGAAGTGGCACCACACGGGCTGCATGGCGCGCGTGCCCTCGGGGTCACGTCGGGACATCAACTCCACGAAGCGCTGGGCCAGTTCGTACACGCTTCGCACGAGCGGGATGCGGCGCATCACGGCGTTCAGCAGGTCCACGAGGCCGCGCTGCAGCCCCAGCTCGGTGAGCAGGCCCAGCAGCAGGATGCCCACGCCGATCAGCCCGATCCCCAGGACGTAGCCGAGCAGTTCCGACTCGGCCACGCCCAGGCCGATGCGCCCCAGCCATTCGCCGAAGGGGCTCGCCGGCCCGACCCAACTGCGAAGCAACGCAAAGGCCCAGCCAAAGACCAGCACCGTGGCGGCAAGCGGCAAGGCCGCCAGCAAGCCGGTGATGAAAACACGCAGCAGGTGGCGATGAACCTGGCGCATCAGGAGGGACGCACGAGGCGGCTGAGTTGCTCGGCGTCGAAGTGCTCGTCGCAGGCAGCGTCGAGCGGCACGCAATCCTCGCGGGCCTCCGCGGCTTGCAACTTTTGGATGGCCGCCCAGAGAAGTGCGATCTGGTGCTCATGGCCGGAGGCGGAGTCGATCAAGCCCTTCATGGCGAGAGCGACCGGGTCGTCGCCTTGCGTGACACCGTAGGCTGAGAAACCCATGCGCGCGGCGGCTTCCTCGCGCGCCTGTTCGCGGCTGGCTTCGATGATTCGCGCGGGGTTGCCCACTGCCGTGGCGCCGGGCGGCACTGCCTTCGTGACCACGGCGCCCGAGCCGATGCGCGCGCCCTCCCCCACCGTGAAGCCTCCGAGCACGCAGGCATTGGCGCCGACGACCACACCGCGCGCCAGGGTCGGGTGGCGCTTCGCGCCTTTCACCAAGGTGGTGCCCCCCAGGGTCACGCCCTGGTAGATGGTGACGTCGTCATGCACCTCGGCCATTTCGCCAATGACCACGCCCATGCCGTGGTCGATGAAGACGCGGCGCCCGAACTGGGCGCCGGGATGGATTTCGATCCCGGTGAGCCAACGGTTCAGGTTCGAGATCCAGCGGGCCAGGGTGGTGAAGCCGTGCCGCCAGAACCAATGGGCGCGGCGGTGCAGGATCAGGGCATGCAGGCCCGGATAGCACAGCAACACCTCCCAACTCGACCGCGCGGCGGGGTCTCGTTCCAGGATGGTGGCGATGTCTTCATGAATGCGGCTGAACATGGGTTCTCCAGAGGGCGGGCAGTGTAGGAAGGCGCGAGGTCAAGGGCGGCCTTCAACAACAGCGACGCTCGATGGCTCTGGCAATGCCGCGCAGGATGTGGATCTCCTCCTCCTGCAGCTGGGCGCGGTTCAGCAACTGGTTCAGACGCGGCATCAACTTCTTGGGGGCGGCCGGATCGAGGAATCCCAGCTTCACCAAGGCGCCCTGCCAGTGGGTGAGCAGACCCTGCACTGCGCGGGCGTCGGCCACGGCCGGTTCGGCCGTGCGCGGCTCCACCACGAATCCTCCCAGGCTCTGGCGCCGCTCGTAGGCCAGCAGTTGCACGGCCTGGCCGAGGTTCAGCGAGCCGTAATCGGGGGAGGTCGGGATGGAGAGCAGCGCGTGGCAGCGGTACACGTCCTCGTTGGCCATGCCGAAACGCTCGCTGCCAAACAGCAGCGCCACCGATCGCTGCGCCAATTGCGGCAGGTGCTCGCGCGGGGCATGGCAGGGCGGGCCGAAGTCACGCGGCGTCATGGCGGTGCCCAGCAGACAGTCCACCCCGGTCAGCGCGTCTTCGAGGCGATCCACGACCGTGGCGCCGGCCAGCACATCGGCGGCGCCGCTGGCGAAGGCCAGGGTTTCCTCGTGCGTCAGCACGTCGGCGAAACGGGGCCTCACGAGCACCAGGTCATGAAAGCCCATGACCTTCATGGCGCGCGCGGCGGCGCCCACGTTGCCACGCTGGCTGGTTTCCAACAGGATGAAACGTGTGGTCTGCACGAGAGCCGGGCCTGCGGCCCTCAGTAGAATCCCGCCCCATTCTGCCGGGCGCATGGGTTCCCCCAAGCCGCGGCCGCTCTTTCTCCCTGCCAGCCCACCCTCTTCCCGCAAGGAAATCCATGTCCTCTGCAGCGATGCATCCCATGCTCAATGTGGCCGTGAAGGCCGCCCGCGCCGCCGGTTCCATCATCAACCGGGCTTCCCTGGACCTGGAGAGCATCAAGGTGGGCGCCAAAGGCGTGAACGACTTCGTCACCGAGGTCGACCACGCGGCCGAGGCAGTCATCATCAAGACCCTGCTCGACGCCTACCCGCAGCACGCCATCCTGGCCGAAGAGTCCGGCAAGGAGCACGGCAACCAGCGCAGCGATTACCAATGGATCATCGATCCGCTGGACGGCACGACCAACTTCATCCATGGCCTGCCCGTCTATGCGGTGTCGATCGCCCTGGCCTTCAAGGGTGTCGTGCAACAGGCGGTCGTCTACGACCCGACGCGCAACGACCTCTTCCATGCCAGCAAGGGGCGCGGCGCTTACCTGAACGACAAGCGCCTGCGCGTCAGCCGCCGTACCCGACTGGCCGACGCCCTAGTGGGCACCGGCTTTCCTTTCCGAAAGGGCGACAACTTCCAGCGCTACCTCAAGCTGTTCGAAGCCGTGATGCAGCAGACCGCCGGCGTGCGCCGCCCGGGCGCGGCCAGCTTGGACCTCTGCTATGTCGCCGCGGGTTGGTACGACGCCTTTTTTGAGACTGGGCTGTCGCCCTGGGACGTGGCGGCTGGCTCGCTGATCATCACCGAAGCGGGTGGCCTGGTGGGCAACTTCACCGGCGAGGCTGATTTCCTGCACCAGCGCGAATTGTTGGCCGGCTCGCCAAAGATCTACGCGCAGTTGGTGACGCTGCTGCAACCCTACAGTCGCGTCATCTCCAGCGAAGACAGCAGCCCGGAGTGATCCTCAGCGGAGCGGCGGAAGACGCTCCGCCAGCACCTTCAGCGCTGCGCTGAGGCCTTCCCACCGGGCTTGGCCGTCGGGCGGCCAAGTGGCTTCGGCGCAGGCACGCTCCAGTTGGAGCGCCATTTCAGCCTCGGCGTGCGCACGCAGCAAGCGAAGGCTCCCTTTGAGGTTGTGCGCCACACGGCGCAGGTGGCCGGTGTCCGAGGCCGCGCACGCGCGATCACCCTCGCGAAGGTCCTGCGGCCACTGCAGCAGACAGGACTCGGTGAACGCGCCTCGGAGCGCTTCATCACCAGCAAATGGGTCTGCCTCTGACAGCCCCTGCCGTACGGTCTGGCCGCCCTGTGGGCTTGCCAGCATGTCCTTCACACCAGCCACGAAGTCCGCCAACGACATGGGCTTGGTGAAGACACGCTCAACCCCCAAGGCCTGCAGCCGCACCTGTCCCTCCTGCCCGACCCCTGCACTGAATACGGCCAGCCTCGCACAGCCCCGCAACTGCGGGCGATCCTGCAGAACGGCCAACAAATCGAAGCCCGACTGGCCAGGCATCATCAGGTCGGTGATCAGAAGCTGCACGGGGCCGACTGCCAGCACACCAAGCGCCTCGGTCACCGACTCGCAGGCCAGCAACTCGATTGGCTCGTCTTCCAGAGCCAGGGCAACGAGCGAGCGAATCGGCGCGTCGTCCTCCACCAACAGCACGCGGGGCTTGGTACTCACGACGCGATCAAGCAGGCGCCAATGCGGCGGCCAGAACGCCGGGCAGGTCTTGCACGAGGCGCGGTTTGTGCACGACCGGAAGCCCCTCCAGAGCGAAGGCGTAAGGCACCAGGTCGGCTGGTTCGAGAGAGGTGAGGACCACCAAGCGCGACTTGGCAAAGGCGGGTTGCGAGCGAAGGCTGGAGATCAAGGTGGCGCCGTCCATGCCCGGCAACAAGATGTCGATCAGCAACACATCCGGCTGAAGCTGCCCTGCCATCGCCAAGCCGGCAAATCCATCGTCAGCCAAATGCAACTCGACCTCTGGATGGCGCTGACGCAGCAGCAGGGACACCAGGTTCTGGAAGTGCCGCGAGTCCTCGATGTAGAGCAGCTTGCGAGGCGCAGCTGTCTTGTTGCCGCGCGCAATTTCGACGGCCGCCGCGCCGGGAGCACCGGTCTGTCGCTGTGAAAGCCAAGCCTCCACCGAGGCTCGGCTGATGCGGCGATGACCACCCGGCGTGCGCCAGGCTTGCAACTCGCCCCTATCCACCATCAGTTGCACCGAGCGCACCGCCATGCCAAGTTGGCGCGCGACATCCAAGGTGCTGAGGGCTTGTCCGTCGTTTGCTTCATCCACGGGGTTCATGCGTGCATTATTCATCATATTTATCGATTGACAACGTCGAATTGCATAATATCATTTTTATCACATCAGCTCTGGGGTGCATCACCGTGGCCCAATCCAATGCCGTCATTCTTCTGGTCGAAGACCACGCCGACATCCGCCGCCTCGTGCGCATGACGCTCGAAATGGAGCCGTGCACCGTCCTGGAAGCGGGAGATGTCCAGGAAGCGACCGCTTTGCTGAACACCTGCCGCCCCGATCTGGCGCTGCTGGACGTCATGTTGCCCGGCCCGCGGAACGGCCTCAGCCTGTGTGCCGAACTGCGAGCGTCCTTTCCAGATTTGCCGATTCTCATGCTGTCTGCTTTGCATGCCCCCTCCGACCGGGACGCCGGCTCCAGTGCAGGGGCCACTGACTACCTGTCGAAGCCCTTCAGTCCCCTGGGCCTCCTGGACCGCGTTCGCGCCCTCCTTCCCTCACCTGCGAGCCAGCCATGAGTTCCCGCGAGGAGACCACGTCATTCAGCGAGCAGGCCAGTCGCCAGATGGAAGCCCTGCTGGGTGACCTCGGACGCATGTACAAAGAGCGCAACGACGCCTTGAGAGAGGTCGCACTGGCCCACCACGAGGCCTTGATGCGTCTGGCTCGGGCGGCTGAACTGCGCGACGACGACACCGGCGTGCACATCGTGCGCATCGGGCGCCTGGCCGAGACCTTGGCGCTGGCCCTGGGCAGCGAGCCCGCGTGGGCCACCCAGCTGCGTCATGCCGCGCCCATGCACGACCTGGGCAAGCTGGGCATCCCCGACGCCGTCCTGAAGAAGCCTGGCTCGCTGAGTCCGGAAGAGCGGCGCGAGATGAACGAGCATCCCCGCATCGGCGCAGAAATCCTGGGCCGATCGCGCATCGGTTTGTTTCGCCTCGCTGCGGAGGTTGCCTACACCCACCACGAGCGCTGGGACGGCGCCGGCTATCCCAATGGTCTGTCGGGCGAGGACATTCCACTTTCTGGGCGCATCGTGGCCGTCGTGGACTTCTACGACGCCCTGCGCATGGATCGCTGCTACCGCCCCGCCTTCAGCGAAGCAGACACGCTCGACATGCTCAGGGGCCAGCGTGGCAAGGCATTCGATCCCCACATCGTTGACGTCTTTCTCGCCCACTCCGAGTCCATCGCCTCGCTTCGCGACAGCTTGAACGACGCCAAGCTCGACTTCGACGATCTGATGGCCCAAGCCCCTGAGCAACTGAGCGATCTCTTCACCACCCCTTAAGCTGCACGCACCATGCGCTTCCGCCAAGCCTTTCGCCATTTCGTGCTGCCCGTATTGGGTGGCTTGCTCTGTCTCCAAGCCTCGGCCGGCCCCACTCTGCAGCGCATCCAAGCGCGGGGTGAGGTCAACGTGTGCATCTGGCCCGATTACTACGGCATCAGCCTGCGTCACCCTGCCACGCAGCAGCTGACAGGTTTGGACGTCGATCTGGCCCGCGCCCTGGCACAGGACCTGAAGGCGGAGGTGCGCTGGGTCGACTCCTCGTTCGTGACGCTGGTGGATGACCTGCTGAAGCAGCGTTGCGACGTCGCCATGTTCGCCGTCGGCATGCTGCCCGCCCGCATGGAGAAGCTGCGCTTCAGCCGCCCTTACCTCCAGAGTGACATCTACGCCGTGAGCACCCGCACCAGCCGCGTCGTTCGCCGTTGGGATGACATCGACCAGCCGGGCGTGAACGTGGCGGTACAGGCCGGCACCTTCATGGAGCCTGTGATGCAGCAGCACCTGAAGCATGCGCGCCTGGTTCGCGTCAGTCCGCCGGCAACACGCGAGCGAGAACTGGAGTCGGGTCGTGTCGACGTCTTCATGACCGACTACCCCTACAGCCGGCGTCTGCTTGACAACGCCGACTGGGCCCAACTCATCTCTTCGCCGAGGCCCTTTCACGTGCTTCCGTATGCCTACCCGGTAGCCCCCGGTGACGACGAGTGGCATGCCACCGTGGACGCTTTCGTCGCCCGCATCCAGGGCGATGGACGCCTGGCCGCCGCAGCGCGCCGTCACGGGCTCACCCCCATCGTGGTCAAGGGTCGAGAGTAAGCGCGCACTGAGGCAAGGCCATCCGCGGTCATGAAAACGCTCCTGCACCGCGCTGCTGCTGCGCTCACTTTGCTGATGGTGCTCGGCTTGGCGCTCGTGGCGCGCTTTGACTGGATTCGCTTCGAGGGCACGCTGAACCAACGCCAGACCCTCTTGGCCCGAGTGCTGGCGGACCAGACGAGTCGATATCTCGACCTGGCCGTGCTCGCCGGGGCACAAACCGGCTTGCGCCTGTTGGAAGACGGGCGAAGCGACGAATCGTCGCAGAGCCAGGCCTTGCGAACGGCGCTCGCCTACCAGGGCGAGGTTCGAGCGCTCACGCTCATCGACGAGACCGGACTGGTGCTAGCCAGCACCGAAGCGGCTGATGTCGGTCTGCGGCTGCCCCTCGACGCCTGGCGCAAGAACGCCTACCCCAATCGCCAGGGCGCGTGGTTGGGCCCTTTGCTTCATGTGCGCGGGCTCGCGGACCTGCAGGGCGGCCCGGTGCCCCCAGGGCGCGAACTGCTTCCCCTGCTGCAAAGCATCAGCTCAGGCGACCGAGGCTGGTTGCTGCTTACGCAGCTGAACCCGGAACGCTTTGCCACCGACCAGTTGCAGACCCTTTCGGGCCAACAGGATGCCGTCGCCTTGTTGCTGCGCACGGACGGTCAACCCATCGTGGGCTCCGTCGAAATCTCCGCATCCGCCAGCTGGGGCAAGCTGGCGCCTCTCACCCGATTCCTGCCCGCTCAGGAGTTTGGCCAATGGAGCGGGGATGGCCTGCGACCCGGCACGCAGCACGCCGCGTTCCGCCTGGTGCGTGGATGGCCACTCTTGACCGTCGTCGAGAGCGGTCAATCCGACGCGATTCGCGCGTGGTGGGACCAATCGGGAGACTTGCTGCTGGCCTGCGCGCTGGCAGGAGCGGCTCTCATCGCCGCACTCTTGCTGGCAGCGCGCGTGCAGTCTGGGCGAGAGCACGCCCTGGTGCAGCGCGACCACGCCCGAGCCGAGGCGACGGCCCGCGAAGAGCAACTCCAGGTCATCGTGCAAAGCCTTCAAGAAGCCGTGTTTCGAACCGACGAGGACGGCCGGGTCGCCTTTGTGAGCGATCAGGTGGAGCGGCTCACAGGTCGCATGGCGGCGGCCTGGGTAGGACGACCACTGGTCGAACTGGCGGCGCTGCCCCAGCGTGCCAAGCTCGCAGCGCTCATGAACGAGGGCAGCCAGCAAGCGACCGCTCAGGAAGCCAAGCGCATGCTGCTGGACTTTCAGGACCCCGACAACGACCAGGTCCATTTCCTGGACATCAGCTTGCGAGCGCTGCGCCGCGATGGAAGGCTGCTGGGCTACGCCGGCAGCTTGGGCGACGCCACCGGGCGAGTGCGCGCTCAGCGCTCGTTGCAAGCGCAACTCTCCTTCCTGCAGCAAGAGCTGGAGGTGAGCCCCTTGCCCACGTCGGTGGTGGACCTGCAGCACCGCTATGTGTTCGTCAATCATGCCTGGGAGCAGTTCCACGGCCGCGACCGCAGCGAGGTCCTGGGCACCCTGGTGGGCTTCGGGCTCAGCGCAGCACAGCGCAGCCTGCACGAGAGCATGGATGCGGAGCTGGTGACCAGCGGCAAACCGGTTCGCTATGAGGCCAGGATGCCCGGCATCGACGGGCGTGAACACGACCTGATCGTCTTCAAGATCCTGCTTCCCGGAGATTCGCAGCAAGGTCCACGCATCGTCACCAAAACCCTAGACGTGACCGAACTGCGCGACGCCGAGCGGGCCAACCGCGACGCACGGGAAGCTGCCGAGGAGGCCTCCAAGCTCAAGAGCGAATTCATCGCCAACATCAGCCACGAGTTGCGCACGCCGCTGCAGTCCATCATCGGCTTCTCGGAGCTCGGTGGCGCCAGGTCCGCAGAGCAACCACGCCTTCAGCGCATGTTCGTCGACATCCATGGCGCCGGTCGGCGCATGCTCCATCTGGTGAACGACCTGCTGGACGTGGCCAGACTGGACAGCAGCGTGGGCTCCATTCAGCTGCAGGACGCCGAACTCTCGTCCCTGATCGCACCCGTGGCTGAAGAGTTGGCCCCTCTGCTGACCGCCCGCTCGCTGACGCTTTCCGTGGACATGCCCACGCAAGCGACGCAGTTGCGGGTCGACGCCGCTCGGCTGCAACAGGTGCTGCGCAACCTGCTGGCCAACGCCATCAAGTTCTCGCCACCCGGCTCGCACATCACCTTGCGTGCCCATGGCGCGAATGGCGGCTTGTGCTTCCAGGTCGATGACGAAGGGCCGGGCATCCCTGAGGCGGAGCTGGAGGCCATCTTCGAGCCTTTCACCCAGTCCAGTCGCACCAAGGACGGCTCAGGTGGCACGGGCTTGGGTCTGACCATCAGCCGCAAGATCGCTCAGGCACATGGAGGCCGGCTCTGGGCTGAAAACCGCCAAGAGGGCGGCGCGCGTTTCGTGCTCGAGCTTCCCTAGGAGCCGGTCAATCGGGCTTCGAAGTCGTCCACCGGCATGGGCCGGCCAAAGTGCCAGCCTTGACCCAGATCGCAACCGAGTTGGCGCAGTTGCGCATGCTGGGCATCGGTCTCCACCCCTTCGGCCACCACCTGCAAGCGCAGTGCCTGCGCCATGCCGATGATCGCGCGGACCAAGGGCTCGGCGTCCTGGCTGCCAGCACCAAGATCCTTCACGAAGCTCTGGTCGATCTTCAGCACATCGATGGGGAAGCGGCGGAGGTAAGACAGGGAGGAATAGCCGGTCCCGAAGTCGTCGATGGCCAGGCGCACGCCGAGTTGGCGCAGCGCCAGGAATTGCTGCAGGGTCTGGCCGTGGTCGTCGAGCAGCAAGGATTCAGTGACTTCCAGCTCCAGCGCTGAAGCCGGCACGCCATGCGCGGCCAGCGCATCGGCCACCCGGTCGGCGAAGTGGCCGCGACGGAACTGGCGAACCGAGACATTCATCGCCAGGTGCAGCTCCGGGTGCCCAGCGTCCCGCCAGCGGCGTAGCGCCGCGCAGCATTGCTCGAGCACCCAATCACCGATCGGCTCGATGAGTCCGCTGTCCTCGGCCAACGGGATGAATTGCGCAGGAGACACCGCGCCCAAGGTCGGGGAATGCCAGCGCAGCAAAGCCTCGGCGCCCACGAGGCGTCCGTCTACCAGTCCACGCTTGGGTTGGAAATGCAGGCTCAACTCAGCATCCGGCAGGGCACGGCGCAGCGCTCCCAGCAGGCGCACACGCTCCTCCGCGTCACGGCTCATCTTGGCGCTGTAGAAAGTATGGAAGCCGCGGCCCATCTCCTTCACCCGATGCAGAGCCGTCTCGGCGTGCTGCAGCAGCGAGTCGATTTCGTCACCGTCTTGCGGGAACAAGCTCAGACCCAAGCTCGCCCCCAGGTTGAGCTCCAAGTCTCCGACGCGGAAGGGATGGCGGAACAAGCCCAGCAGCTTGTCGGCCAAGGCCTCCGCTTCCGCGAGGTCACGCCCCCCCTCCAACAAGAGGCCAAATCGATCGCCACTCAGACGCACCACCAGGTCCCCCGCCCGCAGTCGATCGCGCAGACGCTCGGCGCACGCGTTCAAGAGGGCATCGCCGATGACCGTGCCGTAGGACTCGTTGATGAGGCCGAACTGATCCAACCCCAGGCAGCCCACCAGCACCAAGCCGCCCCGTTCACTCACCCGCGCCACGGATTCAGCCAGGCGCTCGCTCATGAGCAAGCGGTTGGGCAGACCGGTCACTGGGTCATGACGCACCAGTTGCTCGATGCGCTGCGCAGCTTCGCGGCTTTCGGTGACATCCAGCAGCGTGCCCACTCGCCGGGATGGCAAGCCATCGCCGGCGCTTGCTGCCAGTGCCTGAGCCTGCACCTGAAGCCGAAACACGCGCTCACCCGAAACGGTGCCGAGCGGAAGTTCCAGGTCGGCAATCTGCTGGGGCTGGGCGAGTACCTGCCCGCGCAGCTGGGCGAGCGCGGCGCTGGTCTCTGCAGGCAAACCGGCGAGCAACTCTGAAAGAAGCGCCTCACGCTGTTCGCCACTGCCGAACCAATCGGCCAACTCCGGCGACCAGCGCAGCCGATCGCTGCCCGGTTCCCATTCCCACCAGCCCACCCGACTGGCCTGGCTGACCAGGCGAAGCTGCTGTTCGTGCCGCAGGCCTTCCTGCACTGCCTGCCGCTGACGGCGAAGGTCCACGTCGATGCAGTACATCTCGGGCTCGCCCCAGCCATTGCGCAGCATCACGTGGCTGGAATACACCGGCACCAAGCTGCCATCACGCCGCTGAAGCTCCAACTCCGCGGCCGGAATTTCCTCGCCATGCTCGATCCAACGTGCATGCAGGCGCACCACCTCGCCGCGCATGGCCGGCGGGATGATCAACTCCTCCAGCTGCCGGCCCAGCGCCTCCTCGCGCTTCCATCCGTAAAGGCGCTCGCTGGCCTCGTTCCAATAAATGACGCGGCGCTGGTCGTCATAGCCCTGCACGGCGGTGTGCGGGGTCTGGTCGAAGGCCGCACGGAAGCGTTGCTCGGCGTCGCGCCAGAGATCCAAACGGGTGCCCTCGCCTGGCAGGTCGGTGAGCGCACCGCACAACTGGCCGCCCCTGGCCACCACACTCAGCCGCGCCCACAGGCCGGCAGCAGGCCCGCCCGCCAACTTGAAGCGCCGGTTCAAGCGGCCGCCGCGAACCAGCGTGCTGCGCAGTGCGGCCAGCACGGCATCGCGTTCTGCCGGGTCGATGAGGCGGATGAAGCGCATGAGGCTGGTGCGCTCGCTCAAGCCCAGGGCTTGCGCCACATCGGCATCGAGCAACAGCCGCGCCCCCTGAGCCTGCCAAGCCCCAGCAAATCCATCGCAAGTCCAGTCACCCGGACTTCGATCCTCACGCATGGATGCTTGTTCCAACGACTTCCCCCTGAGTTGGACTGACCCGACCGCCTGCACGCCCCTCAGGATAATCCGCCGCCCCCCCTTTTGACCATGCCCCGTGTCTGAGCACAACGCTTCACTGGAACACCACACCCCCTTGATGCAGCAATACCTGCGCATCAAGGCCGAGCACCAGGACCTGCTGGTGTTTTTCCGCATGGGTGACTTCTACGAGCTGTTCTACGAGGACGCCCGCAAGGCCAACCGCCTGCTTGACATCACGCTCACCGTGCGTGGCAGCAGCGGTGGCGAGCCGGTGGTGATGGCCGGTGTGCCGGTGGTGTCCCTGGAGGGCTACCTTGCCAAGCTCATCAAATTGGGGGAGTCGGTGGCGGTGGCCGAGCAGGTCGGCGAGGTGGGCGCCAGCAAAGGCCCGGTTGAACGCAAGGTGGTGCGCATCGTCACCCCGGGCACCATCCTGGAACCGGAGCTGCTGCCCGACAAGCAGGATCAGCCACTGCTCGCGCTGCACGGCCTGCGTGGCCGCTTCGGCCTGGCCTGGGTGTCGCTGAGCCAAGGCGAGATCGGCCTCACCGAGTGCGACGCCGCCGAGCTGCCGGCCTGGCTGGCGCGCTTGGCGCCCGCCGAACTGCTGTTCGCGCGCGACCACGCCGCGCTCGGCCAGACCGAAGCGCTGGCCGGCTTGCGCGCCGCGCAGACGGCACGCCCACACTGGCAGTTCGAACCCGCGCTGGGCGCACACAAACTCTGCGAGCAGCTCGGCGTGGCCAGCCTGCAAGGGCATGGCGCCGAGTCCCTGGCGGCCGCCCAGGCCGCCAGCGGCGCGCTGCTGGCCTACCTGGAGCACACCCAGCAGCGCGCGCTGGCCCATGTGCGCAGCCTGCAGGTGCATCTGGGCAGCGAACTCGTCCTGCTGCCACCGGCTACGCAGCGCAATCTGGAGCTCACGCAGACCCTGCGCGGCGAGGACGCGCCGACGCTGCTGTCGCTGCTCGACACCTGCCGCAGCGGCATGGGCAGTCGAGCGCTGCGCCACTGGCTGACCCATCCGCAGCGCGACCGCAGCACCGCCAGTGCCCGCCTGGCCGCGATCGGCGCCCTGCAGGAGGCGGGTGTCGAGCCGCTGCGCGAGGCGCTGCGTCAGGTCAGCGATGTCGAGCGCATCACCTCGCGCATCGCCTTGCGCCAGGTGCGCCCGCGTGAGCTCTCCGGCCTGCGCCACACGCTGGCCACGCTGCCGGCGCTGCGCGCGGTCGTGCCCTTCGGCACGGCGCTGCTCGACCAGTGCCTGGCCGACCTGTCGCCCGAGCCCGCCATCGCCGAGCTGCTGTTGCGCGCGGTGGCCGAGGAGCCCGCCGTGCTGTTGCGCGACGGCGGCGTGATCGCCACGGGCTTCGATGCCGAGCTGGACGAGCTGCGCGCCATCGGGCAGAACTGCGACGCTTTCCTGCTTGAGCTGGAGACCCGCGAGCGCGCTCGCACCGGGATCGGCAACCTGCGGGTGCAGTTCAACAAGGTGCATGGCTTCTACCTCGAGGTCACCAGCTCGGGGCTGGACCGCGGGCCCGCCCACTACCAGC